>NZ_CP041151.1:0-312786 GCF_006494715.1 Shewanella sp. SNU WT4
CGGCTGATCAGCGCATTGCCGCCATCAATGATCCAGCGTTAATTCCTTTACGCAAAGCCTTCGCCAAAGATATAGCTATGGTGCAATCCATCACACCTGTGGATGTAGCAAGTTCAGCCCTAAGTATTGAGCAAGTCATTGAGATGCTTAACCAATTGCCGCTAAACCGCGAGATTACCAAATCAAACGCCGAAGATACTAATCAAGAGCTCAGCTCTTCATGGTCTGATTGGCGCGCCAATTTAGCTAAGTCTTGGCACACTATTACCAAAGATTTTGTCACTATTAGCCATAGAACCAATAATATAACCCCTTTGCTATCGTCTGATCAGCGCTGGTATCTTACTGAGAACATTAAGAATAAGTTGCTGCAGGCGCAATTAGCCTTATATCGCAATGACCAAGTGAACTTTAGCGCATCACTTAAGACCGCAAGTTTATGGGTATCGCAATATTACGACGTCAATAATGAGCAAGTCGCTCACATCATCAATACCTTGAACAAGTTATCTGCTTTAGTAATTAAGCCGGTGGCTATTCCTCAACTTGAATCAACCCAGCCATTACAACAGCTGACAAGTTATGGACAATTACCTATGGCGCAAGATGAAGCACCTTTAGTTAACGAGGCAGTACAATGATTAAATCCCTTGTTTATCTAGTGGTAATCTTAATTGGCCTGAGCTTAAGCCCTTATATCTTTGGCAATAGCGGCTATGTATATATAGCCTTTGGTGATTGGCAATTAGAGACCAGCCTGATTTTTGCCGCGGTCGCGCTATTTGTGATTATGTCCGCCGTTAAACTGCTCGAAATGTTAATCGTTGGCCTGCTAGGCTTAATGTTTCGCAGTCGCTATTTACCTGTGCGCTGGCGCCAGCAGGCCGCCAAAAAGCACAACTATACTGGCGCACTAGCCCTGGCTGAAGAAAACTGGCAGCAAGCTGAACACTCCCTTGCTAAAGCGGCAGATTCTAGCGAGTTCCCAGCGATCTCTTACTTTTCGGCGGCCAGCGCTGCCCATCACTTAGGTAAAAATCAAGAGCGAGATAGCTATTTAGCTAAGGCCATCGAATATCCAGAAGCACAATTAGGCGCCAAAATTACGCAGTTGCGTTACTGGTTGCAGCAAGGGGAATTGATTAAAGCCAACGCTAGCCTGCAGCAATTATCATTAACGAGTAAGAGCCCGAACACCTTGCTTAAATTGGCAAGTGATGTGTATAGCGCTCATCAAAATTGGCATGAATTAAAGTTGTTACTACCACTTCTAAAAAAGAACAAGGTAGTTTCAAAAGCAGAATTTGAGCAGCTAGAAACCACGACGCTAGTCAGTTTACTGCAAGCCGCCCAGCACGATATTACCGCGCTAGAAACCTGCTGGCATTGGCTAACACGGACGCAGCGGCAGCAAGCGGAGTTTATCAGCGCTTATGCTCTTGGCTTATCCCGTTTGGACAAGCATAGCGAGGCCATCAAACTGCTATTAAAAGCTTGTGATAACGCAGCGCCCACTGTCATTCTTAAACAGTTAACCCATGTGTATCGCACTGATGACGTCAAAGTGTTGCCACATTTATATAAGCTATTAGAACGCTTTGATGACAACCCACAACTGCATTCTTGCTTAGCGCAATTAGCGCTACTTAATCGCGACTTTAAAGCTGCCATTACTCACTATCAAAAACTATGTAAATTGGAGCCGATGGAAACCAGTCATTGGTTTAATTTAGCGACTATCCAAGAGCGCCTCGGCAACAATCAAGATGCCTTGATAAGCTTCCATCGCGCCAGCGACCTAGTATTACAAAAGGGTTGACGCCACCATCTGATAACAAAAACCCCTTGTTTAGCATAAGGTTAATTATTGGCGGCCAACTTAGGTGAATTCTAAAAAATCTAAGAATAAACTTTTTAAAAACACTAGCTTATAAGCCGCCATAAATTTGACTCGGCTTGGCCACACGACTAAACTCAGCCCATATATGTTGCGAATATGTACAGTTGATACGTGTTTGCTTTCTAATTGCGTGTGTGTTCTCGAGGTTTGTTATGGCCATTTATGTTTCACCCAAAGCTGGGATGCTTAAGTTTATCGACGGCGAAGCAACTATTACTATCGCCGATAAAGATGTAGTTTTGCAGGCTGGCGACATCATAACCAACGGCGCCAAAATATCCTTAGCCGCCAACGCAGCCCTCGAAATCGCTTTTAATGATGGCACCACTGAATCATTAAATGGCATGCCAACCGATCAAGAAAATACCGCAGAACAAGAAAATACGGCGGAAACCGCGCAGGCCGACGCTCCTTCTGATGCCGATGCAGCCAGTTTGGATGAAATTGCGCAGTTACAGCAATTGATTGAATCAGGCGAAGACCCAACCGCAGGTTTACCTGATACCGCTGCTGGCACAGCCGGTGGTGGCCAAGGTAATAATGGTTTTATCACTGTAGGCAGAAGCGGTGGTGAAACACTTGCAACTGCAGGGTTTGAAACTGATACCAGCACACTTGGCAATACCAGTACTGACAATGGACCGCTCGATACTAGTATCATTAATAATGCCGAATTGACCATAACTGTTACCGTTCCAACTCAAACAAACGATACCACCCCTACAATTACAGGCACCACCAATGCTGTGCCCGGAAGTCAAGTTGAACTGGTTGTGACTGACAGTAATGGCAATCAGCAAACCATAATCACTGTGGTTAACCCTGATAGCACCTTCACTGTGGATGTACCTGCACCTTTACCAGAAGGTGGTTTTACCGTTGATGCGGTAGTGACTGATCCTAATAACAATCAAGCCATTGGCAATACCAATGGTAATGTCGATATCACCCCGCCCACAATCACTGTCAACGCACCTGATGCAACTAACGATACTACACCTTTGATTACTGGCACTACAGATGCACCTGAAGGCAGCACTGTGACCTTAGTGATTACGGATAGCAATGGTGGCACGCAAACCATTCAAGCGGTAGTTGATGCCAATGGTCAATATCAAGTAGAAGTACCCAATCCATTACCTGCGGGTAATATTAGTGTGGTTGCTACTGTCACAGACCCTGCCGGTAATACAGGCACTGCTAACGATAATGGCAGTATTGACATCACGGCACCCGCGGCGCCTACCGTAGTGATTACTGAAGACACTAACAATGATGGCTTCATCAACACGGCTGAACTCAGCGGCCAAATCAATGTGACCGTCACCCTCGGTGCTGGCACAGCGGTCAACGACACCTTGATCGTCACCGACCAAGATGGCAATGAGCTGTTTAATGGCTTAGTCACTCAAGATATGCTCGACAACGGCCTCCCTCTGGCCTTCAATGCACCAGTCACTGGCACCATCGTGGAAATCACCGCCAATATCACTGACCCTGCCGGCAATAGCGCCAGCGGTAGTGATAGTGCCACCCTTGATTACGGCTCAGGCACGGGCGCACCGGCGGCGCCTACCGTAGTGATTACTGAAGACACTAACAATGATGGCTTCATCAACACGGCTGAACTCAGCGGCCAAATCAATGTGACCGTCACCCTCGGTGCTGGCACAGCGATCAACGACACCTTGATCGTCACCGACCAAGATGGCAATGAGCTGTTTAATGGCTTAGTCACTCAAGATATGCTCGACAACGGCCTGCCTCTGGCCTTCAATGCACCAGTCACTGGCACCACCGTGGAAATCACTGCCAATATCACTGACCCTGCCGGCAATAGCGCCAGCGGTAGTGATAGTGCCACCCTTGATTACGGCTCAGGCACGGGCGCACCGGCGGCGCCTACCGTAGTGATTACTGAAGACACTAACAATGATGGCTTCATCAACACGGCTGAACTCAGCGGCCAAATCAATGTGACCGTCACCCTCGGTGCTGGCACAGCGGTCAACGACACTTTGATCGTCACCGACCAAGATGGCAATGAGCTGTTTAATGGCTTAGTCACTCAAGATATGCTCGACAACGGCCTCCCTCTGGCCTTCAATGCACCAGTCACTGGCACCATCGTGGAAATCACCGCCAATATCACTGACCCTGCCGGCAATAGCGCCAGCGGTAGTGATAGTGCCACCCTTGATTACGGCTCAGGCACGGGCGCACCGGCGGCGCCTACCGTAGTGATTACTGAAGACACTAACAATGATGGCTTCATCAACACGGCTGAACTCAGCGGCCAAATCAATGTGACCGTCACCCTCGGTGCTGGCACAGCGGTCAACGACACCTTGATCGTCACCGACCAAGATGGCAATGAGCTGTTTAATGGCTTAGTCACTCAAGATATGCTCGACAACGGCCGGCCTCTGGCCTTCAATGCACCAGTCACTGGCACCACCGTGGAAATCACTGCCAATGTCACTGACCCTGCCGGCAATAGCGCCAGTGGCAGTGATACCGCCAAACTTGACACCACTGCCGATGCCACCGCCCCTGTGGTCACCATTGTCGATGACGTGAACAACGATAGCATCATCAATAAAACCGAGTTGGGTGTTGACAATGTGCAACTGCAGGTCAGCGTGAACCACGCTGAGCTTACCCAAGGTGGCACCATTAACCTGACCATCGTCAATGACGGTGCAACCACTAACGTCGGCCTCAAACTGGATACTAATGGCGCCTTAACCTTCGCCGACGGCACAGCTGCAAGCGGCTACAGCTACAACGCCACCACTGGCGTTATCAGCTGGACTGCGGTCGTGGCAGAAGGCAAGACCATCACGGTCACCGCGACGCAAACCGACAGCGATGGCAATACTCTGCACCAGGCAGTGATACCGCCAAACTTGACACCACTGCCGATGCCACGCCCCTGTGGTCACCATTGTCGATGACGTGAACAACGATAGCATCATCAATAAAACCGAGTTGGGTGTTGACAATGTGCAACTGCAGGTCAGCGTGAACCACGCTGAGCTTACCCAAGGTGGCACCATTAACCTGACCATCGTCAATGACGGTGCAACCACTAACGTCGGCCTCAAACTGGATACTAATGGCGCCTTAACCTTCGCCGACGGCACAGCTGCAAGCGGCTACAGCTACAACGCCACCACTGGCGTTATCAGCTGGACTGCGGTCGTGGCAGAAGGCAAGACCATCACGGTCACCGCGACGCAAACCGACAGCGATGGCAATACCTCTGCACCAGGCAGTGATACCGCCAAACTTGACACCACTGCCGATGCCACCGCCCTGTGGTCACCATTGTCGATGACGTGAACAACGATAGCATCATCAATAAAACCGAGTTGGGTGTTGACAATGTGCAACTGCAGGTCAGCGTGAACCACGCTGAGCTTACCCAAGGTGGCACCATTAACCTGACCATCGTCAATGACGGTGCAACCACTAACGTCGGCCTCAAACTGGATACTAATGGCGCCTTAACCTTCGCCGACGGCACAGCTGCAAGCGGCTACAGCTACAACGCCACCACTGGCGTTATCAGCTGGACTGCGGTCGTGGCAGAAGGCAAGACCATCACGGTCACCGCGACGCAAACCGACAGCGATGGCAATACCTCTGCACCAGCAGTGATACCGCCAAACTTGACACCACTGCCGATGCCACCGCCCCTGTGGTCACCATTGTCGATGACGTGAACAACGATAGCATCATCAATAAAACCGAGTTGGGTGTTGACAATGTGCAACTGCAGGTCAGCGTGAACCACGCTGAGCTTACCCAAGGTGGCACCATTAACCTGACCATCGTCAATGACGGTGCAACCACTAACGTCGGCCTCAAACTGGATACTAATGGCGCCTTAACCTTCGCCGACGGCACAGCTGCAAGCGGCTACAGCTACAACGCCACCACTGGCGTTATCAGCTGGACTGCGGTCGTGGCAGAAGGCAAGACCATCACGGTCACCGCGACGCAAACCGACAGCGATGGCAATACCTCTGCACCAGGCAGTGATACCGCCAAACTTGACACCACTGCCGATGCCACCGCCCCTGTGGTCACCATTGTCGATGACGTGAACAACGATAGCATCATCAATAAAACCGAGTTGGGTGTTGACAATGTGCAACTGCAGGTCAGCGTGAACCACGCTGAGCTTACCCAAGGTGGCACCATTAACCTGACCATCGTCAATGACGGTGCAACCACTAACGTCGGCCTCAAACTGGATACTAATGGCGCCTTAACCTTCGCCGACGGCACAGCTGCAAGCGGCTACAGCTACAACGCCACCACTGGCGTTATCAGCTGGACTGCGGTCGTGGCAGAAGGCAAGACCATCACGGTCACCGCGACGCAAACCGACAGCGATGGCAATACCTCTGCACCAGGCAGTGATACCGCCAAACTTGACACCACTGCCGATGCCACCGCCCCTGTGGTCACCATTGTCGATGACGTGAACAACGATAGCATCATCAATAAAACCGAGTTGGGTGTTGACAATGTGCAACTGCAGGTCAGCGTGAACCACGCTGAGCTTACCCAAGGTGGCACCATTAACCTGACCATCGTCAATGACGGTGCAACCACTAACGTCGGCCTCAAACTGGATACTAATGGCGCCTTAACCTTCGCCGACGGCACAGCTGCAAGCGGCTACAGCTACAACGCCACCACTGGCGTTATCAGCTGGACTGCGGTCGTGGCAGAAGGCAAGACCATCACGGTCACCGCGACGCAAACCGACAGCGATGGCAATACCTCTGCACCAGGCAGTGATACCGCCAAACTTGACACCACTGCCGATGCCACCGCCCCTGTGGTCACCATTGTCGATGACGTGAACAACGATAGCATCATCAATAAAACCGAGTTGGGTGTTGACAATGTGCAACTGCAGGTCAGCGTGAACCACGCTGAGCTTACCCAAGGTGGCACCATTAACCTGACCATCGTCAATGACGGTGCAACCACTAACGTCGGCCTCAAACTGGATACTAATGGCGCCTTAACCTTCGCCGACGGCACAGCTGCAAGCGGCTACAGCTACAACGCCACCACTGGCGTTATCAGCTGGACTGCGGTCGTGGCAGAAGGCAAGACCATCACGGTCACCGCGACGCAAACCGACAGCGATGGCAATACCTCTGCACCAGGCAGTGATACCGCCAAACTTGACACCACTGCCGATGCCACCGCCCCTGTGGTCACCATTGTCGATGACGTGAACAACGATAGCATCATCAATAAAACCGAGTTGGGTGTTGACAATGTGCAACTGCAGGTCAGCGTGAACCACGCTGAGCTTACCCAAGGTGGCACCATTAACCTGACCATCGTCAATGACGGTGCAACCACTAACGTCGGCCTCAAACTGGATACTAATGGCGCCTTAACCTTCGCCGACGGCACAGCTGCAAGCGGCTACAGCTACAACGCCACCACTGGCGTTATCAGCTGGACTGCGGTCGTGGCAGAAGGCAAGACCATCACGGTCACCGCGACGCAAACCGACAGCGATGGCAATACCTCTGCACCAGGCAGTGATACCGCCAAACTTGACACCACTGCCGATGCCACCGCCCCTGTGGTCACCATTGTCGATGACGTGAACAACGATAGCATCATCAATAAAACCGAGTTGGGTGTTGACAATGTGCAACTGCAGGTCAGCGTGAACCACGCTGAGCTTACCCAAGGTGGCACCATTAACCTGACCATCGTCAATGACGGTGCAACCACTAACGTCGGCCTCAAACTGGATACTAATGGCGCCTTAACCTTCGCCGACGGCACAGCTGCAAGCGGCTACAGCTACAACGCCACCACTGGCGTTATCAGCTGGACTGCGGTCGTGGCAGAAGGCAAGACCATCACGGTCACCGCGACGCAAACCGACAGCGATGGCAATACCTCTGCACCAGGCAGTGATACCGCCAAACTTGACACCACTGCCGATGCCACCGCCCCTGTGGTCACCATTGTCGATGACGTGAACAACGATAGCATCATCAATAAAACCGAGTTGGGTGTTGACAATGTGCAACTGCAGGTCAGCGTGAACCACGCTGAGCTTACCCAAGGTGGCACCATTAACCTGACCATCGTCAATGACGGTGCAACCACTAACGTCGGCCTCAAACTGGATACTAATGGCGCCTTAACCTTCGCCGACGGCACAGCTGCAAGCGGCTACAGCTACAACGCCACCACTGGCGTTATCAGCTGGACTGCGGTCGTGGCAGAAGGCAAGACCATCACGGTCACCGCGACGCAAACCGACAGCGATGGCAATACCTCTGCACCAGGCAGTGATACCGCCAAACTTGACACCACTGCCGATGCCACCGCCCCTGTGGTCACCATTGTCGATGACGTGAACAACGATAGCATCATCAATAAAACCGAGTTGGGTGTTGACAATGTGCAACTGCAGGTCAGCGTGAACCACGCTGAGCTTACCCAAGGTGGCACCATTAACCTGACCATCGTCAATGACGGTGCAACCACTAACGTCGGCCTCAAACTGGATACTAATGGCGCCTTAACCTTCGCCGACGGCACAGCTGCAAGCGGCTACAGCTACAACGCCACCACTGGCGTTATCAGCTGGACTGCGGTCGTGGCAGAAGGCAAGACCATCACGGTCACCGCGACGCAAACCGACAGCGATGGCAATACCTCTGCACCAGGCAGTGATACCGCCAAACTTGACACCACTGCCGATGCCACCGCCCCTGTGGTCACCATTGTCGATGACGTGAACAACGATAGCATCATCAATAAAACCGAGTTGGGTGTTGACAATGTGCAACTGCAGGTCAGCGTGAACCACGCTGAGCTTACCCAAGGTGGCACCATTAACCTGACCATCGTCAATGACGGTGCAACCACTAACGTCGGCCTCAAACTGGATACTAATGGCGCCTTAACCTTCGCCGACGGCACAGCTGCAAGCGGCTACAGCTACAACGCCACCACTGGCGTTATCAGCTGGACTGCGGTCGTGGCAGAAGGCAAGACCATCACGGTCACCGCGACGCAAACCGACAGCGATGGCAATACCTCTGCACCAGGCAGTGATACCGCCAAACTTGACACCACTGCCGATGCCACCGCCCTGTGGTCACCATTGTCGATGACGTGAACAACGATAGCATCATCAATAAAACCGAGTTGGGTGTTGACAATGTGCAACTGCAGGTCAGCGTGAACCACGCTGAGCTTACCCAAGGTGGCACCATTAACCTGACCATCGTCAATGACGGTGCAACCACTAACGTCGGCCTCAAACTGGATACTAATGGCGCCTTAACCTTCGCCGACGGCACAGCTGCAAGCGGCTACAGCTACAACGCCACCACTGGCGTTATCAGCTGGACTGCGGTCGTGGCAGAAGGCAAGACCATCACGGTCACCGCGACGCAAACCGACAGCGATGGCAATACCTCTGCACCAGGCAGTGATACCGCCAAACTTGACACCACTGCCGATGCCACCGCCCCTGTGGTCACCATTGTCGATGACGTGAACAACGATAGCATCATCAATAAAACCGAGTTGGGTGTTGACAATGTGCAACTGCAGGTCAGCGTGAACCACGCTGAGCTTACCCAAGGTGGCACCATTAACCTGACCATCGTCAATGACGGTGCAACCACTAACGTCGGCCTCAAACTGGATACTAATGGCGCCTTAACCTTCGCCGACGGCACAGCTGCAAGCGGCTACAGCTACAACGCCACCACTGGCGTTATCAGCTGGACTGCGGTCGTGGCAGAAGGCAAGACCATCACGGTCACCGCGACGCAAACCGACAGCGATGGCAATACCTCTGCACCAGGCAGTGATACCGCCAAACTTGACACCACTGCCGATGCCACCGCCCCTGTGGTCACCATTGTCGATGACGTGAACAACGATAGCATCATCAATAAAACCGAGTTGGGTGTTGACAATGTGCAACTGCAGGTCAGCGTGAACCACGCTGAGCTTACCCAAGGTGGCACCATTAACCTGACCATCGTCAATGACGGTGCAACCACTAACGTCGGCCTCAAACTGGATACTAATGGCGCCTTAACCTTCGCCGACGGCACAACTGCAAGCGGCTACAGCTACAACGCCACCACTGGCGTTATCAGCTGGACTGCGGTCGTGGCAGAAGGCAAGACCATCACGGTCACCGCGACGCAAACCGACAGCGATGGCAATACCTCTGCACCAGGCAGTGATACCGCCAAACTTGACACCACTGCCGATGCCACCGCCCCTGTGGTCACCATTGTCGATGACGTGAACAACGATAGCATCATCAATAAAACCGAGTTGGGTGTTGACAATGTGCAACTGCAGGTCAGCGTGAACCACGCTGAGCTTACCCAAGGTGGCACCATTAACCTGACCATCGTCAATGACGGTGCAACCACTAACGTCGGCCTCAAACTGGATACTAATGGCGCCTTAACCTTCGCCGACGGCACAGCTGCAAGCGGCTACAGCTACAACGCCACCACTGGCGTTATCAGCTGGACTGCGGTCGTGGCAGAAGGCAAGACCATCACGGTCACCGCGACGCAAACCGACAGCGATGGCAATACCTCTGCACCAGGCAGTGATACCGCCAAACTTGACACCACTGCCGATGCCACCGCCCCTGTGGTCACCATTGTCGATGACGTGAACAACGATAGCATCATCAATAAAACCGAGTTGGGTGTTGACAATGTGCAACTGCAGGTCAGCGTGAACCACGCTGAGCTTACCCAAGGTGGCACCATTAACCTGACCATCGTCAATGACGGTGCAACCACTAACGTCGGCCTCAAACTGGATACTAATGGCGCCTTAACCTTCGCCGACGGCACAGCTGCAAGCGGCTACAGCTACAACGCCACCACTGGCGTTATCAGCTGGACTGCGGTCGTGGCAGAAGGCAAGACCATCACGGTCACCGCGACGCAAACCGACAGCGATGGCAATACCTCTGCACCAGGCAGTGATACCGCCAAGCTTGACACCACTGCCGATGCCACCGCCCTGTGGTCACCATTGTCGATGACGTGAACAACGATAGCATCATCAATAAAACCGAGTTGGGTGTTGACAATGTGCAACTGCAGGTCAGCGTGAACCACGCTGAGCTTACCCAAGGTGGCACCATTAACCTGACCATCGTCAATGACGGTGCAACCACTAACGTCGGCCTCAAACTGGATACTAATGGCGCCTTAACCTTCGCCGACGGCACAGCTGCAAGCGGCTACAGCTACAACGCCACCACTGGCGTTATCAGCTGGACTGCGGTCGTGGCAGAAGGCAAGACCATCACGGTCACCGCGACGCAAACCGACAGCGATGGCAATACCTCTGCACCAGGCAGTGATACCGCCAAACTTGACACCACTGCCGATGCCACCGCCCCTGTGGTCACCATTGTCGATGACGTGAACAACGATAGCATCATCAATAAAACCGAGTTGGGTGTTGACAATGTGCAACTGCAGGTCAGCGTGAACCACGCTGAGCTTACCCAAGGTGGCACCATTAACCTGACCATCGTCAATGACGGTGCAACCACTAACGTCGGCCTCAAACTGGATACTAATGGCGCCTTAACCTTCGCCGACGGCACAGCTGCAAGCGGCTACAGCTACAACGCCACCACTGGCGTTATCAGCTGGACTGCGGTCGTGGCAGAAGGCAAGACCATCACGGTCACCGCGACGCAAACCGACAGCGATGGCAATACCTCTGCACCAGGCAGTGATACCGCCAAGCTTGACACCACTGCCGATGCCACCGCCCCTGTGGTCACCATTGTCGATGACGTGAACAACGATAGCATCATCAATAAAACCGAGTTGGGTGTTGACAATGTGCAACTGCAGGTCAGCGTGAACCACGCTGAGCTTACCCAAGGTGGCACCATTAACCTGACCATCGTCAATGACGGTGCAACCACTAACGTCGGCCTCAAACTGGATACTAATGGCGCCTTAACCTTCGCCGACGGCACAGCTGCAAGCGGCTACAGCTACAACGCCACCACTGGCGTTATCAGCTGGACTGCGGTCGTGGCAGAAGGCAAGACCATCACGGTCACCGCGACGCAAACCGACAGCGATGGCAATACCTCTGCACCAGGCAGTGATACCGCCAAACTTGACACCACTGCCGATGCCACCGCCCCTGTGGTCACCATTGTCGATGACGTGAACAACGATAGCATCATCAATAAAACCGAGTTGGGTGTTGACAATGTGCAACTGCAGGTCAGCGTGAACCACGCTGAGCTTACCCAAGGTGGCACCATTAACCTGACCATCGTCAATGACGGTGCAACCACTAACGTCGGCCTCAAACTGGATACTAATGGCGCCTTAACCTTCGCCGACGGCACAGCTGCAAGCGGCTACAGCTACAACGCCACCACTGGCGTTATCAGCTGGACTGCGGTCGTGGCAGAAGGCAAGACCATCACGGTCACCGCGACGCAAACCGACAGCGATGGCAATACCTCTGCACCAGGCAGTGATACCGCCAAGCTTGACACCAGCGCGCCAGGTGCACCGACCGTATTAATCGTCGATGACGGTAACCCAGGTGATGGCTTACTCACCCAAGGGGAAATTTCCAGCAATGGCGCAGGTGTACAGTTAACCGTGAGTATCAACGCTGCGGACTTCAGCGCCGGCGGCCTCGTCACCCTAACAGTTAACGGTGGCACACCTATCGAGCTGAAACTTGTTAATGGCGTTTTACAGCTCCTAGATGGCACCCCTGCTACGGGTTACAGCTACAACAGCGGCGTTATCAGCTGGAGCGCCACCCCACCGGCTCACGGCCAAAGCATCACTGTGACCGCAACGCAAACAGATAAGGCCGGTAACACCTCGGCACAAGCATCAGATACGGCTTCAGTTTACCAACCTGGTAACAAAGAAATCCTTATTAACGAGTCTGACCTGCGTGATAATGTGCCAAACACTGTAACAACCGACATTAACTTTACTGCTGGCAACGAAGCACTAACCGTGTTCAGATTTGGTGCTATTGCTAACATTCAAGCCACCAATCTTGCCTCTGGGGTAAACATTGTTTGGAGTCTGCCACCAAATGGCAATTTGGTGGGTTCTATCAACGAAATTGAAGTTATCAAGTTGAGCTTAACCAATACTAATGGCATCCTCGCTAATTCCACTGGCAAGATTACAGTTAATGTCGAGTTGCTGGATAACATTAAGCAAGTGAATGGCCTAAACGCAGAAAACCTTAGTTCATTAATCAATGGTATTGTGATTGAGGCGGTGGGCAATAATGGTAGTGTATTAACAAGTAATGTCGCTATCACCATAGTCGATGATCTCGTCACCATTACACCTGTCGATACGACAGGTACCAATAGTGCAACTGCAGCCAATATCGTTGGCAGCCTTAACATTCTTGGCGCTGATGGTAATGATCATGGTACCGATAATTACAGCACCAGCCTTACCGCTAACATTACCGGTTGGAATGGTACAACCGTCACCTTCGCAGACTCTGGGATCACAGCTGGAGGGCTTAAGGTCTTTTACTATGTCGACCCAAATAATCCTAGTGTCCTTATTGCCTACACTGATACCAATGGGACTGCATCCGCTTATACCGGAGATACTAAGCAAACGTTAATATTCACCTTAACGACTGATCCCACTAATGATTCGTACACTTTCGATATTAATAAAAGTATTGATAAGCTTTCGACTATCACCTTCGCTAACTTAGATGGAGGCAAAGGCGGTATCGGTGATGCTGTGTACGTCACGAGCAATAACTCAACAAATGGTTATGGTATTTATAATGATATCAACAAAATTCCAGCTGGGGAGAATATCGCCTTCACGCTCACTGCCCGAGATGAAGCTGGCAATGTAGGCCGTGTCAATGGCTCCAACAATGGCTTTGGTGTTGATAATCCAAGTGTGAGTGGTAAGGAAGTGCTGATCGTTGACTACAGCAGCAATGTCGCTACCGCGATGTTTAACTTTACAGGTACTAGCTCAATTCACTTTAAAGCCTATAGTGAACAAGGTGTTCTGCTCGGTGAAGGAAATATCACGAGTGGCCAAGTCATCCAGAACTTAGGCTCGATTGGATATGTTGAGTTAACCGCTTTAGCAGAGACAAACTTCCAATATACCGGCACTACAGCTCAAACTATTGTTAGCTCAACCCAAGCTGTTGATCTCAATTTTAAAGTAAATGTTACCGATAGCGATGGTGATAAATCATCAGACGACTTTAACATTCACCTTAATGCGCCAAATACGCCCCTAGTCGCCCCCGTTGCTCTCACGACTAATGCGATTGCACGCCTTAACGAAGCGGATTTACAAGCTGGCACTCCTGATTCTAGCGTGCAAACATTAAGTTTTAAGGCTGGTAGCGACTCGATTGCTAGTTTTCAATTTGGTGATTTAAATAATATTTCCGTAGTCGGTATTAATGCGCAAATTCATTGGGCGGTGAATGCTACCGGCCAATTAATAGGTACCGTTTATGGACGCGAAGCGCTTCGCTTAACCTTAGATTGGGATCGTATTAATGCAGGTGGCGAAGGTAACGTTACTGTTACCGCTGAATTACTCACTACTTTACCCCACAACGTTAATGTAAATAATCTTACGGTAAATGACATTAAAGTCATTGCAATAGATGGTGCAGGAAATACTGCACCATCCACAGTGACTGTAACTGTTGCCAACAGCCAACATACTGCTGTTAAGGACACCAATGAAGTCAAGGTGCTAATTGATAGCTTTGAATTACGCGAGGTCACAGCTAAGTGGACTAATTGGACTGTACAATCAAATAAATCCAACGTTAAAACCTCTGACGGTCCAGATGATGATTCAGCCCACGATAAGATTCGTTGGGGTGAAGTCGATAGCGGCGAACCTCGTTCTGGTTATAACTTTGACGAAAATACTAATATCCAAGTGGGTAATCTTGGCCTTAACCAGAATATTGTTTTGGGTAACTTTACCCACGTGAATAATACCATTAACTCCAATTCATCAATCACTAATGCGGCGCTTGAAGTCACTCTAATGATTAATGGCGTACCCGCAAAAATAACCCTTAATTTTAACCATGATGAGACAGGGGGAAACGGTAACCCACCGGATATAGTGACAGTTGCCAACACCACATCTGAATTCACCTACGATGGTGCTCGATACACATTAAAGGTATTGGGGTTCCTAAATAGTGATGGGCAGGTAGTGACAAGCATTCAAACCGCAGAAGGCAAATCCACCAGTTTCCCATTAGTGGTGCAGTTAATTCCAGGAGTTGGATTTACTCTGCCAGAAATTAAGGGCGATGTACTAGAGAACGATATTCAGGGTGCTGATGGTGACATTGAAATCTATGCACTATCACACAGCGGTAGCAGCGCAACTCTATCTAACGGTGACTTTGTACTAAAAGGCACCTACGGCACCCTGACACTTAAAAGTGATGGCAGTTATAGCTATCAAGTCACCACAGTGGGCAGTCTGATCCCCAAAGATGCAGTTGAAATATTTAAATACTCTATCAAAGATAACGACGGTAACACATCAAGCGCAGATTTAACTATCAATGTTAACCCAGTGACAGCAGCTAATTCCTATGTGAATGACGATACCGGTAGTGCCGTTGAAGATAATGTGGTAAGCGGTAATGTGCTAACTAACGATGGTAAACCCAATACCAGTGTTACTTACTTTACTGTCGCGAACAATGCCACTCAGCATGGGGTTGGTAGTAAAGTTACCTTAACTCAGGGTGAACTCACGCTCAACGCCGATGGTAACTATAGTTTTAACCCCAAGGACAATTGGAGTGGCGAGCTGCCAGAAATTACTTACACAACCAATACTGGCGCTACAGCCACACTAAATATCAATGTGACTGCCGTTGCCGATAAACCGACGCTTAACATTAATGGTTTTTCCTCTGCTGCTGCCATCAATTTTGAGGATGCAGTCATTACAGGCGGTTGGAGTGGGGTAAAAGCTAATGATATTAAAGGCCTAAATACCATAGGTACTTGGCATACCAGTAATTCTGGTGGAAAAATTGAGGTTGGCTACGAAAATACTTACGTTGCTGGCGGTTCCAGCAGCAATAAAGTGATGGAAATAGAATTTAATAGCGGTGACAACACGCTTTATACCGATATTCAAGCCGATGCAGGCAGATTCTATGAACTTGGGTTTGATATTACAGCACGCTCAGGTAGCGTGAGCAGCTCGGGGCTGACTATTAAGCTCATCCCACTTGATGAGAGTGGTAATCCAATCAACTCGAAAGCCATTGTTTTATATAATTTTGACCCTACTAACGCTAATTGGTTAAGAGATATAAAAGTCACCTTACCTATCTCTCAAACGGGTAAATATCGCTTGCTGTTTGAGGGCGATAACGCTGACTCTTATGGCGCTATTTTAGATAACTTAGCCTTCAAGGTTGTCGACAATATGGGCTATCCCGAGGAGTTTATCAACCTAAGTGATATCTCTGCATCACTAAAAGATACTGATAATTCCGAGTCTTTGCTCATTAAACTGCAAGGCCTGCCTGAAGGCTCAACCTTAAAAGATGGTAATGGAAAATTAGCCATAGTGAGTGTCAACGGTGAAGTCGATATCACGCACTGGGATCATACTAGTTTACAAATTAAAGTGGCGACTAGCGGTAGCTTTGATATCACGGTATCGGCGACAACGACGGAAAGCGGCAACCAGGATAGCGCCACAAGTACTGCCGTCATCCCAGTCACGATCCTGAACACTAGCAGGTCACTACTGACTAAAAACACTACATTTATACAAGACGGTCCAATCACTTTAAGTAGTGAAGACGACAAGATTGACAGCGACAGTAATAACCTTATAACTCAAGGTGGTGCGGGAAATGATACATTAACCGGAAGCTTAGGGAATGATGATCTTCGCGGTGGAGAAGGAAACGACACTCTGATCGGCGGCCTAGGTAATGACGTATTAAGAGGTGATAGTGGTGCAGATACCTTCGTATGGCGAGATGCTGAAACAGGTTCTGACCATATTGTCGATTTCAACATTAAGGAAGATAAATTAGATTTAAGCGATCTGCTACAAGGCGAAGATGCAGAAAACTTAGAAGACTATTTAAGCTTCAGCATTGATGGCTCTAGAATATTTATCGATGCCGATGGAAAAGGCAGCGGCACGATACAGCAAGAAATCATACTGGATGGCGTAAACTTATTTGAAATATATGGATTAGATAAAGAAGATATCATCAATGGTTTAATCGGTTCAAATGGTGATGGCCCATTAATATTAGAGTCCCAATTAGACTCAGGAAAAAGTGTGCCTAGTTACACAGATAGCACGTTACTAAAACTGGATGATATAACCAATGTGATCCCATAACTATCTCGATGGGGGCGCAGGTAAGCTTTCTGCGCTCCCATTTTTAGCCCCAAACATAATAGTGATGATCCAGAATGAAGTGAATAACTAATAGGAGGAAATAGCCAGAGCTTGATAATTAACTAATCAATTACAAGTTTTTATAAAAAATTTAGTTTTAAAGAATAATACTCAATTTTGCGGATGAGCACTGATTTCAATAGCGCAGCCAATATCAAGATATAATCACATCTAAATTATGCTTGCAGTTCCTACTGGCCAACACCAAATCATGCCAATATAGTAAAGCGCCAAACTCGACTTACACATAAAAATGAATCCAAACTTTGCTGGAGACAAAAATTTTATTAACTATTGCTATAAGGTTTATGGATAAAATAAATAACTCATCAAACAAATGACTAAACTAAAAAGCTTTTACTGAATCATGTTAAGTAACACCAATGTTGACGCAGCATAAAGTTTCAATTACCTGTCATTACATATAAATCCTAGCACGACAAAATTCCCAACTTATCTACTTTTTTATCCCCCGCGTCAGATGTTCATATCGCATTGAGAGATAAAAATAGCAGAACCCACTAACCACTCAAGATTAGGCTATATATCCACTCGATTTTAAGCTACATTTTAGTTTATATTGGGCAATCAAAGTCAGGATAGTTGCTTGCACTAACCCAACTAAAAGTAATAGCCACATTATACAAACAGCAATAACCACATGAATAGTAAGCACGTGAGCAACTAAATAGCTTCAAATGAAACATGATTGCAACTACAATGAAGCATTAGTTATCGCCGTAATAAGGGATTATGTTTACGTGCAGCAACCCATGAGTAATAACTCTGAACAATGGACGATCTCAGCATCACAACGTGTGACTTGCGATCCTCTATTAGACTCCTTAGTACTAATCACAGAGTACTATGGCAGCCCTTGCTCTAGCGACTCATTAGCGGCAGGACTGCCCTTGTCGGGAGCGGTTATCTCTGCAGACTTACTTCCTCAAGCTGCCGCGCGAGCGGGCTTTATCGCTAAATTGTTTAGAAAAAATTTAACCCAAATTAATAGCATAATGCTGCCATGTATTATCCTGCTTAAAGACAAGCAAGCCTGCGTGATCCGAGATATTGATACTGAAAATGATAAAGTCGTGGTGCAGCTACCAGAAACTGGCGGCGAGCAAATCTTCACGATTGAAGAACTAGAAGCCCTGTATGTTGGTTACTTATTTCTTATCAAACAGCAATTTCGTTCTGATAAAGGCATGGAAGCCTACCTGCATGACTCAAAAGCTCACTGGTTATGGCAAACAGTCAAAGACTCGTCTTCCATTTATCGCGATGCCTTAATCGCCTCAGTAATGATCAATTTATTTGCGTTAGTTTCCCCCCTTTTTATCATGAACATTTACGACAAGGTGGTTCCTAATCTTGCCTTCGAATCTTTATGGGTTCTTGCTATTGGTGCTTCAGTTGCCTATTTATTTGATTTTATTTTGCGGCAATTGCGTAGCTACATCATAGATGTCGCCGGCAAAAAAGCCGACATAATTATCTCCTCTAAACTATTTGCTAAAGCCATAGGTATCCCACTGCAACAACGATCGCCAAGCATTGGGGCTATGGCCAAAAAACTCAGCGAATTCGACAGTATCAGGGAGTTTTTAACCTCAGCGACATTAACAACCTTGGTCGATTTACCCTTTGCCTTGTTATTTGTGTTTATTATTTACATTGTGGCCGGAGACTTAGCCGCTATTCCTGTCGTCGGCGGCCTCATTATTATTGGTTACACCCTCTACATTCAACCAAAACTCAAGGCCGCTATAGAAGAAAGTAGTAAGTATTCCATGCTAAAACATGGCCATCTAATTGAAACCCTCGCCGCTCTTGAATCAATCAAGGCTTACGGCGCTGAAGGAATAGTGCAACGAACTTGGCAGCAAATGATTGGCCATACCGCTAACTGGCAGTTAACAACCAAAAACCTGTCTAACTCAGTGAGTAATGTGGCGAATGTGGTAGTGCAACTAGTCGTGGTAGCGGTAGTGATTTTAGGAGTCTATCGAGTAGCTGATGGCGATATTTCTATGGGTGGCATTATTGCCGCGGTTATGTTGTCCAGCCGTGCCATTTCACCTATGGCGCAGCTAGCCAATTTAATGACCAAGGCTAATCAGACGCAAGCATCATTACAGCAAATTAATACCATAATGAATTTTGACGATGAACTCGAAAGTAAGGGCCATCTGATCAATGTTCAAAAACTCAATGTAAAGATTGATGCAGACAATATTGGCTTTAGCTATCCAGAGTCAACTAAACCCATTCTGCATCCAATGTCCTTTAGTTTCGCCCCCAATGAGCGAGTCGCCATTATTGGCCGCAATGGTTCAGGAAAATCGACCTTAGCCAAAATGCTCGCAGGGCTTTACCAACCCAGTGGTGGCAGCCTGAGATATGATGGTATTCATAGCAATCAAATTCATCCATGCGATATCCGCCGTAATTTTGGTTACCTCCCGCAAGATATAGTGCTTTTTCATGGGTCTATTAGGGATAATATTTTATTTGGTAGCCGCCAGGTGACTGAGCACCAATTAATCCGCGCCGTGCAACTGTCGGGGGTAAGCTTATTTACTAATTTGGAATCTGAAGGATTAGATCAACAGGTGGGTGAAGGCGGCCTGTCATTATCTCGCGGTCAAAGACAAACGGTCGCTTTGGCTCGCGCCATCTTAAACGACCCGCCGACGCTCATTATGGATGAACCGACAGCGAGCCTAGATTCACGCGCAGAGAAACAATTTGTTCGCGCTATGCAGCAAGCGACCAATAATCGCGGCCTCATTTTAATCACCCATAAGCTGCAATTATTGTCGTTAGTCGACAGAGTTATCGTGCTTGATAAAGGCAAGATCTTAGCCGATGACAATAAAGATGAAGTATTAAGGCAATTAAGTCTTGGTTTATTAGCGGAAAAATTGTCATGAAAAAAAACCAACCGCTTTCAAATCAAGATCTTGAAATGGTCGATGACCTCTATGGCGCCATGCTTACCGACGCCCCCAAGGGTCATAAATATATTATCTGGGCTATCGCAGGCTTTGTGGTGAGTTTTTTAATCTGGGCCTCGCTATCTAAGCTTGATCGCGTCACCTCAGGTCTTGGCAAAGTGATCCCTTCATCGCAAATTCAAGTCATTCAAAGCCTTGATGGTGGCATCATTCAAAATATTTTTGTTCAAGAGGGCAATCTCGTCACTAAGGGACAACCTTTAGTTAGGATTGATGACACGCGATTTCGCTCTGATTATTCACAGCAAGAACAAGAAGTCGATAGCCTGCAAGCCAATGTGGTGCGCTTAGCGACAGAGTTATTGAGTATTACTTTAGTAGAAGTGGATACTAATTGGCGCGAACAGGTAAAAATCAACAAACAAGCCCTGTTATTTCCTCAGAATTTAATCGAATCACAGGCGGCATTAATCGCCAGTCAAATTCAAGAATACGATAGCCGCCTAGATAATTTACACAATCAATTAGAAATACAAGCGCGCCAAATTCAGCAACGCCAGCAAGAAGCCGAGGAAGTTAATTCCAAAATCCGCACTATGACTAATAGCTTTCAGCTCATTAGTCGCGAGTTAGAAATGACCAAACCCTTAGCCAAAAAAGGCATAGTTCCTGAAGTTGAACTGCTTAAATTGCAGCGTACTGTCAATGAAATTCAAGGTGAACTAGCCTCGATGCGTTTAATGCTACCTAAAATAAAAGCCGCATTAGATGAGGCGATTTTAAAGCGCCGCGAAGCCGCACTAGTGTATATTTCAGACACACGCGCACAACTCAATGAACAGCAATCGCGTTTATCCCGCCTCAATCAAGCTAAGCTTGGCGCTCAAGATAAAGTAAGCAAGGCCATTATTAACTCACCCGTCAATGGCACAGTAAAAAGTGTCAAAATCAATACCCTCGGTGGCGTTATTCAGCCAGGTGTCGATATTATTGAAATTGTGCCATCAGAAGATCAGTTATTAATTGAAACTCAAATATTACCGCAAGATATTGCGTTTTTATATCCGGGTTTACCTGCAATTGTCAAAATTTCAGCCTATGATTTTACTCGTTATGGAGGTTTAACTGGTGTAGTTGAGCATATCAGCGCAGACACCACTCAAGATGAAGAAGGCAATAGTTTTTATATCATTAAAGTTCGAACTGATGAGTCGAGTTTAATAAAAAAAGATGATGGAACTCGCATGCCCATTATTCCAGGAATGCTAACCACTGTGGATGTCATCATAGGTAAGCGCTCTATTATGGAATACATCTTAAATCCAATTTTAAGAGCCAAGGAAAACGCTCTTCGTGAGCGATAGGTACTACTGGAGAAATGAAATGAAAACCAAGCGATATCTTGGCGCAAAAAAAAGCATTCTGGCAATGTGGTTAGCTTTACTATTGCCTGCAGTTGCACATAGCCAAACTTTAGAACAGGTCGTTGCTCATACTTTGGATACCAATCCTGAGCTGCGCATCGCCTTTAATCGTTTTAAAGAAAAAGAAGAGCAAGTCAATCAAGCCTTCGGCGGCTTTTTGCCAACGGTTGATGTTAGTGCCGGCTACGGGGTTGAAAATACCGATAGCCCAAGCTCAAGAAGAAGCAATGGTAGAAATAATGGCGATGTGGAACTGAAACGCGGTGAAGCCGGCCTAACTATTCGCCAAATACTTTTCGATGGCTTTTATAGTTTCAGTGAATTGGATAGAACTCAATATGAAGCAAGTGCTGAGCAATGGGCACTGTATTCTGCCGCTGAAGATATGGCGTTAGAAGTCAGCAAGGTCTATATCAATTACCTCAGAAACCAACAAGTATTGACGCTGGCGGAGAAAAATTTACAGACCCATCAAAGCATTTATGATCAAATCAAAGAAAGAACCGACTCAGGCCTAGGTTCTACCGCAGACTTATCACAAATTTCAGGTCGTTTAGCCCGCGCTAACGCCAATGTGATTTCTGCTAGAAATAACTTTTTTGATGCTAAAGCTGAATTTGCCAAAGTCGCAGCTCTCGATCCTGATGGTCTAATAACACCTGTGCCGGATACGGATTTACTACCTAAGACCTTCGCTGATGTTTCAGTATTAGCGCAAGAAAATCATCCTATCCTCAAATCAGCAGCGGCCGATATTCAAGCGGCTGAGAATCAAAAAGACTCGGCACAAGCTAATTATTACCCAACAATATCGCTAGAGCTTGATGGTAACTGGAACAATAATCTTGATGGTGAAGATGGCTCGGGCATAGGTTCGGCTCAAGTCGGTGGTTATAACAACGATTTAGTCGCCATGGTTAAAATGAGATACAACCTGTTTGATGGCGGACGAGATCTCGCCAAAGAAAAAGGTGCGGCTTACAAGGTAAGTGAATCCAAAGAAATCAGAGAGCGCGCTTATAGACAAGTGATTGAAGGCGCAAACCTGGCGTGGAATGCTTATGAATCTTTGGGGCCTCAGAAAAACTTCATTAAAGAACATGTGATTGCATCAAAAGAAACTCAATCGGCCTACACCCAGCAATTTAATCTTGGACAACGCACCTTACTCGACTTACTCGATACTGAGAATGAATTATTCGAAGCAAGAAAAGATTATCTACAAGCTGAGTACGATGAAATTATTGCTCAGTACCGAGTATTAAATGCCACGGGGCAATTGCTCAATTCTCTGCGGGTATCGAGACCACAAGAATGGCTTGGCGAAGATACTTATGAAGGAGGAGTCACCCAATGAGAACGTTATTAATCGTAAGTATGGCCTTGCTAGTCAGCGCATGTGGCATGCGAGATATACACACAATCAATGGGACTACGCAAGCCAACAATCTCACAGATATCGACCAAGATGGTGTCATTGACGCGAGAGAGCGCTGTAAAGATACCACTAAAGGCGCCGCTATCGATAACTTTGGCTGCGGCAAAATGGCAGAAGATACGACTGCCGAAATGAAATGGACTATCTTTAGTGTTGATGACGAAGATGACCTTGAAGCGGTTGAACTTGCGGAACCTATTGAAGCGGTTGAAGCTGTTGAAACAGATGAAGTAAAAAAAGAATAACTAACACTAAGGGATTATGCATAAACGACAACGGAAGTTCAGTTTATTCATCCTGAGTTGCTGCTTGATGTTGGCAACTCAGGGCCTTATAGGCCCAGTCAAAGCATCACTCGCCTGGCTGGATGAAAGCACTATCAATCGAGCCCTAATCTCTCGTTACGGTGAAAGAGCCGGCATGCGCTCTGCCGCTTGGTTTAAAGTCCTAGCCAGCCATCAAGCCAGTAGTGAGTTAGAAAAACTGACTGCCGTTAATCGTTTTTTCAATCTATTTCAATTTGTGGATGACATTAAGCTTTGGGGAGAAGCCAACTATTGGGCGACTCCGCTTGAGTTTATTGGCGCTAATGGTGGGGATTGCGAAGATTTTGCTATCGCTAAATTCTTTTCATTATTGCAGCTAGGTATCCCCGAAGAAAAAATGCGGATTACCATGGTTAAGGCCACCACCGTAAATCAATACCATATGGTTTTAACTTACTATGAAACCCCAGGCTCAATTCCGTTAGTACTCGATAACCTCGATCCCAAATTAAAACCAGCCACTAAACGTAAAGACCTATTACCGGTGTATAGCTTTAATGGTAAGCAATTATGGTTAAACAAAGAAAAAGGCCAAGGTAAATTGGCAGGTTCATCATCAAAACTGGAAAAATGGACCAACCTAAAACAAAGGTTGAACGTAAAACAACTGAGAAAACCCAAACATTTATTGGAGTAATTGACATGACACTGTTTAGACAGCTTTATGCGCTGTTATTTAGCTTGTTTATTCTCGTCATTGCCACCACTGGCTATGTTCAGTTTACTGAAACCCAAGAGTTTTTAACTAAACAAATGGAATCGGATCTGAATAATACCAGTCACTCTCTGGGATTGATGTTATCCCCAGCATTAGAGGCTGGCGACAATGTGACAGCAGAAACATTAATCAACGTGATTTTTGAAGGCGGCTATTATCAAAAAGTCATCTTATTGTGGAATGTCGATGGCCACCAGCAAGTGTGGAATAATGAATTAGTCATTGAAGGCGTACCGCAATGGTTTATTGATCTTGGCCTTTTTGATGTCATTTCCAATAAGTCGACCATTACTTCAGGTTGGCTGCAACTGGCCGAACTCGAAATTGTCGCGCATCCAGGTTTTGGTTATCTCGAACTCTGGCGCATCCTCAGTAATATGGTGATCTTATTTTCGATTCTGTTTTTGATTGCCATTGTTATCGCCCGCTTTGGGTTAACTTGGATTCTAAAACCTCTGCATCAAATTTCCATTCATGCCAAAAATATTGCTCAGCGCCAGTTTGGCCCAGAAATGGAACATCCTAAAACCGAAGAGCTTAAAGAGCTGGTAATAGCTTTTAATAGCATGTCTTCCCAGCTGAAAATGATTTTCGATTCGCTCGATGAGGAAGTGTCATCCTTACGCACCAAAAACTTGATGGATCACGCCTCTGGCTTGCCTAATCGGCAATACATGATGGGACGCCTGAGCTCATGGGTCAGTGAACCTAACTCAGGTGCATTTTTCATGGTTAAGATGGACTGGCTTGATGAAGTGCACAATAAATATGGCTATCAAGTTCGCGATGAAACCATACGTATCTTATCTAAGGCGCTGCAAGACGAGTTAGCACAAGTGTCCCAATCGGTTATTTGCCGAATTTCCGCCTATGAATTCGCATTTTTACTGACAGATGTTGAGCACGACAAAATCGTGACTTATCTGCAAACCTTAGTCAGAGCGGTCAATCAGGAAATCGCTAAGGCAGGTAGTAACCCCAATGAGGGCTTTGCTATTGGTATTGCGCAGCGCCACACCCAAATGACAGTGTCAGATATCTTGTCACAAGCAGATAATGCCTTGCAGCAAGCCTTGCAAGCCAATAAAAGCTATCACTGGTTTGAGACTGACACTAAACAGCTTTATACCCGCGAGCAATGGCGATCTGAACTCAATAGCGCAATTACATCTGATGCTTTCCAGTTCCGCTGGCAAGAAGTGTGTCTCAATGCCGAAGCTGGAGTATTACAGCGAGAAATCTATTGCCAGTTACAACTGCAAGGCAGAACCGTGCATGCAGGGCAATTTATGCCTTATATAGAGTTACTGTCATTAGGATCGTTATTAGATAAATGCCTGATTAGCTCAGTAGCTCAGCGCGGTATCGTCACTAAACTCCCTGAGTCGATAGCCATTAACTTAACCCATCAGAGCTTAACCGATGTTAGCTTTCATCAATGGCTTGGACAATTTTTAAAGCAACAACAACACCCACACAAAATTGCTTTTGATATTCCTGAGGCTGGGGTGTATAGCAATCCCGAGGCTTGCCAAGCCTTGTGCCAAATCATTCGCGATTCTGGCTCAAGCTTTGGTATTGATCACTTTGGCCGTCAATTTGGTTCTATGACTTATTTACAAACCTTACGACCAAGCTATGTCAAACTCGATCAATCCTTTGCCTTTTACGATGAAAGCCAACACAACAGCGAATTATGCCGCGCCCTGATTAATGTGGCTAAAGGCCTTAATATTCAAGTGATTGTTACTGGCATTCAAGAACAGGCGCAATTACAACGATTTGAGTCCTTATACACTCAGGCGTATCAAGGATTTATATCGCCACCGCAAGATATAAAAGAAGACTAATGATTGCCACTGGTAGAAGCACTATCGGTGGTTAATTCTCACAAAAAATAATTCGTGAAAAATGGATACAAAAAAGCCTCGCATTGCGAGGCTTTTTTGTTAAAAGTGGTCGGTGATAGAGGATTCGAACCTCTGACCCTCTGCTCCCAAAGCAGATGCGCTACCGGACTGCGCTAATCACCGAAAACTGGTGTGTCAAACTCGATCGAAATCAAGCTTAAAAATTTGGTCGGTGATAGAGGATTCGAACCTCTGACCCTCTGCTCCCAAAGCAGATGCGCTACCGGACTGCGCTAATCACCGAAATTGCAAAACTGTGACACATTAGAATGGGGTGACTGATGGGGCTCGAACCCACGACAACCGGAATCACAATCCGGGACTCTACCAACTGAGCTACAATCACCACTGACTTTCTAATTTGTTAACCGCCGAATCTTTTCTGGTGCGCCCAGAAGGATTCGAACCCTCGGCCTCACCCTCCGGAGGGGTGCGCTCTATCCATCTGAGCTATGGGCGCTTGCCGTGTCAACGAGGCATATAGTATGGGCAAATCACGCCTACGTCTAGCACTGATTGTAACTTCTTGTTCGTTTGCTCAAGATTTAGCTAGTTGGCACCAATATAGTATCCTCCAATAGGCAAAGTTAACTGACTGGTAACTAAATCTTGTTGAAATTGAAAGCGAAAGGTAAATGATTGGACGCAAAACACTCGCGCTGCCGCGTAATAATTTTACCCTTGGCTATAAATCCTCAAGGAAATGAGAATATTTACCATTGTTCAAGACATTCTTAAGTTCAAAAGCCGTCAACACCCATCAATAACGTAACCGTCCAGCGAACCACACCTCGCATCGTTAATCTGATTATTTGAAAATATCTGCTCATTGATAAATTTGGAGCAGGTGATGACAACTCACAAAACAAGTCAGCAGTGGCGACAGTTACTTTTACAACGCAATACTTTTAGTGGCACTAATATCGAATTTTGCCAGCAACATAATGTCTCGATTACCACCTATTATAAACAGCGCGCTTTACTGGGTAAGCAACAGTACCAGCCAAGCGTGTCAGAGCAAACATCTCACGTTACTCAATCACGCTTTATACAACTAAAACAAACCACCACTGAAGTCTGCACGCAAACTCATCAACACCCAGTGCTGTTTGATACCCGAACTGGCCAACTCACTCTTTCAGCGGATTTAGCAACAACGGATATCCTTACCATCATTAAGGGGCTAATGGCATGAGGATGTTTGTTGATGTGCCTTCCGTCTATTTATGTGCCGATGCTGTCGATTTTCGTAAATCGATTAATGGATTAGCCGCCTTAGTCGAAGCCGAGCTTGAACTACCGGTGCTCAGTGGTGCGCTATTTGTATTTTGTAATAAAGGCCGTGACAAACTCAAATTACTTTATTGGGATAACACTGGCTTTGCGCTGTGGTATAAGCGATTAGATAAGCATAAGTTCAAATGGCCCAAACTCATGTCACCCACAATGACATTAACCGAGCAGCAATTACACTGGTTATTAGGGGGTTATGATGTCATTGGCCACAGTAAAATTGATGTGACGGGTAAGCAACTACTTTAATATTTGCGATCAATTGATGATCATCAAAACAAGGTCAATTAGCACTACAAAGCCTTTCGATATGCCTTAACATAGGCGTCATGAAAAATGAACTCGCCCTTACACAGCGCATTGCTGAACTTGAAAAACTGTTAGCGCAGAAGGATGCACTCATCGCAGCCTTGGAAGAGCGCTGGCGCTTGGCTCAACAAAAACAATTCGGCAAAAGTGCTGAAGGCTTTGTTGGGCAAGGCGAGTTATTCAATGAAGTGGAAGAGATTGTTGAAGCCATTGAGGCCGAGCAACAAACCATTAGCTATACCCGCAAAAAGCCTGTGCGTAAGCCACTGCCAAAAGACTTACCTCGCGAGCAAGTTATCCATGATATCACCGATAAGACCTGTGATTGCTGTGGCGGTGAGTTACATAAAATGGGCGAGGATAAATCAGAAAAGCTTGAGTTTATTCCAGCCAAAATCAAAGTGATTGAGCACATTAGGCCTAAATACGCTTGCCGCCACTGTGATAAATCCTCGACTCAAACGCCGATTAAACAAGCCTCAATGCCAGCGATGCCAATCAATAAAGGCATTGCTACAAGCAGTTTACTCAGTCAGCTTATCACCAGTAAATATCAATACGGGTTACCGCTTTATCGCCAGGAAGCGATGTTTAAGCAATATGGCATTGAGCTCAGTCGCCAGACAATGAGCAGCTGGATAGACAAATCAGCCACCCTCTTCGCACCATTAGTTGAACGGCTTAAAACAGAGTTGTTAAAACAGCCCACGTTGTTTGCGGATGAAACGCCATTAAAAGTGGTGAAATCCGATAAAGTAAACAGCTACATGTGGGTCTATTGCTCAGGTCGAGATTCACCAGCCCCGAATAATCCTATCCCTAATATTGTGCTTTACGACTTCCATAACAGTCGGGCTGCCGCCTGCGTGGTCAATTATCTTGATGGATATCAAGGCTATTTGCACGTAGATGGATATCAAGCTTATGAAAAAACACAGGCAACCCTAGTGGGATGCTGGGCACACGCTCGTCGTAAATTTATCGAGGCAAAAAAGCTGCAAGGCAAAAATAAAACCGGCAAAGCGGATATGGTATTAAGCCTTATCCAAAAACTGTACGGTGTAGAGTCACGCATCAACGATAAAAGTCCTGATGAAAAGTACATTGCCAGACAAGAGGCTAGCCTGCCTATCCTAGGCAAGCTAAAAGCATGGCTTGAGCAAAACCAGCCCAATTTAGTGGGTAATACCAAACTGATGGAGGCAGCTAATTACCTGGCTAATCAATGGCACAAACTCATTCGTTATGTTGATGATGGCAGGCTGAGTATTGATAACAATCGTGCAGAGCGAGCCGTAAAACCGTTTGTGATTGGCCGAAAAAATTGGTTATTCAGTCAGACAGCTAATGGGGCCCATGCCAGTGCCACGCTTTACAGTATTGTCGAAACGGCAAAGGTCAATGGCTTAGTACCATTTGATTACATCATGGCTTGTCTTAATGAACTGTGCCAACCAGCACCGGATATCGACAGCCTGTTACCATGGAACTTTAAAAGATAGGTGTAGTTGCCCAGACGCTTACTCAATAACCATATCGCTTGCCAATAAATAAGATCAAAAAAGGATAATGTCAGTTTAAATCTGAGCATTATCCTTTTCTAGACATTGAGCAACAGCATTGAGGTCTACAAACCTAAGTCATCAACAGCCCAACTATCACTTTTTCAGCATGGCGCGGATGTTGGCGATATTAGCTTTACCTGACTGTTGGCGCTCTTCAGCTGATTGAGTCGATTTGCGGT
This sequence comes from Shewanella sp. SNU WT4, assembly GCF_006494715.1. Taxonomy (NCBI): domain Bacteria; kingdom Pseudomonadati; phylum Pseudomonadota; class Gammaproteobacteria; order Alteromonadales; family Shewanellaceae; genus Shewanella; species Shewanella sp. SNU WT4. The sequence goes on from NZ_CP041151.1 coordinate 29,568, forward strand.
TTTCCCAAATTAAGTCATCTTGGGGTAATTCCATCAAGAAACGACTCGGTTCACAGCGCAAGGTCTCACCGAACTGCCGACGCTCACGGCACATAGTAAACCATAACTCCCGCTGAGCACGGGTAATCCCCACATAAGCTAAGCGCCGCTCTTCATCAACATTATCTTCATCAATACTGGTTTGATGTGGCAAGATTCGCTCTTCTGTTCCAACCATAAACACATAAGGGTATTCAAGCCCTTTGGAGGCATGCAGAGTCATCAATTGCACTTGATCGCCACTTTCATCTTCGCTATTGCGCTCCATCATGTCTCGCAGCGTTAAGCGGGTGACCACTTCAGGTAAGGTCATGCCCTCATCTAGTTCATCGCCTTCAAGCATTTCAGTGACCCAGCGATAAAGCTCAGAAATATTTTTCATCCGCATTTCGGCGGCCTTGGCACTAGTACTGGTTTCGTAAAGATAATCTTCGTAGTTAATCTTACGAATAAGTTGCTTAATGGCATCAACTGGCTCGCCGCGCTTAGCGATTTCGCTAGTATCCACAATAAAACGCCCGAACTCATACAAGGTGCCCATGGCAGCTGGCGGCAAGTGATGATTCAACTCAGCTTGGAAAATTGCATCAAACATAGAGATATGCTTTTCATTCGCAAAATTACCTAAGCGCTCCAGCGTCGCTGGCCCAATGCCACGTTTAGGCAAATTAACAATGCGCAGGAAGGCATTGTCATCATCAGGATTCACCACTAATTTGAGATAAGCCATGATGTCTTTAATCTCAGCGCGCGCGAAGAATGACGTACCGCCACTTAATTTATAAGGAATACGGTTAGTCATTAAGGCGCGCTCCAACAAACGCGACTGATGGTTGCCGCGATAAAGAATCGCATAACTGCCATACTGACTTCGATTGACAAACTTATGGCGAACAATTTCAGCGACCACTCGCTCGGCTTCTTGCTCTTCATTGGCTGCCGTCAGTACTCGCAGCGGCTCGCCATAAGGCAACTCACTGAACAAGGCTTTGTCGTACACATGCGGATTATTGGCAATTAATATGTTGGCAGCGCGCAATATACGCTGGCTCGAGCGATAATTTTGCTCAAGTTTAATCAGTTTAAGTTGTGGGAAGTCCTTTCCAAGCAATACCAAGTTTTGTGGTTTAGCGCCACGCCATGAATAGATGGATTGATCATCATCCCCTACCACAGTAAAACGAGCACGCTCACCAACCAGCAACTTCACTAATTCATACTGACTGGTGTTAGTGTCTTGGTATTCATCCACTAATAAGTATTGAATACGTAACTGCCAGCGCTGGCGCACTTCGTCTTTATGCCTTAATAGTAAGGTTGGCAGCAAAATAAGATCGTCAAAATCTAAGGCGTTATAGGCCTTCATATGCTGGGCGTAACGCTGATATAGCAAGGAGAACAGCTGCTCTTGCTCGCCTTTAGCGATTTTTCGCGCATGATCAGGAATGACTAACGCCCCTTTCCAATTCGATATAGCCGTCGCTAACTGCTTAAGTAAGTCTTTATCTTCCTGTAATTCTTTTTCAGTTAATTCCTTGAGCAAGGCTAAAGTATCTTGATCATCAAACAATGAAAAACCAGGTTTCAAACCCAGGTGTTTATATTCACGCTTAATGATTTCTAACCCTAAAGTATGGAAAGTTGAAATCCATAATCCACGCGCTTCTTTACGCCCCATGGTGCTGGCGACACGCTCTTTCATTTCGCGCGCGGCTTTATTAGTAAATGTTACCGCAGCAATGTGTTTGGCTTGGTAGCCACACTTTTGCACTAAATACGCAATTTTATTGATAATAACTCGAGTTTTGCCACTACCGGCCCCCGCTAACACTAAGCATGGACCTGACACATAGTGAACCGCATCATCTTGCGCAGCATTCAATTTCATTGACGTATAACCTAAAACACCTGACCTGTCGTGATCATATCAGATCCACCTTCGACTATAACTAAAAGCCATCATTTCACTGATTTTAGTGAGCGGAAGCTAAATGGATAGTGAAACCTACTTCATACCGATGTTCCAGTTAACATCTGTAAAATAAGACAATTTTTAAACTCCACCTACCTGCTACCATTCTTGAACTAAGCTTACATTAGATCTGTTTATCTATTTACAACAAGAGGCTTCTGCTATGAAGAAGTGGTTCAGTGTGATGATCATTATTGCAATCCTCGCTTTTGGGAGCGTGATTGCATTCAATCTATTTGTGGAACATAAAACGGCCGAGGCCATTGCTAATATTCCTGAAGCTGAGTTTCCTGTCACCGCCATGACATTGCAACCACAAGGCTGGCAGCCAACGATAAATGCCATCGGCTTTGTTGAGCCCAATCAAGGGGTTGAGCTAGAAAACGAAGTCGCCGGCATAGTCACTAGTATCAACTTTGACAATGGCAGCCAAGTTGCAGCCGGAGCCCTATTGATTGGTCTAGATAGCCAAGTACAACTCGCTAACTTAAAAACCAGCCAAGTACAGTTACCAGCACTCCAAGCCGACTATGAACGATTAAATCGTCTCTATAAGCAAAATTCGGTGTCGCGCCAAGACTTAGACAATGCGCAGTCGCAATACCTTTCTATGCAAGCCAATATTGAGAGCCTAAAAGCCACCATTGCCCAGCGCCAAATTAAAGCGCCGTTTGCCGGTTTAGTTGGTATTCGAAGCGTTAACTTAGGTCAGTATCTGCAAGTTGGCACTGATATAGTGCGCTTAGAAGACCTTAGCAGCATGAAAATCCGCTTCACTATCCCACAAACCCAACTCTCTAAAATTCGCGTCGGCCAAGCACTACAAGTATTTGTGGATGCTTACCCAGATAAAGCCTTTAGCGGCACAATTAGCGCCATTGAACCTGCGGTATTTTACCAAAGTGGTTTAATTCAAGTGCAGGCCAGCATACCTAATGAAGGCGCAGAATTACGCAGCGGTATGTTCGCGCAAGTCTCGATTATTTTGCCTGAATTAACTGACCAACTGGTGTTACCACAAACGGCTATCAACTTTGCCCTCTATGGAAATTCTGTGTATGTGATTAATCGCAGCGATGAACAAGGAAAAGCGGTTGATAGAGTCGAGCAAGTAAACGTGGAAGTGCTTGAGCGCAGCGGAAGTCAGGCACTCGTCAAAGGTAAGCTGGCGGCAGGTCAACAGATTGCCACTTCAGGCTTAGTACGTTTAAGCAATCAAAGCAAAGTAAAGATAGTGCCCGACGAAATCACCACCCCAACGACCTTGCCACAACTGTAGACGGAGGCGGATATGCGCTTTACTGATATTTTTATTCGTCGCCCTGTCTTAGCCGCGTCTATCAGCATATTAATGCTTGTATTAGGCATTAATGCGCTGCTTGGCATGCAGGTGCGCGAATACCCAAAGATGACCAATACCGTCATTACCGTGAGCACTGGTTATTACGGCGCCGATGCTAACTTGATTGAAGGCTTTATCACTCAACCATTAGAGCAAGCACTCGCTCAAGTTGAAAATATCGACTTTATGAGCTCGCAAAGTTTTCTTGGCACATCATCAATTTCAGTCAATATGAAATTGAATACTGACCCAAATGCCGCGCTTGCCAATGTGTTATCACAAATAAACTCAGTGGCCTCACAGTTGCCCAAAGAAGCGCAAGATCCGACCGTGACTATGTCAACTGGGTCACAAACCTCAGCGCTGTATATTTCTTTTTCCAGTGAAGAAATCAACTCCAGCCAAATTACCGATTATTTACAGCGGGTGGTAACGCCGCAGTTTTTCACTATTAACGGCGTATCCAAAGTTAACCTGTATGGCGGTACCCCTTACGCCTTAAGAATTTGGCCAGATCCCGCTCGCATGGGCGCATTTAACATTAGTTCCACTGAATTAATGCAAGTCTTGCAAGCCAATAACTTCCAATCTGCAGTAGGACAAACAGACAGTTTCTTTACCTTGCTCAACGGCACTGCTGATACTCAGGTAACAACCCCCGAAGCACTTGAAAACTTAATCATTAGCAGTAAAAAAGGCGCCATAGTTAGGCTAAAAGATATTGCCTCTGTCAGCCTTGCTAAAAGCCATGATATTTATCGCGCCTTAGCCAATGGTAAAGAAGCTGTGGTGGTTGGGCTTGATGTAACACCTACCGCCAACCCATTAACGGTTGCGGCCGATGCGAGAGCCATGCTGCCTGAAATTCAGCAAAACCTGCCGTCATCTATGTCTGCCAGTATTTTGTATGACTCATCATTAGCCATTAATGACTCTATTGATGAAGTCGCTAAGACCATTATCGAAGCCGCACTGATTGTAATAGTAGTTATCATGTTATTTATGGGCTCGCTGCGCGCGGTGGTGATCCCAATCGTCACGATTCCGCTATCGCTCATTGGCGTGGCTATGGTGATGCAGCTATTCGACTTTTCCATTAACCTCATGACGCTACTCGCTATGGTGCTTGCCATTGGTCTAGTGGTTGATGATGCCATTGTGGTGGTTGAAAATATTGACCGTCATATCAAGCTTGGGGAGCCGCCATTTAGAGCCGCCATTATTGGTACTCGTGAGATTGCTGTCCCCATTATTTCCATGACTATTACCCTTGCGGCCGTGTACGCGCCGATTGCTTTAATGGGCGGGGTTACAGGTTCATTATTCAAGGAGTTCGCACTTACGCTCGCAGGGGCGGTATTTATCTCAGGAATAGTCGCCTTAACGCTATCACCTATGATGTGCTCCAAGTTATTGCTTGCTAATGCTACACCGAATGCGTTTGAACGTAAGATTGAGCATTTTCTTGAGACACTCGCAAGTCGCTATAGTCAGGCCTTAAAAGCCATCATGAATCATAAACCTGTGATCATTACCTTTGCCGTCATAGTGTTTATTTCGCTACCTATTATGTTCAAGTTTATTCCATCGCAGTTAGCGCCAACGGAAGATCAAGGTGTAGTCATGTTAATGGGCACAGCGCAATCTGATGCTAACCTTGACTATATCCAAAGCAACATGGAGCTAGTAACCAATATCATTAAAACCCATCCACAAGTGGCCGCCTCATTGGCATTTATTGGTATTCCATCGTCTAACCAAGCCATGGGCATAGCCCCATTAGTACCGTGGAGCGATCGCAGCTTGAGCCAGCAACAACTTCAAGCGGCTATAGGTAAAGAAGTCAAAGATATCCCTGGCATAGCAGTAACCACCTTTAACATGCCATCCTTACCGGGAGCTTCAAGTGGTTTACCTGTTCAGTTTGTTATTACTAGCTCAAGTTCATTTGAAAGCCTGTTTCAAATTGGCAGTAGCGTGTTAGACAAAGTGCAAAAAAATCCGCTGTTCGTCTATTCAGAAATCAATTTAAAATATGATTCTGGTACGATGAAAATCAAAATTAATCGTGATTTAGCCGGTGCTTACGGTATTACTATGCAAGATATAGGTACAACCCTAAGCACTATGATCACCGATGGTTACGTTAACCGCGTCAACATTGATGGCAGGGCTTATGAGGTTATCCCTCAAGTTGAACGTAAATATCGTGCCAATCCTGAGGCCTTAAAAGATTACTACTTAGTGGCCGCCGACGGCATGGCGGTGCCATTGTCGAGCTTAGTCCACGTGGATGTTATTTCTGAACCGAGATCGCTACCACACTTCAATCAGATGAACTCAATCACCATTGCTGCAGTGCCCGCACCAGGGGTTGCTATGGGTGACACCATCAACTTCCTACAAAATATTGGTGACAATGAATTACCTAAAGGCTACACCTTCAGCTTCCTCGGTGAAGCCCGTCAGTTTGTCGAAGAAGGTAATGCCATGTACACCACCTTCGGCTTAGCCTTACTGATTATTTTCTTAGTGCTTGCCAGCCAATTCGAGAGTCTACGCGACCCCATAGTGATTCTTATTTCTGTACCACTGGCCGTGAGTGGTGCATTAATCGCATTAGGTTGGACCCATATTTTTGGACTCACATCCTTAAATATCTATACCCAAGTGGGACTAATAACCTTAGTGGGTTTAATCAGTAAACACGGTATTTTGATGTGTGAAGTGGCTAAAGAAGAGCAAATGAATAATGGTCTCAATCGCCAAGATGCCATCATGCATGCCGCCGCAATCCGATTACGGCCAATATTAATGACAACCGCGGCCATGATAGCCGGCTTATTACCCTTACTATTTGCCTCGGGCGCTGGTGCTGCATCACGCTTTAACATAGGAATAGTCATAGTCGCAGGCCTTGGTATAGGTACTATTTTCACCTTGTTCGTCTTACCTGTGATCTATACCTTTATCGCCGAAAAACACCATCCACTGGCGGAGTTTGATGAAACTATAGAATCTAACTCATCAGAAGTAGCAGTAACAAAATAGACCAATGGGCTGTCAGAGTGAATCCATTCTGGCAGCCCAATTAGACGCTTTTGATTACCCTATATTTGTAGATAGAGCGTCTGCATATAGACACCCAAAAGCTCATGGCGACGACGTTAAAAATTCAGGCCCATCCTGTAATCTTCCAACATAGCTAACATACTAAGAAACGATATCTATTCATGGTTTGATTCATACACGTCATCAATGACAATCTAGCTAGTGCCAGCACTTTAGTCAGCCACTTTTGGGTTTTCATCTTCCCTAAGGTACACTAGCTAGATTCAATCTAGTACAGAGTGCATTATGCTAAATCCTAAGAAAATTGAAGAAATTGCCAAGCAGCTTAGCGACAACTTACCCTCAGGGCTAAAACAAGCCGCCGCAGATTTTGAAGATAAGACCAAACAAATACTACAACAGCAGCTATTGAAACTTGATATGGTTAGCAGAGAAGAATTTGAAATCCAGCAGCATGTATTAATCAAAACTCGAGAAAAACTTGAAACCTTACAAGGCAAGGTTAATGAGCTAGAAGAACTTATCAAACAGTCAGGTAAATAGTACCTATACCATTGGCAGCCAGCATTAGCGACTGCCATTATTCATGGTAATCAACACGTTAGCGCCATTTAAAACCACATAGGTAGTGTTCATAATTCTGTGTCATTTCAGTAAAATATTCAAAAACAGGAATGACACATGACCCAACCTTTTAACTTCGAACAAGCCCTTAAAGATCTGCAGTCAGGTAAAAGCCTCACAGGTAAAGACAGCATTCTTGGTCCACTGATCAAGCAACTCACTGAAGCGGCTCTCCAGGCTGAGCTTGAGCAGCATTTAGCGCATGATCCTCTGCCTAATCGTAAAAATGGCAAAACCCCTAAGACCATTAAGCATCCGTCCGGTAACTTTGAGTTAGACACCCCTAGAGACCGCAATGGCACTTGTGAACCTCAGTTGATTAAGAAAAATCAAACTACGCTAACCGATGAAATCGAACGTAAAGTGTTATCGATGTTCAGTATAGGTATGAGCTATCGCGATATTAATCAACATGTTGAAGATATGTATGGGATCAATGTGTCTAACGCAACCGTCAGTGCTATCACTGATAAACTCATCCCCGAACTTAAAGCGTGGCAACAGCGCCCATTAGATAGCCATTATCCTATCGTTTGGCTTGATGCGATACATTATAAAGTCAAAGAGGATGGGCGTTACGTCAGTAAAGCCGTTTACACATTGTTAGCGCTTAATATGAAAGGAAAAAAGGAAATTTTAGGGCTTCATTTATCCGAAAATGAAGGCGCTAATTACTGGCTATCCGTACTGACCGATCTTAATAATCGTGGTGTAAAAGATATTCTTATCGCCTGTGTTGACGGCTTGACCGGTTTCCCTGAGGCGATAGCCAGTATCTTCCCTAATACGGAAACACAGCTATGTGTTATCCACCAGATCCGCAACTCAATGAAGTATGTCGCCTCAAAACATCAGAAAGCGTTTATGGCTGATTTAAAGCCTGTGTATCGAGCCGTGAGTAAAGAAGCCGCAGAGATGGCATTGGACGAACTGGAGGCCAAATGGGGTGATGCTTATCCGCTGGTAATCAACTCTTGGCGTCGCAAATGGCATAATTTGTCCCATTATTTTAGGTACCCAGAACATATCAGGAAAGTGATTTACACGACCAATGCCGTTGAGGCGGTACATCGCCAATTTAGAAAGCTCACCAAAACCAAAGGTGCTTTTCCTAATGAAAATAGCTTGTTGAAGCTACTTTATGCAGGCATATTAAACGCCTCAGATAAATGGACCATGCCAATCCACAATTGGAGCCTTTGTTTATCTCAGTTAGCGATTTATTTTGAAGGGCGTTTAGATAGCGTGCTAGAAATTTAAAAATTAGCCTGACACAGAATTTTGAACGCCCTCAATCAAAGTGATTGAGCACATTAGGCCTAAATACGCTTGCCGCCACTGTCGGTGTTTTTCAAGATAGTTGTCACTCTTTGCTTAAATATTAAGCTGCATTTATTACGCCTTCTATTGGTGCTTTATCTGGGTTTAGGGTCACGGCTCCAACCGCCTCACAATTTCTCACGTCTTTAGACCAGCGCGTCGGTCTTCTTGCCTTTGCCGCTTCAAGCACTTCCTTACGCTTGGCTAAAATCGCGTTATCTAGCTGAGCATGACGTTGTCCTGGTGAGACAAAATTGAGCTGGCTGTGTTTATGCTCATCGTTGTACCACTTCACAAACTTCTCAACCCATTCTCTTGCGCCAGCTAAACTGCTAAAACCCGATTTTGGCCACTGTGGTCGGTATTTTAAGGTTTTAAATAACGACTCTGAAAAGGGGTTGTCGTTACTCACCCGCGGCCGACTTAATGATGCCGTAATACCGAGTTCTTCTAGCTTGGCTTTCATGGTCAGTGACTTCATCGGCGCCCCATTATCAGAGTGCAGCACTAATGGCGTATTAAAACATTGCTCGCGTAACATGCAGCGTTGGATTAGCGCGGCTGCGTACTCACCGCATTCTTGTTCGTGAACTTCGTAACCCACTATTTTTCTACTGTAAATATCTTCAAACATGTACAGATAATAAAACTGGCCTTTGACGGTTGAAGCCAAATAAGTGATGTCCCACGACCACACTTGATTGGGCCCATCAGCCCGATAACTTAACGGTTTACTTCGATTAACAGCAATCTGGGTGCGACCACGATGATTAAGTTGATTATTGGCATGTAACACTCTGTAAAAGCTTGATTCTGAGGCGATATAAATCCCGCTATCTAATAATGTCGGCACAATTTGCGACGGTGGTAAGCTGGCATACTCCTCTTGATTACACACACTTAATATCTGTTGTCGCTCATGTGCTTCGAGTTTATTTGCCGGTTCTGGTCGAGCCGCTATTGGTCTTAAATCGGCTTGCACTTGGCCTGCTCGATACCAACGTCGATAAGTGCGTTTACTGAGTCCAGTTTCAGCACAAGCCTTGTAAAGGCGAGCACCATTGATATACGCCTCTTGAATTAAGGCAATCAATTCTATGCGCTCAGGCAAGGGAGTTAGCTCTCCTCGCTGTCGTCCCCCCAGAGCGCATTGAGCTTTTTTCTGAGCACCAGTAACGCAGCAGCTTCAGCCAGCGCTTTCTCCTTGTAGCGCAATTCTCGTTGCAATGATTTGATTTCGGCTTTGTCAGCCTTGGCCTGCTGTTTAATGGTTTTGGTTTGTACTTCTGAGGTTTGAAAACCAGCTAAACAATCCTGTTTCCACTGCTGTACTTGTTCGCGAAACAAGCCTTTTTCACGGCAATACTGACTTAACTCGGCTTCCGATAGCGGGGCTGTTTCAATGAGTACCGCAAACTTAGCTTCAGCTGACCAGTCATCAGTTGTTAATGTTTTACCTGGCACGGGGCGACCTTCTTTTCTGACAATATCTCGCCAATGATACAAGGTTTGCACCGCAATGCCTTCTTCCCGAGCAACCTCTGCGACCGTTAAATTGTGAGGCGGTAATAATTTTTTAAGGATCGCCTCTTTACGTTCTGGTGAATACCGAGCCATATCGTTCTCTTTTGCCGCACCCTGTCTTTAAAAATAATGATTATTTAAGGGTGACAACAATCCTGACACAGGGGGCTGTGATAAATCCTCGACTCAACCGCCGATTAAACAAGCCTCAATGCCAGCAATGCCAATCAATAAAGGCATTGCTACAAGCAGTTTACTCAGTCAGCTTATCACCAGTAAATACCAATACGGGTTACCGCTTTATCGCCAGGAAGCGATGTTTAAGCAATATGGCATTGAGCTCAGTCGCCAGACAATGAGCAGCTGGATAGACAAATCAGCCACACTCTTCGCACCATTAGTTGAACGGCTTAAAACAGAGCTGTTAAAACAGCCCACGTTGTTTGCGGATGAAACGCCATTAAAAGTGGTGAAATCCGATAAAGTGAACAGCTACATGTGGGTCTATTGCTCAGGTCGAGATTCACCAGCCCCGAATAATCCTATCCCTAATATTGTGCTTTACGACTTCCATAACAGTCGGGCTGCCGCCTGCGTGGTCAATTATCTTGATGGATATCAAGCTTATGAAAAAACACAGGCAACCTTAGTGGGATGCTGGGCTCATGCTAGGCGTAAATTTATTGAAGCAAAAAAGCTGCAAGGCAAAAATAAAACCGGCAAAGCGGATATGGTATTAAGCCTTATCCAAAAACTGTACGGTGTAGAGTCACGCCTCAAAGATAAAAGTACAGATGAAAAGTACATTGCCAGACAAGAGGCTAGCCTGCCTATCCTAGGCAAGCTAAAAGCATGGCTTGAGCAAAACCAGCCAAATTTAGTGGGTAATACCAAACTGATGGAGGCAGCTAATTACCTGGCTAATCAATGGCACAAACTCATTCGTTATGTTGATGATGGCAGATTGAGTATTGATAACAATCGTGCAGAGCGAGCCGTAAAACCGTTTGTGATTGGCTGAAAAAATTGGTTATTCAGTCAGACAGCTAATGGGGCTAATGCCTGTGCCACGCTTTACAGCATAGTAGAAACGGCCAAGGTCAATGGCTTAGTACCATTTGATTACATCATGGCTTGTCTTAATGAACTGTGCCAACCAGCACCGGATATCGACAGCCTGTTACCATGGAATTTTAAAAGATAGGTGTAGTTGCCCAGACGCTTACTGAAGAATGTTGGATATGTGGTTTTAAATGGCGCTAACGTGTTGATTACCATGAATAATGGCAGTCGCTAATGCTGGCTGCCAATGGTATAGGTACTATTTACCGGACTGTTTGATAAGTTCTTCTGAGGGCGTTCAAAATTCTGTGTCAGGCTAATTTTTAAATTTCTAGCACGCTATCTAAACGCCCTTCAAAATAAATCGCTAACTGAGATAAACAAAGGCTCCAATTGTGGATTGGCATGGTCCATTTATCTGAGGCGTTTAATATGCCTGCATAAAGTAGCTTCAACAAGCTATTTTCATTAGGAAAAGCACCTTTGGTTTTGGTGAGCTTTCTAAATTGGCGATGTACCGCCTCAACGGCATTGGTCGTGTAAATCACTTTCCTGATATGTTCTGGGTACCTAAAATAATGGGACAAATTATGCCATTTGCGACGCCAAGAGTTGATTACCAGCGGATAAGCATCACCCCATTTGGCCTCCAGTTCGTCCAATGCCATCTCTGCGGCTTCTTTACTCACGGCTCGATACACAGGCTTTAAATCAGCCATAAACGCTTTCTGATGTTTTGAGGCGACATACTTCATTGAGTTGCGGATCTGATGGATAACACATAGCTGTGTTTCCGTATTAGGGAAGATACTGGCTATCGCCTCAGGGAAACCGGTCAAGCCGTCAACACAGGCGATAAGAATATCTTTTACACCACGATTATTAAGATCGGTCAGTACTGATAGCCAGTAATTAGCGCCTTCATTTTCGGATAAATGAAGCCCTAAAATTTCCTTTTTTCCTTTCATATTAAGCGCTAACAATGTGTAAACGGCTTTACTGACGTAACGCCCATCCTCTTTGACTTTATAATGTATCGCATCAAGCCAAACGATAGGATAATGGCTATCTAATGGGCGCTGTTGCCACGCTTTAAGTTCGGGGATGAGTTTATCAGTGATAGCACTGACGGTTGCGTTAGACACATTGATCCCATACATATCTTCAACATGTTGATTAATATCGCGATAGCTCATACCTATACTGAACATCGATAACACTTTACGTTCGATTTCATCGGTTAGCGTAGTTTGGTTTTTCTTAATCAACTGAGGCTCAAAAGTGCCATTGCGGTCTCTAGGGGTGTCTAACTCAAAGTTACCGGACGGATGCTTAATGGTCTTAGGGGTTTTGCCATTTTTACGATTAGGCAGAGGATCATGCGCTAAATGCTGCTCAAGCTCAGCCTGGAGAGCCGCTTCAGTGAGTTGCTTGATCAGTGGACCAAGAATGCTGTCTTTACCTGTGAGGCTTTTACCTGACTGCAGATCTTTAAGGGCTTGTTCGAAGTTAAAAGGTTGGGTCATGTGTCATTCCTGTTTTTGAATATTTTACTGAAATGACACAGAATTATGAACACTACCCTTTGATTTGCGCTGGAATAAACTCAAGCTTTTCTGATTTATCCTCGCCCATTTTATGTAACTCACTGCCACAGCAATCACAGGTCTTATCGGTGATATCATGGATAACTTGCTCGCGAGGTAAGTCTTTTGGCAGTGGCTTACGCACAGGCTTTTTGCGGGTATAGCTAATGGTTTGTTGCTCGGCCTCAATGGCTTCAACAATCTCTTCTACTTCATTGAATAACTCGCCTTGCCCAACAAATGCATGCTTCGGATGAATCCGAACACTCATTTCGGTCTAATCCGATCACTCATTTCGGTTTTATCCGATCATTTTTAGCTATTTTCCGAAATCGCTGTTCGGTTTGCCGGAACCGGTGATCGGAATGCCGAAATGCCGTTCTTTTTATAACCAAATCAACTGGTAAGCTCGTCCTAATTTTAATGTACTTAGGAAAAGCTAACCATGGCTAGAAAGAGAACAGATATGAGCAAAATTAAAGATATTTTGAGACTTCGCTTTGATGCAGGGCTCAGCTTAAGAGACATCAGTAAGTGTTGCGCTATTGGCCCCGCCACGGTCAGCGAAATCCTCTCACGCTTTGCCGCCAGCGGTTTAGGTTGGCCGTTACCCAATGACACCAGTAACACCGAACTCGAACAAGCGGTCTATAAAGGCAAAAATTCCTCTAGGCATAAGCGCCAACCTGACTACACGTTGATGCACCAGGAACTAAAGCGTAAAGGTATGACCAAACTGCTGTTATGGCAGGAATATCGGGATGTGGATACTGCCACAGCTTATGGCTATACGCAGTATTGTGAACACTATCAAACTTGGATAAAAAGTCTGAAGCGTAGTATGCGGCAGCTTCACATTGCCGGTGATAAGTTATTTATTGATTACTGTGGCCCTACTGTCGCCATTCTTAATCCTGATACTGGCGAAGTCAGATATTATGCGCAAATCTTCGTTGCTACCTTAGGGGCTTCTAATTACACCTATGTTGAGGCTGGACGCTCTCAGCAACTTGAAGACTGGATCATGGCTCACGTCCGTGCATTCGAGTTCTTTGGGGGCATTCCGCGTTTACTCGTGCCAGATAATCTGCGTTCTGCGGTAACCAAAGCACATCGTTACATGCCGGTTATCAATGAGAATTATGCCCGCATGGCTCGTCATTACAGTACCGCTATCATGCCAGCCAGGCCTTATAAACCAAAGGACAAATCAAAGGCTGAAAATGCGATATTAATTGTTGAGCGCTGGATCCTAATGCGTTTACGCCATGAACACTTTTACACGCTTAGCAGTTTAAATCAGCGGATCCGTGAACTGTTACATGATCTTAATCATCGTCAACAACGGGTGCACCCTGGTTCTCGTTACGAGCTCTACAGCCAATTTGATAAGCCTGCCTTGATGCCGTTACCTGCTTACCCTTACGAGTACATCGATAGTAAACAAGCCCGTGTCGGGCCGGATTACCACATAGTTTATGCGAAACACGCGTACTCGGTTCCCCATAATCTAGTGAGCCATCATAGACTGAACCTTAAGCATTAAGCTGTTCATAAATTCCATCTAACGTTATGTCTTTCTTAGATTTTCTCTGTTGTGCTTTTGGGGCGTTCTTCGTTATATAACGGATCGCCCAATCAATCTTATCTATTATTTCTGACCATGATTTGTGGCTAATGCACTCAAATATGGGCAGCAGCCACACATCAACATTCTTTGCAGCCTTGAATAACGAAACTGAAGGCATTATCTGCAGTGCCGTACTGCGTCTAATGCACAATGCCAATAAACTGGCCCAGACTAAGCCATCAACGATGGCTTTTTGTGCTGTAGCAAATCGCTGCCAGTTAGTATGAGATTTCAACTCTTTAAACATCAGCTCTATCTGCCAGCGACAGCGATAAATTGCCATAATATCATCTGCAGAGTAGGTTTCTCGTGGCAGATTAGTAAGCCAAATGCAAAATCGTTGTTCTTCGGCAAACCAGCGTCTTATTACCCGAAATGTCTGATTGCCTCTACAAACCGCCAAATCAAGCACCTCTGTCCGATTGGTGCGGCGCGTAATCTCTTTGAGTTTTTTGCCTGCCAACTTAGTCAGTGTTCGACCTTTACAGTTCCTCGCTTCGATGACCGTCGGGTTGAGGGATTTGGCTCCCCGAAAAATGTAGAACCCTCCATGCCGCTCAAGCTCGGCAAAGTAATCAAAGTCTGGGTAACCTGCATCTGCTAGCAGCAATTTGTTGTCCATCGTTGCTGGTTTAGGAAGATAATCTCTCTCCGAAGCCGTGTCGGCACTAATCGTCATTGCAGTAGGACTAAAGGTTTTGAGAGACATGGTCATATGGCACTCTATCGCTGCAGGGTTACGCTTAAAGCGGCTTGGATAAACAGATGCCAACTGCCTATGAACGTGAAAAGAACTACCATCTTGGAGCAACACATCATTAAAACAAGACATCTTATCGGGTAATTGAGCACATTGCTGCCGGGCAAATTGTGCGATAGCAAACTGTACTAACTGACGCATGAATAGAGGAAAAGCTTCTTTTCTGAGCTGATTGTGAAAAGGTTTGTAAGCCACATTATCCATTTCGGTCAGACACATCCCGTTGAACTGCCTGAGCAGATCGGCAATTGAAGTACAATTCCCCTTACTGAGCGCCGAAATCAGACTGAGTACAAGTTGTTCGGGCAAAATCGCTCGACATCGTTTCATGAGGCCAATATTTTTTGCCGTTTTTTGAAGAAAGTGAGCGCTAAAGAATTGCATAAACTGCTTTTTAAGAGAGATAATCATCACTGGCCTTTTTGTGTTTGATGGTTTGTTTGGCGACAATTATCAGATCACAAATAAGGCCATTTTTCTATCTAAATAAAAGCGTTAACTCTTAAGATCCTGTCTATGAGTGAGCCATACCGTTACCATTGAGGCTACCACGCAAATCATCTGTGTGTACTACCAAGGGAATATCGTGGCACAGCACCCCAGAAAACATCAGGACGGAGGCTTCACCACCGTTAAAGAGCATATGCCTGATGCGCACACCAAACAGCGCTGGAGTAGTGAAAGGTTACTGGGTTGGGCTGACAGCATTGGTAGCGGCGTCAGAGCGGTTATCGCCTTCCAGCTTGAGCATCGTCAACATCCGGAGCAGGCAGTTAAAAGCTGCTTGGCTATCTTGAGTCTGGCCAAAAAGTACAGTAACGAACGACTCGAAGCCGCGAGCCAGATGTCGCTGCTACTGGAGCAGCCGTACCTGAAAGTGATAACAAATCTGCTTATGAATAACAAAGAGCAATGCTCAGTCGCAAGTGTTACAGATGAACAGCCTGCACTGACCCACCATAACATCCGCGGCCAACATTATTACCAATAAGGAACCCCATATGAGTTTAGCGACATTACATGAGCAACTACGCGCATTACGGCTTGGCCACTTCACCCAGGCGTTGCAGCAGCAACAATCACAACCCGATACGTACACGGATATGAGCTTTGAAGAGCGACTGAGTTTGTTGGCAACACATGAACTGCTTTGCCGTGATAACACTAAAGTACAACGGTTAACAAGGCAGGCTAAATTACGTATTGATGCACGAGCCAACCACATAGACTACCGTGCCAATCGAGGGCTGCGTAAAGATAAAATTGCCGCCTTACTCAATGGCCAATATCTGCACTACAACCAAAACATAATCCTAACAGGGGCAACTGGCTGCGGTAAAACCTATCTTGCCTGCACACTAGCCACGCAAGCTTGTAACCAACACCAGAGCGTACGTTACTATCGGCTCGGAGAGTTATTGGATGAGCTACAACTCGGTCGGGTCGACGGTTCATACCGCCAGCAGCTTAACGCCTTGGCTAAACGCAAATTGCTAATACTGGACGACTGGGGCATGGAAGCATTAACGGCACGTCAGGCAAATGATTTATTGGACGTAATGGAAATACGTTACCAGCAATCAAGTACCATCATAGCAAGCCAAATACCGGCCAGTGAGTGGTACAAACTGATCCCGAGTCCAACTATTGCAGATGCACTATTAGATCGGTTATTACATAACAGCCACAGAATTGAATTAACAGGAGAGTCGATGAGAAAACTAGACCAATCCGATCACTTAGCGTAAAAATACAGTTATAAAAAAAGACGGTTTATAGGTGATCGGATAACTCCGGAATCACTGTTCGGAATCACCGAAATACGCAACAAAGCCTTCAGCACTTTTGCCGAATTGTTTTTGTTGAGCCAAGCGCCAGCGCTCTTCCAAGGCTGCGATGAGTGCATCCTTCTGCGCTAACAGTTTTTCAAGTTCAGCAATGCGCTGTTTAAGGGCGAGTTCATTTTTCATGACGCCTATGTTAAGGCATATCGAAAGGCTTTGTAGTGCTAATTGACCTTGTTTTGATGATCATCAATTGATCGCAAATATTAACGTAGTTGCTTACCCGTCACATCAATTTTACTGTGGCCAATGACATCATAACCCCCTAATAACCCGTGTAATTGCTGCTCGGATAATGTCATGGTGGGTGATATGAGTTTGGGCCATTTGAACTTATGCTTGTCTAATCGCTTATACCATAGCGCAAAGCCGGTGTTATCCCAATAAAGTAATTTGAGTTTATCGTGGCCTTTATTGCAAAACACAAAGAGTGCACCATTAAGGACGGACAGCTCTAGCTCTGCTTCGACTAAAGCCGCCAAATCGTTAATTGATTTACGAAAATCGACAGCATCGGCACATAAATAGACGGAAGGCACATCAACAAACATCTTCATACCATTAGCCCCTTAATGATGGTAACTATATCCGTTGTTGCTAAATCCGCTGGAAGAGTGAGTTGGCCGGTTCGCGTATTAAACAGCATAGGTTGTTGGTGAGTTTGCGTGCAGACTTCAGTGGTGGTTTGTTTTAGTTGTATAAAGCGTGATTGAGTGGCGTGAGATGTTTGCTCTGACACGCTTGGCTGGTACTGTTGCTTACCCAGTAAAGCGCGCTGTTTATAATAGGTGGTAATCGAGACATTATGTTGCTGGCAAAATTCGATATTAGTGCCACTAAAAGTATTGCGTTGTAAAAGTAACTGTCGCCACTGCTGACTTGTTTTGTGAGTTGTCATCACCTGCTCCAAATTTATCAATGAGCAGATATTTTCAAATAATCAGATTAACGATGCGAGGTGTGGTTCGCTGGACGGTTACCTTATTTGTGGTAATAACAAAACTAACTAGCGTCAATACCATAAAAATGCCAAACGAAAAAAGCCCGTTGCATGGCAACAGGCTTTATCGACTCTCTTGCGAGAAATTAGGCGCCTGGAGATGACCTACTCTCGCATGGGGAAACCCCACACTACCATCGGCGCGACTGCGTTTCACTTCTGAGTTCGGAATGGGATCAGGTGGTGCCACAGTGCTATGGTCTCCAGACAAATTTGGAAATTCAGAAAGCTAATTATTGAGTACTCAATCTTCAATCAAGTATTTTTCGATTCTTTCAGGCTTGTTCAGTAAAACCCATCTGGGTTGTATGGTTAAGCCTCTCGGGTCATTAGTACAAGTTAGCTCAACGCCTCACAACGCTTACACACCTTGCCTATCAACGTCCTAGTCTCGGACGGCCCTTCAGAGGACTTATAGTCCTAGGGATGACTCATCTTGGGGCTCGCTTCCCGCTTAGATGCTTTCAGCGGTTATCGATTCCGAACGTAGCTACCGGGCAATGCCATTGGCATGACAACCCGAACACCAGCGGTTCGTCCACTCCGGTCCTCTCGTACTAGGAGCAGCTCCCCTCAATCATCCAACGCCCACGGCAGATAGGGACCGAACTGTCTCACGACGTTCTGAACCCAGCTCGCGTACCACTTTAAATGGCGAACAGCCATACCCTTGGGACCGACTTCAGCCCCAGGATGTGATGAGCCGACATCGAGGTGCCAAACACCGCCGTCGATATGAACTCTTGGGCGGTATCAGCCTGTTATCCCCGGAGTACCTTTTATCCGTTGAGCGATGGCCCTTCCATTCAGAACCACCGGATCACTATGACCTACTTTCGTACCTGCTCGACGTGTCTGTCTCGCAGTTAAGCTGGCTTATGCCATTGCACTAACCGTACGATGTCCGACCGTACTTAGCCAACCTTCGTGCTCCTCCGTTACTCTTTGGGAGGAGACCGCCCCAGTCAAACTACCCACCAGGCACTGTCCCTAATCCCGATAAGGGACCTAGGTTAGAACATCAAAACTACAAGGGTGGTATTTCAAGGACGACTCCACACAAACTAGCGTTCATGCTTCAAAGTCTCCCACCTATCCTACACATGTAGGTTCAATGTTCAGTGCCAAGCTATAGTAAAGGTTCACGGGGTCTTTCCGTCTAGCCGCGGGTATACGGCATCTTCACCGCAATTTCAACTTCACTGAGTCTCGGCTGGAGACAGCGTGGCCATCATTACGCCATTCGTGCAGGTCGGAACTTACCCGACAAGGAATTTCGCTACCTTAGGACCGTTATAGTTACGGCCGCCGTTTACCGGGGCTTCGATCATGAGCTTCTCCGAAGATAACCCAATCAATTAACCTTCCGGCACCGGGCAGGCGTCACACCGTATACTTCATCTTGCGATTTTGCACAGTGCTGTGTTTTTGATAAACAGTTGCAGCCACCTGGTATCTGCGACTCCCGCTAGCTTAGAGAGCAAGTCTCATCACCGGCAGGAGCGTACCTTCTCCCGAAGTTACGGTACCATTTTGCCTAGTTCCTTCAGCCGAGTTCTCTCAAGCGCCTTGGTATTCTCTACCCGACCACCTGTGTCGGTTTGGGGTACGATTCCTGCTAACCTGAAGCTTAGAAGATTTTCCTGGAAGCATGGCATCAACTACTTCAGTCCCTTAGGACCTCGTCATCAGCTCTCAGCGTAAGTATTCCCGGATTTGCCTAAGAATACCGCCTACCACCTTAAACGCGGACTACCAACGCCGCGCTAGCCTAGCCTTCTCCGTCTCTCCATCGCAGTTAGCACAAGTACGGGAATATTAACCCGTTTCCCATCGACTACGCCTTTCGGCCTCGCCTTAGGGGTCGACTCACCCTGCCCCGATTAACGTTGGACAGGAACCCTTGGTCTTCCGGCGAGGGGGTTTTTCACCCCCTTTATCGTTACTCATGTCAGCATTCGCACTTCTGATACCTCCAGCGTGGGTTACCCCTTCACCTTCAACGGCTTACAGAACGCTCCTCTACCGCGCATCTCTAATGAAATGCACCCGTAGCTTCGGTGACTAGCTTAGCCCCGTTACATCTTCCGCGCAGGCCGACTCGACTAGTGAGCTATTACGCTTTCTTTAAATGATGGCTGCTTCTAAGCCAACATCCTAGCTGTCTAAGCCTTCCCACATCGTTTCCCACTTAGCTAGTACTTTGGGACCTTAGCTGACGGTCTGGGTTGTTTCCCTTTTGACAACGGACGTTAGCACCCGCTGTCTGTCTCCCGCATAGTACTCATTGGTATTCGGAGTTTGCAAAGGGTTGGTAAGTCGGGATGACCCCCTAGCCTTAACAGTGCTCTACCCCCAATGGTATTCGTGCGAGGCGCTACCTAAATAGCTTTCGAGGAGAACCAGATATCTCCCGGTTTGATTGGCCTTTCACCCCCAGCCACAAGTCATCCGCTAATTTTTCAACATTAGTCGGTTCGGTCCTCCAGTTGATGTTACTCAACCTTCAACCTGCCCATGGCTAGATCACCGGGTTTCGGGTCTACACCTAGCAACTAAACGCGCAGTTAACACTCGGTTTCCCTACGGCTCCGCTATTCGCTTAACCTCGCTACTAAATGTAAGTCGCTGACCCATTATACAAAAGGTACGCAGTCACGGTCTCAAGAACCGCTCCCACTGCTTGTACGTATACGGTTTCAGGTTCTATTTCACTCCCCTCACAGGGGTTCTTTTCGCCTTTCCCTCACGGTACTGGTTCACTATCGGTCAGTCAGGAGTATTTAGCCTTGGAGGATGGTCCCCCCATGTTCAGACAACATATCACGTGTGCCGCCTTACTCGTTTTCATCTAAGGTTAGTTTTCATGTACGGGACTATCACCCTGTACCGTTGGACTTTCCAGACCATTCCACTAACACCCCCTAGACTTAAGGGCTAATCCCCGTTCGCTCGCCGCTACTTAGGGAATCTCGGTTGATTTCTTTTCCTCTGGGTACTTAGATGTTTCAGTTCCCCAGGTTCGCCTCATACAGCTATGTATTCACTGTATGATGACCACTTATGTGGCCGGGTTTCCCCATTCGGACATCGTTAGCTCAAATGCTTGTTACTAGCTCGCCAACGCTTTTCGCAAGTTACTACGTCCTTCATCGCCTCTGACTGCCAAGGCATCCACCGTATACGCTTAGTCACTTAACCATACAACCCAAATGAGTTTCACTTGAGCGTATTGCAACTAGCTGGTTTTTACTGTCTCTTGCTTTCGCAAAAGAACGCCTTGATTTACTTCATTTCTGAAGTTAAAGAATATCCAAAACACTTGATTAAAGTATTTTGAGAACTCAATTTTGTATCACCTAATGCTTGCGCACTAAGTTCTACTATCAGCTTTCCAAATTTTTAAAGAACGACATCCCTTCAAAGGAAGGTAATGTTTTGCTCGTCAACAAGACAAGGCAATCTGTGTGAACACTCAACAGTAATTCTAAATCGCATAGGTAAGGAGGTGATCCAGCCCCAGGTTCCCCTAGGGCTACCTTGTTACGACTTCACCCCAGTCATGAACCACACCGTGGTAAACGCCCTCCCCGAAGGGTTAAGCTATCTACTTCTGGTGCAGCCCACTCCCATGGTGTGACGGGCGGTGTGTACAAGGCCCGGGAACGTATTCACCGTGGCATTCTGATCCACGATTACTAGCGATTCCGACTTCATGGAGTCGAGTTGCAGACTCCAATCCGGACTACGATCGGCTTTGTGAGATTAGCTCCACCTCGCGGCTTTGCAACCCTCTGTACCGACCATTGTAGCACGTGTGTAGCCCTACTCGTAAGGGCCATGATGACTTGACGTCGTCCCCACCTTCCTCCGGTTTATCACCGGCAGTCTCCCTAGAGTTCCCACCATTACGTGCTGGCAAATAAGGATAAGGGTTGCGCTCGTTGCGGGACTTAACCCAACATTTCACAACACGAGCTGACGACAGCCATGCAGCACCTGTCTCAGAGTTCCCGAAGGCACTAAGCTATCTCTAGCGAATTCTCTGGATGTCAAGAGTAGGTAAGGTTCTTCGCGTTGCATCGAATTAAACCACATGCTCCACCGCTTGTGCGGGCCCCCGTCAATTCATTTGAGTTTTAACCTTGCGGCCGTACTCCCCAGGCGGTCTACTTAATGCGTTAGCTTGAGAGCCCAGTGTTCAAGACACCAAACTCCGAGTAGACATCGTTTACGGCGTGGACTACCAGGGTATCTAATCCTGTTTGCTCCCCACGCTTTCGTGCATGAGCGTCAGTCTTTGTCCAGGGGGCCGCCTTCGCCACCGGTATTCCTTCAGATCTCTACGCATTTCACCGCTACACCTGAAATTCTACCCCCCTCTACAAGACTCTAGTTTGCCAGTTCAAAATGCAATTCCCAGGTTGAGCCCGGGGCTTTCACATCTCGCTTAACAAACCGCCTGCGCACGCTTTACGCCCAGTAATTCCGATTAACGCTCGGACCCTCCGTATTACCGCGGCTGCTGGCACGGAGTTAGCCGGTCCTTCTTCTGTAGGTAACGTCACAGCTAACGGGTATTAACCGTCAACCTTTCCTCCCTACTGAAAGTGCTTTACAACCCGAAGGCCTTCTTCACACACGCGGCATGGCTGCATCAGGGTTTCCCCCATTGTGCAATATTCCCCACTGCTGCCTCCCGTAGGAGTCTGGGCCGTGTCTCAGTCCCAGTGTGGCTGATCATCCTCTCAGAACAGCTAGGGATCGTCGCCTAGGTGAGCCTTTACCTCACCTACTAGCTAATCCCACCTGGGCTTATCCATCAGCGCAAGGACCCGAAGGCTCCCCTGCTTTCCCCCGTAGGGCGTATGCGGTATTAGCAGTCGTTTCCAACTGTTATCCCCCACCAATGGGCAAATTCCCAGGCATTACTCACCCGTCCGCCGCTCGCCGGCAAAGTAACAAGTTACTTCCCGCTGCCGCTCGACTTGCATGTGTTAGGCCTGCCGCCAGCGTTCAATCTGAGCCATGATCAAACTCTTCAATTAAAGTTTTGTTCGGACCCGAAAGTCCTGCTCAATGAATTCTGTCGATTCGATGATAAATCATCAAATTTGCATGTTATGCGGACATCGTTCGTTGAAGTCTCTTGCGAGACGTGTTAAATCGTTGTCGATTTATCAACTACTGTGAATGTCCACACAGATTTGCTTGTCTTCTACTTGTTAAAGAACGTTGCCGCTACGGGCTAGGGATGCGTATTTTACGCATTTCCTGTTGTGCGTCAAGTGTTTTATTCAACAACTTGTCGCCACTTCTGAATACCTTAAGTAGTCAGTAAGTCGTCACTATCGGCTGCGTTGCCGCGCCATCTCGTGTCGATGGGCTGCATTATAGGGAGTGTTCGCTATTGTGCAAGCGCTTTTCGCCATAAAGTGTCATTATTTATTTACACTCAACTTACGACCATGACGCGCACAACTTACCCCCAGAGTTACCCACAGCGCATTCATAAATTCAGTAGGCTGGACCTCGCGGATCTCTCGCTCTATCAAGGTTATCCATGACGAACTTCCCCAGTGAAAGGGCTAATCCCTTTGGTTTTCGCTAAGCCACCATCATCAAAAAGCACCAGAATTTACTTATCGTGCAATAAAAGCCGCTAACCAAACTTTCTTTGGCACAAAAAACACTTCAAAGTGAACCCAATGGAAACCTTACATAATTTTCATCCACTCTGAGTCAGCGTTTTGTGGCAAGAGTCAATCATCGCGATGACGATTAAACTTATCGTTGAGTGAGCATTTAACCTAATTTTGGCGGCTATATTGCTACCAAACAGTCTATCCCATAAGAATTGATAAGAGAAAGATGTCTAAATGAAGAGCGCATACGGCTCGCCAAAGGTCTGATTGGTCGATAAACACCACGATTAACATGCTGCTAAGGCAACGATTGGGCTAGCAAGCCCTAGTGCCAGAGGTTATCAGCGTATGTTAACAAAAAATTCCAAACGAAAAAAGCCCGTTGCGTGAGCAACGGGCTTTATCGACTCTCTTACGAGAAATTAGGCGCCTGGAGATGACCTACTCTCGCATGGGGAAACCCCACACTACCATCGGCGCGACTGCGTTTCACTTCTGAGTTCGGAATGGGATCAGGTGGTGCCACAGTGCTATGGTCTCCAGACAAATTTGGAAATTCAGAAAGCTAATTATTGAGTACTCAATCTTCAATCAAGTATTTTTCGATTCTTTATCAGGCTTGTTCAGTAAAACCCATCTGGGTTGTATGGTTAAGCCTCTCGGGTCATTAGTACAAGTTAGCTCAACGCCTCACAACGCTTACACACCTTGCCTATCAACGTCCTAGTCTCGGACGGCCCTTCAGAGGACTTATAGTCCTAGGGATGACTCATCTTGGGGCTCGCTTCCCGCTTAGATGCTTTCAGCGGTTATCGATTCCGAACGTAGCTACCGGGCAATGCCATTGGCATGACAACCCGAACACCAGCGGTTCGTCCACTCCGGTCCTCTCGTACTAGGAGCAGCTCCCCTCAATCATCCAACGCCCACGGCAGATAGGGACCGAACTGTCTCACGACGTTCTGAACCCAGCTCGCGTACCACTTTAAATGGCGAACAGCCATACCCTTGGGACCGACTTCAGCCCCAGGATGTGATGAGCCGACATCGAGGTGCCAAACACCGCCGTCGATATGAACTCTTGGGCGGTATCAGCCTGTTATCCCCGGAGTACCTTTTATCCGTTGAGCGATGGCCCTTCCATTCAGAACCACCGGATCACTATGACCTACTTTCGTACCTGCTCGACGTGTCTGTCTCGCAGTTAAGCTGGCTTATGCCATTGCACTAACCGTACGATGTCCGACCGTACTTAGCCAACCTTCGTGCTCCTCCGTTACTCTTTGGGAGGAGACCGCCCCAGTCAAACTACCCACCAGGCACTGTCCCTAATCCCGATAAGGGACCTAGGTTAGAACATCAAAACTACAAGGGTGGTATTTCAAGGACGACTCCACACAAACTAGCGTTCATGCTTCAAAGTCTCCCACCTATCCTACACATGTAGGTTCAATGTTCAGTGCCAAGCTATAGTAAAGGTTCACGGGGTCTTTCCGTCTAGCCGCGGGTATACGGCATCTTCACCGCAATTTCAACTTCACTGAGTCTCGGCTGGAGACAGCGTGGCCATCATTACGCCATTCGTGCAGGTCGGAACTTACCCGACAAGGAATTTCGCTACCTTAGGACCGTTATAGTTACGGCCGCCGTTTACCGGGGCTTCGATCATGAGCTTCTCCGAAGATAACCCAATCAATTAACCTTCCGGCACCGGGCAGGCGTCACACCGTATACTTCATCTTGCGATTTTGCACAGTGCTGTGTTTTTGATAAACAGTTGCAGCCACCTGGTATCTGCGACTCCCGCTAGCTTAGAGAGCAAGTCTCATCACCGGCAGGAGCGTACCTTCTCCCGAAGTTACGGTACCATTTTGCCTAGTTCCTTCAGCCGAGTTCTCTCAAGCGCCTTGGTATTCTCTACCCGACCACCTGTGTCGGTTTGGGGTACGATTCCTGCTAACCTGAAGCTTAGAAGATTTTCCTGGAAGCATGGCATCAACTACTTCAGTCCCTTAGGACCTCGTCATCAGCTCTCAGCGTAAGTATTCCCGGATTTGCCTAAGAATACCGCCTACCACCTTAAACGCGGACTACCAACGCCGCGCTAGCCTAGCCTTCTCCGTCTCTCCATCGCAGTTAGCACAAGTACGGGAATATTAACCCGTTTCCCATCGACTACGCCTTTCGGCCTCGCCTTAGGGGTCGACTCACCCTGCCCCGATTAACGTTGGACAGGAACCCTTGGTCTTCCGGCGAGGGGGTTTTTCACCCCCTTTATCGTTACTCATGTCAGCATTCGCACTTCTGATACCTCCAGCGTGGGTTACCCCTTCACCTTCAACGGCTTACAGAACGCTCCTCTACCGCGCATCTCTAATGAAATGCACCCGTAGCTTCGGTGACTAGCTTAGCCCCGTTACATCTTCCGCGCAGGCCGACTCGACTAGTGAGCTATTACGCTTTCTTTAAATGATGGCTGCTTCTAAGCCAACATCCTAGCTGTCTAAGCCTTCCCACATCGTTTCCCACTTAGCTAGTACTTTGGGACCTTAGCTGACGGTCTGGGTTGTTTCCCTTTTGACAACGGACGTTAGCACCCGCTGTCTGTCTCCCGCATAGTACTCATTGGTATTCGGAGTTTGCAAAGGGTTGGTAAGTCGGGATGACCCCCTAGCCTTAACAGTGCTCTACCCCCAATGGTATTCGTGCGAGGCGCTACCTAAATAGCTTTCGAGGAGAACCAGATATCTCCCGGTTTGATTGGCCTTTCACCCCCAGCCACAAGTCATCCGCTAATTTTTCAACATTAGTCGGTTCGGTCCTCCAGTTGATGTTACTCAACCTTCAACCTGCCCATGGCTAGATCACCGGGTTTCGGGTCTACACCTAGCAACTAAACGCGCAGTTAACACTCGGTTTCCCTACGGCTCCGCTATTCGCTTAACCTCGCTACTAAATGTAAGTCGCTGACCCATTATACAAAAGGTACGCAGTCACGGTCTCAAGAACCGCTCCCACTGCTTGTACGTATACGGTTTCAGGTTCTATTTCACTCCCCTCACAGGGGTTCTTTTCGCCTTTCCCTCACGGTACTGGTTCACTATCGGTCAGTCAGGAGTATTTAGCCTTGGAGGATGGTCCCCCCATGTTCAGACAACATATCACGTGTGCCGCCTTACTCGTTTTCATCTAAGGTTAGTTTTCATGTACGGGACTATCACCCTGTACCGTTGGACTTTCCAGACCATTCCACTAACACCCCCTAGACTTAAGGGCTAATCCCCGTTCGCTCGCCGCTACTTAGGGAATCTCGGTTGATTTCTTTTCCTCTGGGTACTTAGATGTTTCAGTTCCCCAGGTTCGCCTCATACAGCTATGTATTCACTGTATGATGACCACTTATGTGGCCGGGTTTCCCCATTCGGACATCGTTAGCTCAAATGCTTGTTACTAGCTCGCCAACGCTTTTCGCAAGTTACTACGTCCTTCATCGCCTCTGACTGCCAAGGCATCCACCGTATACGCTTAGTCACTTAACCATACAACCCAAATGAGTTTCACTTGAGCGTATTGCAACTAGCTGGTTTTACTGTCTCTTGCTTTCGCAAAAGAACGCCTTGATTTACTTCATTTCTGAAGTTAAAGAATATCCAAAACACTTGATTAAAGCATTTTGAGAACTCAATTTTGTATCACCTAATGCTCGCGCACTAAGTTCTACTATCAGCTTTCCAAATTTTTAAAGAACGACATCCCTTCAAAGGAAGGTAATGTTTTGCTCGTCAACAAGACAAGGCAATCTGTGTGAACACTCAACAGTAATTCTAAATCGCATAGGTAAGGAGGTGATCCAGCCCCAGGTTCCCCTAGGGCTACCTTGTTACGACTTCACCCCAGTCATGAACCACACCGTGGTAAACGCCCTCCCCGAAGGGTTAAGCTATCTACTTCTGGTGCAGCCCACTCCCATGGTGTGACGGGCGGTGTGTACAAGGCCCGGGAACGTATTCACCGTGGCATTCTGATCCACGATTACTAGCGATTCCGACTTCATGGAGTCGAGTTGCAGACTCCAATCCGGACTACGATCGGCTTTGTGAGATTAGCTCCACCTCGCGGCTTTGCAACCCTCTGTACCGACCATTGTAGCACGTGTGTAGCCCTACTCGTAAGGGCCATGATGACTTGACGTCGTCCCCACCTTCCTCCGGTTTATCACCGGCAGTCTCCCTAGAGTTCCCACCATTACGTGCTGGCAAATAAGGATAAGGGTTGCGCTCGTTGCGGGACTTAACCCAACATTTCACAACACGAGCTGACGACAGCCATGCAGCACCTGTCTCAGAGTTCCCGAAGGCACTAAGCTATCTCTAGCGAATTCTCTGGATGTCAAGAGTAGGTAAGGTTCTTCGCGTTGCATCGAATTAAACCACATGCTCCACCGCTTGTGCGGGCCCCCGTCAATTCATTTGAGTTTTAACCTTGCGGCCGTACTCCCCAGGCGGTCTACTTAATGCGTTAGCTTGAGAGCCCAGTGTTCAAGACACCAAACTCCGAGTAGACATCGTTTACGGCGTGGACTACCAGGGTATCTAATCCTGTTTGCTCCCCACGCTTTCGTGCATGAGCGTCAGTCTTTGTCCAGGGGGCCGCCTTCGCCACCGGTATTCCTTCAGATCTCTACGCATTTCACCGCTACACCTGAAATTCTACCCCCCTCTACAAGACTCTAGTTTGCCAGTTCAAAATGCAATTCCCAGGTTGAGCCCGGGGCTTTCACATCTCGCTTAACAAACCGCCTGCGCACGCTTTACGCCCAGTAATTCCGATTAACGCTCGAACCCTCCGTATTACCGCGGCTGCTGGCACGGAGTTAGCCGGTCCTTCTTCTGTAGGTAACGTCACAGCTAACGGGTATTAACCGTCAACCTTTCCTCCCTACTGAAAGTGCTTTACAACCCGAAGGCCTTCTTCACACACGCGGCATGGCTGCATCAGGGTTTCCCCCATTGTGCAATATTCCCCACTGCTGCCTCCCGTAGGAGTCTGGGCCGTGTCTCAGTCCCAGTGTGGCTGATCATCCTCTCAGAACAGCTAGGGATCGTCGCCTAGGTGAGCCTTTACCTCACCTACTAGCTAATCCCACCTGGGCTTATCCATCAGCGCAAGGACCCGAAGGCTCCCCTGCTTTCCCCCGTAGGGCGTATGCGGTATTAGCAGTCGTTTCCAACTGTTATCCCCCACCAATGGGCAAATTCCCAGGCATTACTCACCCGTCCGCCGCTCGCCGGCAAAGTAACAAGTTACTTCCCGCTGCCGCTCGACTTGCATGTGTTAGGCCTGCCGCCAGCGTTCAATCTGAGCCATGATCAAACTCTTCAATTAAAGTTTTGTTCGGACCCGAAAGTCCTGCTCAATGAATTCTGTCGATTCGATGATAAATCATCAAATTTGCATGTTATGCGGACATCGTTCGTTGAAGTCTCTTGCGAGACGTGTTAAATCGTTGTCGATTTATCAACTACTGTGAATGTCCACACAGATTTGCTTGTCTTCTACTTGTTAAAGAACGTTGCCGCTACGGGCTAGGGATGCGTATTTTACGCATTTCCTGTTGTGCGTCAAGTGTTTTATTCAACAACTTGTCGCCACTTCTGAATACCTTAAGTAGTCAGTAAGTCGTCACTATCGGCTGCGTTGCCGCGCCATCTCGTGTCGATGGGCTGCATTATAGGGAGTGTTCGCTATTGTGCAAGCGCTTTTCGCCATAAAGTGTCATTATTTATTTACACTCAACTTACGACCATGACGCGCACAACTTACCCCCAGAGTTACCCACAGCGCATTCATAAATTCAGTAGGCTGGACCTCGCGGATCTCTCGCTCTATCAAGGTTATCCATGACGAACTTCCCCAGTGAAAGGGCTAATCCCTTTGGTTTTCGCTAAGCCACCATCATCAAAAAGCACCAGAATTTACTTATCGTGCAATAAAAGCCGCTAACCAAACTTTCTTTGGCACAAAAAACACTTCAAAGTGAACCCAATGGAAACCTTACATAATTTTCATCCACTCTGAGTCAGCGTTTTGTGGCAAGAGTCAATCATCGCGATGACGATTAAACTTATCGTTGAGTGAGCATTTAACCTAATTTTGGCGGCTATATTGCTACCAAACAGTCTATCCCATAAGAATTGATAAGAGAAAGATGTCTAAATGAAGAGCGCATACGGCTCGCCAAAGGTCTGATTGGTCGATAAACACCACGATTAACATGCTGCTAAGGCAACGATTGGGCTAGCAAGCCCTAGTGCCAGAGGTTATCAGCGTATGTTAACAAAAAATTCCAAACGAAAAAAGCCCGTTGCGTGAGCAACGGGCTTTATCGACTCTCTTACGAGAAATTAGGCGCCTGGAGATGACCTACTCTCGCATGGGGAAACCCCACACTACCATCGGCGCGACTGCGTTTCACTTCTGAGTTCGGAATGGGATCAGGTGGTGCCACAGTGCTATGGTCTCCAGACAAATTTGGAAATTCGGAAAGCTAATTATTGAGTACTCAATCTTCAATCAAGTATTTTTCGATTCTTTCAGGCTTGTTCAGTAAAACCCATCTGGGTTGTATGGTTAAGCCTCTCGGGTCATTAGTACAAGTTAGCTCAACGCCTCACAACGCTTACACACCTTGCCTATCAACGTCCTAGTCTCGGACGGCCCTTCAGAGGACTTATAGTCCTAGGGATGACTCATCTTGGGGCTCGCTTCCCGCTTAGATGCTTTCAGCGGTTATCGATTCCGAACGTAGCTACCGGGCAATGCCATTGGCATGACAACCCGAACACCAGCGGTTCGTCCACTCCGGTCCTCTCGTACTAGGAGCAGCTCCCCTCAATCATCCAACGCCCACGGCAGATAGGGACCGAACTGTCTCACGACGTTCTGAACCCAGCTCGCGTACCACTTTAAATGGCGAACAGCCATACCCTTGGGACCGACTTCAGCCCCAGGATGTGATGAGCCGACATCGAGGTGCCAAACACCGCCGTCGATATGAACTCTTGGGCGGTATCAGCCTGTTATCCCCGGAGTACCTTTTATCCGTTGAGCGATGGCCCTTCCATTCAGAACCACCGGATCACTATGACCTACTTTCGTACCTGCTCGACGTGTCTGTCTCGCAGTTAAGCTGGCTTATGCCATTGCACTAACCGTACGATGTCCGACCGTACTTAGCCAACCTTCGTGCTCCTCCGTTACTCTTTGGGAGGAGACCGCCCCAGTCAAACTACCCACCAGGCACTGTCCCTAATCCCGATAAGGGACCTAGGTTAGAACATCAAAACTACAAGGGTGGTATTTCAAGGACGACTCCACACAAACTAGCGTTCATGCTTCAAAGTCTCCCACCTATCCTACACATGTAGGTTCAATGTTCAGTGCCAAGCTATAGTAAAGGTTCACGGGGTCTTTCCGTCTAGCCGCGGGTATACGGCATCTTCACCGCAATTTCAACTTCACTGAGTCTCGGCTGGAGACAGCGTGGCCATCATTACGCCATTCGTGCAGGTCGGAACTTACCCGACAAGGAATTTCGCTACCTTAGGACCGTTATAGTTACGGCCGCCGTTTACCGGGGCTTCGATCATGAGCTTCTCCGAAGATAACCCAATCAATTAACCTTCCGGCACCGGGCAGGCGTCACACCGTATACTTCATCTTGCGATTTTGCACAGTGCTGTGTTTTTGATAAACAGTTGCAGCCACCTGGTATCTGCGACTCCCGCTAGCTTAGAGAGCAAGTCTCATCACCGGCAGGAGCGTACCTTCTCCCGAAGTTACGGTACCATTTTGCCTAGTTCCTTCAGCCGAGTTCTCTCAAGCGCCTTGGTATTCTCTACCCGACCACCTGTGTCGGTTTGGGGTACGATTCCTGCTAACCTGAAGCTTAGAAGATTTTCCTGGAAGCATGGCATCAACTACTTCAGTCCCGTAGGACCTCGTCATCAGCTCTCAGCGTAAGTATTCCCGGATTTGCCTAAGAATACCGCCTACTACCTTAAACGCGGACTACCAACGCCGCGCTAGCCTAGCCTTCTCCGTCTCTCCATCGCAGTTAGCACAAGTACGGGAATATTAACCCGTTTCCCATCGACTACGCCTTTCGGCCTCGCCTTAGGGTCGACTCACCCTGCCCCGATTAACGTTGGACAGGAACCCTTGGTCTTCCGGCGAGGGGGTTTTTCACCCCCTTTATCGTTACTCATGTCAGCATTCGCACTTCTGATACCTCCAGCGTGGGTTACCCCTTCACCTTCAACGGCTTACAGAACGCTCCTCTACCGCGCATCTCTAATGAAATGCACCCGTAGCTTCGGTGACTAGCTTAGCCCCGTTACATCTTCCGCGCAGGCCGACTCGACTAGTGAGCTATTACGCTTTCTTTAAATGATGGCTGCTTCTAAGCCAACATCCTAGCTGTCTAAGCCTTCCCACATCGTTTCCCACTTAGCTAGTACTTTGGGACCTTAGCTGACGGTCTGGGTTGTTTCCCTTTTGACAACGGACGTTAGCACCCGCTGTCTGTCTCCCGCATAGTACTCATTGGTATTCGGAGTTTGCAAAGGGTTGGTAAGTCGGGATGACCCCCTAGCCTTAACAGTGCTCTACCCCCAATGGTATTCGTGCGAGGCGCTACCTAAATAGCTTTCGAGGAGAACCAGATATCTCCCGGTTTGATTGGCCTTTCACCCCCAGCCACAAGTCATCCGCTAATTTTTCAACATTAGTCGGTTCGGTCCTCCAGTTGATGTTACTCAACCTTCAACCTGCCCATGGCTAGATCACCGGGTTTCGGGTCTACACCTAGCAACTAAACGCGCAGTTAACACTCGGTTTCCCTACGGCTCCGCTATTCGCTTAACCTCGCTACTAAATGTAAGTCGCTGACCCATTATACAAAAGGTACGCAGTCACGGTCTCAAGAACCGCTCCCACTGCTTGTACGTATACGGTTTCAGGTTCTATTTCACTCCCCTCACAGGGGTTCTTTTCGCCTTTCCCTCACGGTACTGGTTCACTATCGGTCAGTCAGGAGTATTTAGCCTTGGAGGATGGTCCCCCCATGTTCAGACAACATATCACGTGTGCCGCCTTACTCGTTTTCATCTAAGGTTAGTTTTCATGTACGGGACTATCACCCTGTACCGTTGGACTTTCCAGACCATTCCACTAACACCCCCTAGACTTAAGGGCTAATCCCCGTTCGCTCGCCGCTACTTAGGGAATCTCGGTTGATTTCTTTTCCTCTGGGTACTTAGATGTTTCAGTTCCCCAGGTTCGCCTCATACAGCTATGTATTCACTGTATGATGACCACTTATGTGGCCGGGTTTCCCCATTCGGACATCGTTAGCTCAAATGCTTGTTACTAGCTCGCCAACGCTTTTCGCAAGTTACTACGTCCTTCATCGCCTCTGACTGCCAAGGCATCCACCGTATACGCTTAGTCACTTAACCATACAACCCAAATGAGTTTCACTTGAGCGTATTGCAACTAGCTGGTTTTACTGTCTCTTGCTTTCGCAAAAGAACGCCTTGATTTACTTCATTTCTGAAGTTAAAGAATATCCAAAACACTTGATTAAAGTATTTTGAGAACTCAATTTTGTATCACCTAATGCTCGCGCACTAAGTTCTACTATCAGCTTTCCAAATTTTTAAAGAACGACATCCCTTCAAAGGAAGGTAATGTTTTGCTCGTCAACAAGACAAGGCAATCTGTGTGAACACTCAACAGTAATTCTAAATCGCATAGGTAAGGAGGTGATCCAGCCCCAGGTTCCCCTAGGGCTACCTTGTTACGACTTCACCCCAGTCATGAACCACACCGTGGTAAACGCCCTCCCCGAAGGGTTAAGCTATCTACTTCTGGTGCAGCCCACTCCCATGGTGTGACGGGCGGTGTGTACAAGGCCCGGGAACGTATTCACCGTGGCATTCTGATCCACGATTACTAGCGATTCCGACTTCATGGAGTCGAGTTGCAGACTCCAATCCGGACTACGATCGGCTTTGTGAGATTAGCTCCACCTCGCGGCTTTGCAACCCTCTGTACCGACCATTGTAGCACGTGTGTAGCCCTACTCGTAAGGGCCATGATGACTTGACGTCGTCCCCACCTTCCTCCGGTTTATCACCGGCAGTCTCCCTAGAGTTCCCACCATTACGTGCTGGCAAATAAGGATAAGGGTTGCGCTCGTTGCGGGACTTAACCCAACATTTCACAACACGAGCTGACGACAGCCATGCAGCACCTGTCTCAGAGTTCCCGAAGGCACTAAGCTATCTCTAGCGAATTCTCTGGATGTCAAGAGTAGGTAAGGTTCTTCGCGTTGCATCGAATTAAACCACATGCTCCACCGCTTGTGCGGGCCCCCGTCAATTCATTTGAGTTTTAACCTTGCGGCCGTACTCCCCAGGCGGTCTACTTAATGCGTTAGCTTGAGAGCCCAGTGTTCAAGACACCAAACTCCGAGTAGACATCGTTTACGGCGTGGACTACCAGGGTATCTAATCCTGTTTGCTCCCCACGCTTTCGTGCATGAGCGTCAGTCTTTGTCCAGGGGGCCGCCTTCGCCACCGGTATTCCTTCAGATCTCTACGCATTTCACCGCTACACCTGAAATTCTACCCCCCTCTACAAGACTCTAGTTTGCCAGTTCAAAATGCAATTCCCAGGTTGAGCCCGGGGCTTTCACATCTCGCTTAACAAACCGCCTGCGCACGCTTTACGCCCAGTAATTCCGATTAACGCTCGGACCCTCCGTATTACCGCGGCTGCTGGCACGGAGTTAGCCGGTCCTTCTTCTGTAGGTAACGTCACAGCTAACGGGTATTAACCGTCAACCTTTCCTCCCTACTGAAAGTGCTTTACAACCCGAAGGCCTTCTTCACACACGCGGCATGGCTGCATCAGGGTTTCCCCCATTGTGCAATATTCCCCACTGCTGCCTCCCGTAGGAGTCTGGGCCGTGTCTCAGTCCCAGTGTGGCTGATCATCCTCTCAGAACAGCTAGGGATCGTCGCCTAGGTGAGCCTTTACCTCACCTACTAGCTAATCCCACCTGGGCTTATCCATCAGCGCAAGGACCCGAAGGCTCCCCTGCTTTCCCCCGTAGGGCGTATGCGGTATTAGCAGTCGTTTCCAACTGTTATCCCCCACCAATGGGCAAATTCCCAGGCATTACTCACCCGTCCGCCGCTCGCCGGCAAAGTAACAAGTTACTTCCCGCTGCCGCTCGACTTGCATGTGTTAGGCCTGCCGCCAGCGTTCAATCTGAGCCATGATCAAACTCTTCAATTAAAGTTTTGTTCGGACCCAAAGGTCCTGCTCAATGAATTCTGTCGATTCGATGATAAATCATCAAATCTGCATGTTATGCGGACATCGTTCGTTGAAGTCTCTTGCGAGACGTGTTAAATCGTTGTCGATTTATCAACTACTGTGAATGTCCACACAGATTTGCTTGTCTTCTACTTGTTAAAGAACGTTGCCTCGCTGGGCTAAGGGTGCGTATTCTACGTATTTTATCTTTAGCGTCAAGTGTTTTTATTTAAATAATCTGCATTTAGTTTTTTGGCGCAGCTAGCGATTAAAAGGCGCCTTATTAATGGGCTGAGAAAAAACAGAGATAAGTAAGTAAAGGTGCTCCTTACATGGACGACTATTCTAGCGCATACAGGGTGGATATAAAAAACCGAGTCCACAATGGGAACTCGGTATTAGGTAATGACTCAATCGCTTAGTAACTGCTTACTCATAGTAGGCTAAGCCATTAGCAAGTTAAGTCATCACTGCAGGTTACTTACTTATGTAACCTTGTATCAAGCAAGTGATTACTGATAAGAGTGATCACCATGTTGATGCTCAGTCACATCGCGCACACCCGTCAACTCACCGGCAAAGCGCTCTAGCATTTGCTTTTCGATACCATCTTTCAAGGTAACATCAACCATAGAGCAACCATTACAACCACCGCCAAACTGCAGAATAGCCACGCCATCGGTGGTGATTTCTACCAGCATAATATTGCCGCCATGGCTTGCAAGCTGTGGATTGATTTCCGATTGGATCATGTATTCAATCCGCTCATTTAACGATGCATCATCGGCCACTTTACGCATTTTGGCGTTAGGAGCTTTTAATGTCAGTTGCGAACCGAGTTGGTCGGTCACAAAGTCGATGCTAGCTTCAGCCAAAAATGGCGCGCTCTTTTCATCAACCATGGCACTAAAACCATTGAATTCTATTTCAACATCATCGGTTTCAACGGCATCGGGTGGGCAATATGACACGCCACACTCAGCTGAAGGGGTACCTGGGCTTATCACAAATACCCGAATATGGGTGCCTTCAGGTTGATCGGCCAATAACTTCGCAAAATGTGCCTGGGCGGCATCGGAAATCGTAATCATCTGAATCCTGCTCTACAGGTTAATACCTGAGTGATTTAGTAAGAATTAACTCTATCATACGCTGACTCAAGTCACCTTTGTAGTCCTGACCTGAGATTATCGGCGTATTTTGAGCTATCTGTCGAATAAACACAAATACAGCAACACTTGCCACCAAGGTAAACAAACTGTTAATTTGCAATGAATTTGTTATGAGTGCGGGACAATAAAAGCATGCCTATTTTGAGCTGTAAGCCCCTTATCGCATCCCTGCTGTTACTGGCAGCTATGTTCAGTGACGCGCTAGCAGCCAATGAGCCTTGGCAGCAACTGTCGCCGCACCAGCCTGAGCTGCCAAGTCCCGAGGCATTTTTAGGCTATCCCTTAGGCGAGTGGCATTTACGTCACGACCAACTTAATCAGTATTTACAGCAATTAACGGCCGCCAGCCCAAGATTGAGTATCGAGGCCACAGGCCATAGCCACCAGCACAGGCAGCAGCTGTCGTTAATCATCACATCTGCTGCTAACCAAGCCAATTTGGCGCAAATCAAACAGCAACGCCAACAAGTTAAGCCAACGGGGGAGCAAGATAAGTTAGTGCTGTGGCTTGCCTATTCGATTCATGGCGATGAAGCGAGCGGCGCTCACACGGCCATGGCATTAAGCTATTACCTAAGCCATAGCCAAGAGCCTTGGGTGCAAGAGTTACTTAATGATGCGGTGATTATTATCACCCCGAGTCAAAACCCAGATGGCATGGATAGATTTGCTACTTGGGCCAATGATAATAAAGGCCAGCAAGCGGTAAACCATCCTGATGATAGGGAGCACAATCAAGTTTGGCCTGGCGGGCGATTTAACCATTATTTAGCTGATCTTAATCGCGACTGGTTGGCGGTATCGCACCCCGAAACCGCGGGGCGTTTAGCGTTATTTCATCGTTGGATGCCGCACTTAGTGGCTGATTTTCATGAGATGGGGCATCACCAAAGTTACTTTTTTCAACCTGGCGTGCCTGAGCGCACTCACCCCCTCACCTCAGCTAACAACCAAGACCTAACCAATCAATTGGCACAATTTCATCGCCAAGCCTTAGATAAGCGCGATCAGCCGTATTTTAGCCGCGAGTCGTTTGATGATTTCTATTACGGCAAAGGCTCAACTTATCCTGACATTAATGGCGCCATTGGCATTTTATTTGAGCAAGCGAGCGCGCGCGGTCAGCGTCAACACTCTAGCGATGGCGAAGTGAGTCTAACCATAGCCATAGGCAATCACTTCGCGACCTCAATCTCAAGCTTACAAGGCGCGTTAGCATTGAAAAAATCGCTACTTAACCATCAGCAAGATTTTTATCAAGGCAAGAAATTGCAGCCGCAAGCGAGCTACGCTGGCCGCTTAGTCGGGACCCAAA
Organism: Shewanella sp. SNU WT4; assembly: GCF_006494715.1. Taxonomy (NCBI): domain Bacteria; kingdom Pseudomonadati; phylum Pseudomonadota; class Gammaproteobacteria; order Alteromonadales; family Shewanellaceae; genus Shewanella; species Shewanella sp. SNU WT4. Next base: position 66,860 of record NZ_CP041151.1, read on the forward strand.
GTGATAGTTCGCGCTTACAAGCCTTAGGTAAACTGCTGACGCAGCACCACATTCATTGGCGCTACCTCAACCAAACCATTGCGCTAAACAAGATTCAATTTACGCCTGAGACCAGCATTTTTATTCCTGAGGCGCAGCCGCAAGCAAGCTTAGTCAATGCGCTCTTTGATAAAACCACAGAATTTAAGGATGCCACTTTTTATGATGTCTCAAGCTGGGACATTAGCGCGGCCTTTAACTTAGATGTTGCCGCGACCAGCCTCACCGACAAGCAATTAAGCGCCACAGCTCCTGCGAGTAAGCCCGTGAGTTTAACTGCAGGCGCTGCGCTCATCATAGAGTGGCACTCCCATGCCAGCGCTCAGTTATTAGTTCAATTGCAGCAACTAGGCATTAAAGTTAGGGCCAGCAATCAATCTTTTACGCTCTCAACCAACGCCGGTGATGTGGCCTTTAGCGCTGGCTCGTTAATTATTTTTCAAGCGCAGCCGTTAATGGATAAAGCCGAGATCCTTGCCCAAGTGCAGAAGTTAAGCGCGCGCTATTCACTGCCAGTGTACAGCAGCACTAGCTTTGCCAGTATTAAGGGCATAGATCTTGGTAGTGAGAACATTGCCGCCATAGCCAGTGTCACGCCGCTTATCATCAGCGGCCAAGGCACGAATCCAAGTGAAGTGGGTGAATGGTGGTTATATCTTGATAAGCAACTGGGATTAACTGCGCAGCGCATAGATATCGACAAGCTCAATAACAATAGCCAGATTAACTTATCGGATTTTAGCCATATTATTCTCGCCGATGGTCGCTATCAGGAACCTAAAGCCGATGTCACCACTAAGCTGCAAACCTTTATGGCTCAAGGCGGGGTTATCATCGCCAATCAAGGCGCCTTAAGCTGGCTTAAAAGCAAAAATTTGACTCGTGCCAACCTGATTAGTCACGAGCAGTTAGCGTCGCAATTTAACTCCCTAGGCTTAAGTTATAGCGAGCAAGCTAAGCTCGCTGCAAAAAAAAGTATTGGTGGCGCCATAGTCACTCTTGAGCTTGATAACAGCCATCCTCTTAACTTTGGCATTCAGTCGGCGCATATCCGCGTGCTTAAAAACCAAGTGCTCGCCATCGAGCCTGGCATAGAACCATTTTTAAGCGCAGCGACTTATAGTGATGACTTACTTTCAAGCGGCTATTTAGCGCCAGAATATCAGCAAAGCTTTGCGGGCATGACGGCCTCACGCGTTGAGCAACAAGGCCAAGGCGCCCTTGTGCTATTAACTGATAACTTATTGTTTAGAAATACTTGGCCGCAGAATGAGAAAATTATTGATAACGCCTTATTTATGGTGCCAACCTTTATGACTAAATAGCTGTTACACAATGTAGCGTGCAGTTAAGCCTTTAGAGTATTAGCTAGCAACACTTACCAAGTTAGCGAGCACTTAGCTCAGGAGCTTCGGCGCGTGCAAGACACCAGACTTGCACCAAAATGCCTTCCGCCTCAAGTAGGGTAATAATTTCACGTACAGTTTCACCGGTAGTAACCACATCATCAATCAGCGCTACACTAAACACTGCGGGGCACTGCTTAAGCATAAAAGCATGCTGCATATTATGGCGACGCTGCCGACCATCTAAGCCCGCTTGCGGCAAGGTATCACGCACTCTCACAAGTATGTCAGTGAGCACTGGCAAACCGCTTATCGCTCCAAGCTCAGTTGCAATCACCCGCGCCTGATTAAACCCGCGCGCCTTTAATCGATTAGGATGCAAAGGCACAGGAATTAGTGCTTGCACCGGCCTAACATACCCTAAAGCTAATAAGTGATTAACCCGTATTAACAAGGCTTTGCATAACGGTGGAATGGCCACAAACTGCCGGCGATATTTAATTGCGGCCACCCAAGGGCCAAGTAAGGTGTGGTAACTCATGGGCGCGACTATCCGAGCAGGCTGCAAGCGCTGGCAACTCCCGCAAAAATCGCTACTGCAAGTTAACTGCCTGCCGCAGCCTAAGCATGTCTCTTGCTGATATAAACACGCCTGCAAGCAAAATCCGCATAAGCCTTTGCCGGGATGGGCAATTGCTTGATGACACAAGAGGCAGCGGTTGGGTAAACTGGCAAGCACAGGGGCAACGACAGCGCGCACTAAACTTGTATGGGTGAACTTGTGCCAATACTGGCGCCAATAATAGTGAAGTGATTGTCGCACTGATAACTCCGCCCTCAAACCCCACATAAACCAAGGAATTCGCCGTGACTCTGCCTGTATCTTGCCCGCTTGCTGTCAACATAATAGGTGAAGGCCCAAATCTAGTGTTATTGCATGGCTGGGGAGTCAATAGCGGCGTATTTATGCCCTTAGTGGCGCAATTGTCTCAGTATAAAGTGCATTTAATTGACCTGCCGGGCTTTGGCCATAGCCAGCTCACGAGTAACGAGTTAAATGTGTGGTTAGAACAATTACAAGCCGTAATGCCAAGCAATGCCATTATCTTGGGTTGGTCGTTAGGCGGCCTGCTAGCGAGTTTACTGGTGCATCAACATCCTCAGCATTACCAAGGCTTAATTACCGTGGCGTCATCACCATGCTTTTTAGCTCAAGCAGAGCAAGATTGGCCGGGGATAAAACCACAAGTGCTGAGCTTATTTCACCGCCAACTTGAGTTAGATTTATCCCTCACTATCGAGCGTTTCTTAGCCATTCAAGCCATGGGCTCTGCCAGCGCCAAAACCGATATTAAACAGATAAAAGAGCAAGTATTAGCGCGACCGCTGCCGCAACTGGCGGCGCTTGAAGTGGGACTAGATTGGTTAGCGAGCCTAGATATTCGCGCGCAGACCCAAGAAATTGAACGCCCATGGTTAAGGTTATGGGGCAAACTCGATGGCTTAGTGCCTAAAGGTGTGGTGGATTTAATGCCGCAGCAGCCACAATTTAGTGATCATGTGTTTGATAAAGCTTCCCACGGCCCGTTTATTTCACACCCACAAGAATTTGTGGCGGTGATCCATGAGTGGATTAAGCAGTTGCCGGCTAACTCTCAAGGCTAATTGTCTTTATCGGCCGTTTAGGATTATGCTTTAATCAAAATCGCAGGCAGGAGGCCTTATGCAGTCGGTAACCCACTATCCTCATGTTCCGCTTTCCACGACTAATGTGGGAACTGAGTTAGCTCGGGTTGATAATCTGCAAAAACCGCCATTACTGCCACCGCAGCAAGCTACTCCATCAGCAAATGAGCGGCCGCTTAATCAATATGATAAGTCGCCGCAGCCGTTAAGCATTCAAGAAAAACAGCAACATCAAGGCAAACAAGGCCAGCAAGAACAAGCCAATGTTCAGCAAGCACCAACTGTAGCTGAAAAACTGCCGCCCAAACGATTTGTCACTAAACCCGCCCTCAGCCGGCGCGACTTAATTAAGCCGGCCAAAACACCAGTGAGCTACTTCGCGAACCAGCTAACGCCACCTAAACTTGCGAGCCATTTAATTCCGTTGGTGCGCCAACATGTGCAGAACACCTATCAGCTTAATCAGGCAAGCCCAGCAGTTAATGAGTTTGATGTGCATGCTTAAGCCATAAAAAAACCGGCAATGCCGGTTTTTTTAAAGTGCTCAATAAGCGCAATACATCTTAGTTTTTCTTAAGCTTGGCAAAAGCATCAGCAAAGGCATTACCCATGGCAGCATTAGCTTGCTTAGGCTGTTTTGCCGCTTTTGGCTGACCGCTAGTTTTAGCGGCTGGCTTAGAGGTTGGCTTAGCTGCAGTATTGGCTTTTTCATCAAGGCGCATGCTTAAACCAACACGGCGACGCTCAATATCCACTTCCATTACTTTTACTTTAACCACATCACCCGCTTTCACAACGGTGTGCGGATCTGAGACAAACTTATCGGTCAATGACGAAATATGCACTAAACCATCTTGATGAACACCGACATCCACAAAGGCGCCAAAGTTAGTCACGTTAGTGACTACGCCCTCTAAGATCATATCCAACTTAAGATCTTTAAGTTCTTCCACCCCTTCTTTAAAGTGAGCGGTTTTAAACTCACCGCGCGGATCGCGGCCAGGCTTTTCAAGCTCGCTAATGATGTCGCTAATGGTCGGTAAACCAAAGTTTGCCGTCACAAAAGCGTTGGCATCAACTTTTGCCAATAACTCACTGTTGCCAATAAGCTGCTCGACAGGCACTTGATGATGACGAGCGATATGTTCAACCACGCTATAGGTTTCTGGATGAACTCCGGAAGCATCCAACGGGTTATTGCCGTGTAAACGCAAGAAACCCGCGGCTTGTTCAAAGGCCTTAGGGCCTAAGCGTGGCACCTTAAGTAGCGACTTACGATCGCTAAACTGGCCGTGCTCATCGCGATAGCTCACTAAGTTTTTAGCTAAGGTTTTATTTAAACCAGCGACTTGCGCCAATAACGGCGCGGATGCCATGTTTACGTCAACGCCCACATGGTTTACGCAATCTTCAACCACGGCTTCTAGCGAAGCCGATAACTGGCTTTGGCTCACATCATGCTGATATTGACCAACACCAATAGCTTTAGGCTCAATCTTAACTAATTCAGCCAATGGATCTTGCAGGCGACGGGCAATAGATACTGCGCCGCGAATAGTGACATCAAGATCAGGGAATTCCGCTGAGGCCAGTTCTGATGCTGAATACACAGAAGCGCCCGCCTCTGACACCATGATTTTAGTGACGTTAGCGTGAGTTTCTTTCACATAAGCAATCACTTCGGCGGCCAGTTTGTCGGTTTCGCGGGAAGCCGTGCCATTACCAATAGCAATCAATTCCACCTTATGCATTTTGACTAAGTTGCCTAAGCTGCGAACTGACTTTTCCCACTGATTTTGCGGCGCATGAGGGTGAATAACCGTATGACCCACAAGCTTGCCGGTGTTATCAACAATCGCCACTTTAACGCCTGTGCGCAGACCAGGATCTAGCCCCATAGTCGCTTTAGCGCCAGCCGGTGGTGCCATCAGCAAATCATTAAGATTGCGGGCAAACACTTTAATGGCTTCAGCTTCCGCTTGCTCACGCATGCGGGTAATAAATTCGTTTTCCATTTGCAGCGCGATTTTAATTCGCCACGTGGCAGTAACGACAGTGCGCAGCCAAGTATCCACTTCGCCTTTGCCTAAGTTCAACTGCAAACGATCAAGAATGATGTGCTCACAAATTGCAGCGCCATCACCTTGACTGTCGGCCTGCATGGCCAGTGATAACGCGCCTTCATTGCGACCGCGCAGCATAGCCAGCGCGCGATGGGATGGCACCTTGCTAATGGCTTCTTGATGTTCAAAGTAATCGCGAAACTTAGCGCCTTCTTTTTCTTTACCGGCCACCATTTGGCTTTTAATCACGGCTTCCTGTTGCAAGTGATTACGGATAGACAGCAGTAGCTCAGCGTCTTCTGCAAAGCGCTCCATCAAAATATAACGTGCGCCTTCAAGCACTGCTTTTTCGTCACTAAAGCCAGCCTCTAGATTGACATAGGCGCGCGCACGCTCATTAATATCGCCAGCGCGATCAGCAAGCAGACTGTCAGCCAGCGGCAGTAAGCCAGCTTCAATAGCAATCTGGCCTTTAGTGCGACGCTTAGGCTTAAACGGCAGGTATAAATCTTCAAGACGCGTCTTACTATCAGCGCTATCAATGGCACTGCGCAGTGCAGCGCTTAACTGCCCTTGGGCTTCAATGCTGGCCAAAATGACCTGACGTCTATCATTTAACTCCCGCAAATAACCTAAGCGTGAATGCAAAGTACGCAGCTGGCTATCATCTAAGCCGCCAGTTGCTTCTTTACGATAACGCGCCACAAAGGGCACAGTCGCGCCATCATCTAATAAGGCGATAGTGGCGAGTACTTGTTGTTCACGAACATTCAGTTCTTGGGCGATTTGTAGAGCAATATTATGCATAGTCAACTTCTGTCATATCTCTTGGGTTAAGCTCAGCGCTAGCGGCACGATACCATAAGCGTGAAACTTAACCGTAAACTAATCAGTAAATGCTTGATATTGGATGGCATTGACATACCAAAGTTTCAAGCCCAAAGGCGTGTTTACTTGCACTTCATCATCGACTTGCTTGCCAATTAAGGCGCGAGCCATAGGCGAGTCGATGGTGATATAACCTAATTTAGTATCGAGCTCATCTTTGCCGACTATGCGGTAACGCACCACATCCCCTTGTTCGTTCTCAAGTTCAATGTAGGCACCAAAAAATACCTTGCCATCTTGTTGGGGGGAATAATCGACAATCTTTAATTCTTCAAGACGCTTCACTAGATAACGAACTCGGCTATCTATTTGTCTTAACAGGCGTTTGTTATAAGTGTAATCAGCGTTCTCTGAGCGATCGCCCTGCGCCGCTGCCTCTTGCACTTTTAGGGTGATCTCTGGACGATATTGCTTCCACAGATACTTAAGTTCGGTATCTAAGGTTTGCCAGCCCTTGCGAGTAATCAGGTGTGCTTTCATGTTGTTTTGATCTCACTCTCGACCAAGCAGTTTATCTTGTGCTACTCGAGCTATTAAAGCGGAATGTCAGCTGCGGCTAGTTTATACCAATCACTTTAGGAAAGTGAGTAATTCAACTTATCAGAGTCGCAAGACATTTAGTTAGGGGTATTAGCTCGGGAAGTTTTAGCGCTGAATAGATAAATATTGAGACAAATAGATTGGGCGATGAAATCGATAGCATTGAAACCTAGGGTGTTAATTTAAGCTCTGGCGCTGCGCATAAGGAATAAACGTTATAAAACGCCGCAAATTTAAGGAGGCAATAACCGCAAGCCAAACACTTTCCCACCAGCCTATCAAAGTGAACTAGGCCAGTGGTAAGTTTTAGTGAGCTTAATTTAGTGCGCTTAGTTTATTTAAGCATTTGTTCAGGATGGATAACCTGGGCGCGATAACCGGTCGCAAACATATCGTGGCTTTTGATATCTATGCGCACCGCAGGTTTGGTTTCACCATATCTATGTTCAACCAAAATAGAGTGCACTTTACCTGTGGTTTCATCGAGCTTCATGTTGCCGTAACCGCCACCTAAACCAAATAAACCTGCTGAAGCAAAGTAGCTCATGATGCTGTCTTTATCGGCTTGATATTTAACGATAGAAGTCACTGGCGAATAGCCATCGTAACCTAGCTCATCTTTACCGTATTGCCACACTTGCTCGACAGTCATCTTGTCTTCATCAATCTTATATTCCACCGCGCGCGAATACTTACCAGTGGGGAACATAGGCTGGGCAAGATACCTACCATCGCCATTATCAAATACGGTAAACGTGCCCTTTTCATCAACTTTATAGGCAGTATGCGGGGTATAGACAAAGTCAAACTCGCTGCCAGCACACATGCCGCGCACTGTGCAGTTAATCACTTTGCCATCAGCATCAACTGGGGTTAGCAGCTTAGTGGCTAAGGCGTCATTCCAGCCGCGAGATGGACTTAAAATCCATTTAACTTGCTTATCGCGGCCAATTTTAATCACGGCCGATTGATGGCGCGAGCTAATAATAATGCTGTCATCTTTAGGATCGTAATCGATAGAATTAACGTGAGCCCAGTTGCGGCCAGTTTCAACCCCATGAATGTCGCCCATAGGCGCAGTGCGCAGATCGCGAGCGGATGATTGCTTGCCTGCTTGAGTAATGTCTATGTTTAAACACACGGCGCCAGCATCTAGCGACAAAAGGGCCGCGTCACGCATAGGATCTAAAATAGTGTTGAGATCCCAGTAGTCCACCAGCTTACCGCTCGCATCCACTTCGATAATCTGATCGCGCACGGTATTAACCATGACACCATCGGCGCGGCGGTAGTTTTTGGCCGCTACTCTTAATAAGAAATTACCGTTTTCCACTTGAATGCCTTCATGGGAGGCATCAATAAAGTTACCCGGCAAACGGTGCGATGACACCATGCGACCCATCAAGGTCATTTGCTTCCACGTCTGCCCTTGCACCCATACCATGTTGCCTTCCGCGGTCACGTTCATGCCCATGGCATAACCGGCGCCATCGTAACGGCTAGCATCGTGGGTGGTATAAGGATTCATGTACCAGCGAATATCGCCAGCGGTATCAATGATAAAGAAGCCCGGCTTTCCGTCCCACGAAAATGCGCCGGGCGCGGTGGGATTATTGTGCATTAATGGCGCGGCCTTACCGTCTGGGTTAGTCCAGTTGACGAAATATAATCTGTCTTTAAAGTCAGCATCGACCTGCTTAACGTCAACCGAGGGCGCTTTGGCCCACTGGCTTTCAGAAAAGCCCATATCAACATCTGGGGTCATCAAGCGATAATCGTGCTGCTTAGCTTCACCATTTTCTTGCCAGCTAATAGTGAATTTATTGTAATGATCTGGGTATAAACCAAAGATCGGCACGCCACCTTCATCCAGCACGCGCATATCGGCCACAGCATAGGAAATATCTACGCCTTGTTCGCCTTTCTTATGCACTTTAACGTTAACGTCCGAAATATGATGACCATCTAAGGTCACTAAGGCGGTTAATGGGGCATTTTCATAAGGGTTATGAATGATATAACCAAGAGGCGCACCTGCCACTGGCATAGGTCGCATTCCGGTTGATGAAGCCAGCGCTATTGATGAAGAACCTGCCGATACTACTACCCATACCAGCGCTAATTTTTTCCACATAACTTCTTCCCTCCTGAAAATTCGGCACCAGTATAAATAGCCTCCTACAGGAAAAAACCTTAGAGACCGAACAAGGGGCGGTGGCTCACAATTTCTGAGAGAAATTGCCCTTAAGAGTGAGTTTATAGCGCCAAACCAGCGGTTAAAATTATGTTAATCTTCAAGGGTTTTGGGCCAATGTTGCCAAAAATTAACTCCTAAACTAGGCTGATATTTGCTATTTCTACGCTCAGATAGCTTAAAAATTTAGGGATCATCATGCCAACTACCAACGACAATTCCGCCGACAGTGCAAGCGCGAGCTCCAATAAAGGACGCAACTTGTTCGTATTAGTTGTCATCATCCTTGCCTTTATCGCCGCGGGTTACTTTTATATCCAACATCAAAAAACCTATCCATCCACAGATGATGCTTATATTCACGCCAATATCTTATATGTGGCGCCCCAATTAAGCGGCAAAATCCAAGCAGTGGATGTACAAGATTATCAGCAAGTCAATAAAGGCGACTTACTGGTACAAATCGATCCTGCGCCGTTTGAAGCTCAATTAGCGCAAGCCAAAGCCGTGTACGAGATTGCCGCGCAAAATAACAAAGCGACCGATGACGCCATTCTTGCCGCTAGTGCCAATGTCCGCGCGGCCGATGCCAATCTGACTGATGTTCAAAAGAATTATCGCCGCACCATAGACTTAGTAAATCAAGCCTTATTGCCCCAACAAGATGCTGACAATGCTAAAGCTCAGCTTGCGAGTGCCCAAACTAATCTTGAGGCGGCGCGCGCTAAAATGAGCCAATTAATCACTCAGCAAGGCGCCAAGGGCGATGAAGCGCCACAAGTTAAGCAAGCAGCAGCCGCCTTAAGCCAAGCCACACTCAATTTGTCTTATACCAATATCATGGCGCCCCATGATGGCTATTTAGGCGATGTGTCTGTGCGTCCTGGCAGCGTGGTTTCCCCTGGCTTATCTATGATGCCACTGGTGGAATCAGACACTTTTTGGGTTGAAGCCAACTATAAAGAATCCACAGTTGGGCTATTAACCGTGGGCATGCCGGCCAATATCGTGGTGGATATGTACCCAGATGTAACCTATCAAGGGGTGATAGAAGCCATTTCACCTGCCAGCGGTTCATCGTTCTCATTATTGCCCCCTGAAAATGCCACTGGTAACTGGGTTAAAGTACCGCAGCGCTTCCCGGTTAAAATTAAGTTTCTCTCGTTGGCCGATAAACCCGCGCTGCGCGCTGGGGCGAGCGCCACTGTGACTGTTGATACCTTAGCTGTAGCGGCCAAGTAATGAGTGCTGACACTGCCAGTACCGTATTACCCAAAAACACTCGCACTATGGTGACTTTGGCCGTGATGCTTTCGGCCATCATGGTGCTGCTCGACATGACCATCGCTAACGTCGCGCTGCCGCAAATGATGGGCGCCCTCGGCGTGACCTCTGAGCAAGTGACTTGGGTACTCACCTCTTACTCTATGGCTGAAGCCATTTTTATTCCGATTGCCAGCTATTTATCGCTAAAAATTGGCTTACGCCGGCTATTACTCGTTTCAGTATCAGGCTTTGTGATTAGCTCAGCCTTATGCGGCCAAGCCGACTCACTCGCAGAAATGGTGATATTTAGGATAATGCAGGGCGCGTTTGGCGCGTCGGTAATCCCTTTATCGCAATCTATCATGGTACAAATTTACCCAGCCAATGAGCGCGGTAAAGCCATGGCACTCTTTAGCGTTGGCGTATTACTTGGCCCGATTTTAGGGCCGACACTTGGCGGCATTATCACAGAGAACATGGATTGGCGCTGGATTTTCTATGTCAATTTACCCATAGGTATCTTGTGTTTATCCCTACTGTATTTTTTCGTTAAACTCGATGGTCGCGGTAAAACTAGCGTCGATTGGCCGTTAGTATTTGGTATGGCTATCGGCATAGGTTTGCTGCAAATGGTGTTAGACAGAGGCAATGAAGAAGGTTGGTTTAGCTCGAATCTAATTCTGTTTGCCACCATCATAAGCGTGTGCGCGTGGATTTTCTTTTTGGCAAGATCTTGGCTCACTAAAGGCGTGATAGCGCCCATGTGGCTACTTAAAGATCGCAACTTAGCTGTGTCATGCTTATTGATGGCAGGCTTTTCTATGGGCATGTTTGGCATCACTCAGTTGCAACCTATGATGCTCGAGCAATTGCTCAACTACCCAGTTGAGGCCACAGGCTTTGTCATGGCGCCGCGCGGACTCACCTCGGCCATAGTGTTATTAGCCTTAGCGCGTTATATGGATAGACTCGATCCACGTATGCTGATTGCCATAGGCTTATTACTCAATGCCTTAGGCACCTACTTTATGATGCAGTATTCCATGGCAATTGATCTGCATTGGATATTACTGCCCTCTATCATTCAAGGCGCTGGCATGGGCTTAGTCTTTGCGCCGTTAAGTCAGCTCGCGTATGCCACCTTAAGCAAAAACGATACTGTTAGCGGCGCCGTGGTATTTAACCTTTGTCGCACCTTAGGCGGCTCTTTTGGTATTTCCATTGTAAACACCTACTTTAGCCGTACCCAGCAAGAGCAATGGCACAGCTTAGGCGCCGAGTTATCACCGACTAATCCCCTATTGCAACAAGCGGCAATGGCGCACCACACCAGCATTACTGACCCAAGCTTTATTGCTCAAATCACCCAATTGCTGCAGCAACAATCAACCTTGCTAGCCTTTGTTTATACCTTCGGTTTTATTATGTTTTCATACTTGGCCTTAGTGCCGTTATTGATGCTATTTAAACGTAAAAAACAGGCCAGCGCTTAATGGCAGCCTTAGGGCTGCCAAGTTAATGCAAACAGTTTGGGTAATTTTCTTTCCAGTATTGGTACTTAACTCCTAGTGTCTGTATATTTGCAGCATTATGAGTTCGCTTTGTGTGGCACACTATTTGCCAAGCGGTTACACCAATATGGGTACTATCATGGGACAAGAAACATCTAAAATTTTGATCGTTGATGATGACATGCGCCTGCGCGGATTATTAGAACGCTATTTATTAGAGCAAGGTTTTCAAGTGCGTAGCGCCGCCAACGCCGAACAGATGAATCGTTTATTGGCCCGCGAAAATTTCCATTTAATGGTTTTAGATCTTATGCTGCCGGGCGAAGATGGATTATCTATTTGTCGCCGTTTACGCCAGCAAGGCAATAACTTACCTATCGTCATGCTCACTGCCAAGGGCGATGAAGTTGACCGCATTATCGGCCTAGAATTAGGCGCCGATGACTACCTGCCCAAGCCATTTAATCCACGTGAATTACTGGCGCGGATTAATGCCGTAATGCGCCGGCGCGTACAAGATGTTCCGGGCGCGCCGACCCAGCAAGAAGAGCTGGTCACCTTTGGCGAATTTACCTTGAATCTTGCGACCCGCGAAATGTTCCAAGGCGAAACCAATATTCCGCTCACCAGTGGTGAATTTGCCGTGCTTAAAGTGCTAGTTAAGCATCCGCGTGAACCGTTATCCCGCGATAAACTGATGAACTTAGCCCGCGGGCGTGATTATTCAGCGCTAGAGCGCTCCATTGACGTGCAAGTATCGCGGCTGCGCCGTCTTATCGAAGTGGATCCGACCAGCCCAAGATACATACAGACTGTCTGGGGTCTAGGTTATGTGTTCGTTCCGGATGGCAGCAAAACCAAATGAGTTTAGCTAAATTACGGCGCTGGCTACCCCGCAGCGCTTTTAGCCAAATATTTGTATTGATAGCCTTTTTGCTGTTAATCAATCAAGTAGTGTCTTATATCACGGTCGCGGTTTATTTTATTAAACCTAGCTATCAGCAAATCAATCAATTGATTGCTCGCCAAGTCCATATGCTGTTTGCCGAAGGGGTCGAGATTGGCCGCGAAAACTTAACTTTGACCGATGCTCTCAATGCCAAGGTCAAAGATAATGGCATGCAGATTTATAACCAAAAAGATGCTGTGCTGGCCGGTGTCGATAAAGCCACTTCTTATCAGCTGCTATCCGCGCAAATGTCAGAATACTTAGGCGGTGAAGCCGAAGTGCGTGTCGCCCAAGGGCGCTCGTTTCAAATCTGGATCAAGCCGCCACAAGCTCCTTCGGTATGGATTAAGGTGCCCTTATCTGACTTTAATGAGTTAGAGCTGTCGCCCTTATTACTGTATTTAATCGTGATTGGCGGCCTCAGTGTCTTTGGCGGTTGGTGGTTTGCCCGTCAACAAAATCGGCCACTAAGGCGCTTACAAAAAGCCGCTATTTCAGTATCTAAAGGGCGCTTTCCTGAAACTCTGCCGTTAAGTGGCTCCACTGAATTGATTGAAGTGACCAACGCCTTTAACCACATGGCGCAAAGCATGCGCCAGCTAGAGCAAGATAGAGCCTTGTTAATGGCGGGGATTTCCCATGATTTGCGCACGCCCCTTACCCGTATTCGGCTGGCAAGTGAAATGATGGTTGAGGAAGATCAATATCTTAAAGATGGCATAGTCAATGACATCGAAGATATGGACGCCATTATCGATCAATTTATTTCCTACGTGCGCCAAGACTTAGCGGTCAAACGCGAAGCGCATTCTATCAATCGTTTATTGGAAGATGTGGCGGCGGCGGAAGCGGGTCGAATACACATTGAGCTTAAGCTCTCGCCTTGCCAAGACGTACCCATGAATGACATAGCCATTAAGCGGGTGATTGCCAACTTAGTTGAAAACGCCATTAAATATGGCAATGGCTGGGTCAAAATAGAATCGCGCCAGCTTGATGATGCCATTGAATTTACTATCGAAGATAATGGCGGCGGCATAGCCAATAGCGATATCCCTAAGCTATTTGAACCTTTTACTCGCGGCGATAGCGCGCGCAGCAACACCACAGGTTCAGGCCTAGGACTCGCCATTATCAAACGTATTATTGATATTCATAATGGCCAAGTGGAACTCAGTAATCGTGAGCATGGCGGCTTATTGGCTAAGATTCATTTACCGCTCAGTCAAACTCAATATATTGACGATTGATTGCCAAGATTAATCCCTGATACAAAAATGCCCAGCTTAGCTGGGCATTTTTTGAACCTTAACAAATCTATAGCGTGGCCAATACTGCCTCAGCGCTACTGATCCCAAACTGTTTTTCTGGTTCAACAAACAAGGCTGTCACCACACCATTATCAATCACCATGGCATAACGCTGCGAACGGGTGCCACCAAAACCAGCGGTTTCCATGGTAAGACCCAGTGACTTAGCGAAGCTACCATCGCCATCAGCTAACATGGTGAGCGCTTCAGCGTTATTAGCCTTGCCCCAAGCACGCATCACAAAGGCATCGTTGACTGATACACAAGCAATCAAATCTACGCCTTTGGCCTTAAGCTGGTCGGCATACACTACATACCCAGGTAAGTGAGTTTCAGAGCATGTCGGAGTAAATGCACCAGGCACAGCGAATAACACAGCGCGTTTACCCGCAAAGAGTTCACGCACTTGGTGCTGAGTCATACCTTCTGCAGATAATTCAGCTAACACACCTTCAGGTAACTTTTGTCCAACGGCTATCATAACGACTCCTGTTAATTATTAAGCTTCTACAGCATAGTCCCATTCTGCCTAGACAAAAACCGATAAGCAGCAAGGGTATTGTATAGAAAGTATCACACTTACAGCCATAATGTATAAGCTAATGATATATCAAATATTTAACCGCCAACCTCAGTTAGCTTTCATTAAACAATTGCCACGCTGTGAAAAAACAAATTCAAAAAATAGCTCACACTTGTTCCACTCTCAATAGCGCAATCATCGCCATAATGGATGCGCGCCAGCACCAGAACAAAATGCTAAATTTCCCCCATAAGGCCAGTCCATAAGGAGACTTCAACAAGATTTAATTAAATTCTCGCTGCAATGGCCTGTAACATGCCTAAAAGTCCGGTTGGTTGAAGCCATGCCGCACACTATATTTAATCCAATAAACCTCTCTGATGGGAAATCACGATGACAACTAAGGCTGTTACAGTAAGTCAGACCAAGTCATTCATGACAGTGTCATTGATCGAAATGTGGGAGCGTTTCGGATTCTACGGCATGCAAGCGCTCATAGTGTACTTTATGGTCGAGCGCCTTGGCTTTGAAGATAGCCGCGCCAACTTAGTGTGGAGTGCCTGCGCCGCATTAATTTACGTATCTCCCGCCATTGGTGGCTGGGTCGGCGATAAAGTGCTGGGCACTAAGCGCACTATGATCATAGGCGCCGTCATTCTCACCTTAGGTTATGCCTTAATGGCAGTCCCCTCTGAAAATACTTGGTTCCTATTTTCCGCCCTTGGCGTGATTGTGGTAGGTAACGGGCTATTTAAACCTAATGCCGGTAACTTAGTGCGTAAGATTTACGATGGTGATGATTCTAAAATCGATAGTGCCTTTACCATCTACTACATGGCCGTCAATATTGGCTCGACTTTTTCCATGTTGCTCACCCCGTTAATCAAGGATTATGTCAACAACACCTATGGCAATGGTTATGGCTGGCATGCTGCCTTCTCTGTGTGCTTTATCGGTTTAATTGTCGGTATCAGCAACTATTTAGTCATGCGCCAAAGCTTAGCGGCCTATGGCTCTGAGCCCGATTTACACCCAGTTAATACCCGTAAATTAACCATGGTGCTGGGCTGTTCATTGATTGCAGTGGCTATGTCGGCCATCATTCTTGAATATGAAATGGTCGCGCGGATATTTGTTTATAGCGCTGGCATTGCCGTGCTTGCTATCTTCATTCACCTTATTCGTAGCAGCCATGCCAATGAACGCGCGGGCCTTATTGCTGCACTGGTACTCACCATACAAACCGTATTCTTCTTTATTTTTTACCAGCAAATGTCGACCTCATTAGCGCTATTTGCTCTACGTAATGTCGATTGGGATTTTGTGGTCTTTGGCACCCATTTATGGACTTGGTCACCGGCGCAGTTCCAAGCATTAAACCCGATTTGGATCATGATCCTAAGCCCTGTGCTGGCTTGGGCTTATACCTGGGGCGGCAAGAATAATAAGGATATTTCCATTGCGGCTAAATTTGCCTTAGGCTTTGCCGTCGTGGCCTTAGGTTTCTTTATTTATAGCATTGCCGGCAACTATGCCATTAATGGCAAAACCTCATCTTGGGTAATGATTTGGGGCTATGGCTCGTATTCATTAGGCGAGCTATTAGTCAGTGGTTTAGGGCTAGCTATGATTG
Source organism: Shewanella sp. SNU WT4 (assembly GCF_006494715.1). Taxonomy (NCBI): domain Bacteria; kingdom Pseudomonadati; phylum Pseudomonadota; class Gammaproteobacteria; order Alteromonadales; family Shewanellaceae; genus Shewanella; species Shewanella sp. SNU WT4. Next base: position 82,808 of record NZ_CP041151.1, read on the forward strand.
CCCGCTACGTGCCTGAGCGCATGGGTGGTTTTATGATGGGTGCCTACTTTGTGGCATCGGGTATTTCACAATACTTAGGCGGAGTTGTCGCTAACTTTGCCAGCGTGCCACAAGGCTTAACTAACCCGCTAGAAACCTTGCCCATCTACACCAGTTTGTTCAATAAGCTTGGGATTGCCGCCCTAGCGTGCACCCTTATCGCCTTGGCTGTATTGCCAATTATGAGCCGCTTAACTAAGACCCATAATAGCCATCAGAACAAAGGCTAATGTTCATCTGCTCTTTTGATATCAGTCTCGCCTTGTTACGTTAAGGCGAGACTGATTTAACCAAACAAACCCACCCTAAATGCTGGCCGTGATCTGCGCAGCTAACTGATTGACTAACTGGCGCATCACAGCAACTGAGGGTGAATAGCCATCAGCTGGCACTTTAGCTTCAAACGCAAACACTTGATCTAACTCATCATCCCCTTGCAAATACTGGTAACGGCCAGAAAGCACTACGGTAGATTGATTGGTCACATGAAAATAATCTATCTGCACCTTAAGCACAGGCGTTGGCGCTTGAGCATTGGCGTTAACTTTAGTGTTAGTGCGCGTTTGCACCACAAAGTCATAGCCTTTGTCACCACTTGCGCTTAAGCCATTAAGATCGCTTAGCAGCGCTTTGCGGGTGCTATCTATCAGCGGCTCAGCCCACATATGAAAACTGGCGTAATGGATTTTATGCTTATCGATTTGCATCACTAAATACGGCTCAGCCAAATACTTAGCTAAGCTCACAGCTACCACTACCTTAGGGCGCACTTGCGCTTTATCGGCGACGCTTAATTGATTTGCAGCATTAACGCCATCGCTAGGTAGTAATGATGCTTGGGTATTTAGTAAGTAATAACTGGTGGTTTTAGGCTCAGCGCTTGAACTGCAGCCAAGCAGTAAGCTACTGAGAGCCAGCAACATTAAGGCGGCGCGCTGACTCTTAACGTTCTGCTTAATCGCACTCAGGTTTATTGGGCAACAGCGTGCCACTCCTGCGGATAATCGGCTAATCATTGAGTCACCTCAGGATGTTTTTTCGGTTCTAAATGCTCAGTCCCAGAATCGAAGATGAGCCCGTTGGGTTGATGTTTTAGCTGCTCTAACAGCGGTTTTAATTCATACATAACATCCGAGATGCTTTGTATGCCTTGCTGCAATTGCTCGTAACCTGTCGAGCCTTGGGAGAAGTCGCCACTTAAACGCGAGATATTTTCAAGGGTGGCGGTTAACTCTTGGATTAATTGCTGCTGATCGGCTGCGGTTAACAGCTTATCTAAGCTATTGGTGCTGCGCTGTAAATCCACCAACAAGGCCGAAGCATTGGCTAAGGTCGTATTAGCATTGGTGAGCGTGGCATTGGCATTGGTCGCCATATCATTGATGGGCAGACGATTGATTTTATCCACCAACTGACCAAATTTGTCGGTGATCTGCGAGAACTCATTTTTCACGGTTGGAATAACCGCATAGCCTTTATAGCTAGCTATCTCTTTAAGCTTAGGTAAATCAAAATGCTGCAAGTCGACAAACAAGCTTCCCGTCAGCACATTGCCAGTTTTTAAGCTCGCCCGCAGGCCACTTTTCACCCAATTTATGTTTTGTTCATTCATTATCTCAGCCCCTTGCTGAGTATCAGGTAAGCCCACGCGCCCAGGGTTTAAGTTAATCAATACCGGAATACTAATGGCATCGTTATAAAGCTCCTTAGGATCAACGCTGCCCAAGTTCACGGCTGTGACTTGTCCAATTTGCACGCCGCGATACTCCACTGGCGCGCCAACATTGAGACCACGAATACTGTCATTCACTAGCATGACGTAAGGCAGCGACTGCGTATATCTGGCGTTACTGGCGCTAAGATAATCTTGATAAATATCAAAATCAGTACGTTCAGTAATTTTGTCGCCAAGCGGCATGCCATCTGGCACATCAAAGGTCACGCCATTGGTGAGCATGGTTTCAACATTGCCGGTATTAACACTTATGCCTTCGGCATTAAGAGAGACAGTTAAGCCGCTTGCATCCCAAAAGCGGGTATTACTAGTAATCAACTCATGATATGGCGCGTTAATAAAGGCGTTGTAGTAAACTACCCGCTGCTCAATGTTAAAAAACACATCATCAATCTGACCCACAGTTAAGCCTTTATAAATGATGGGATCCCCCTTAGCGTAATCAAATTCTTTATTACTATTAAGGGTTAAATGTAAGCCTGGCGTGCCTTTGGGAGTAATAGGGGCAGATTCGAGCGCGGTATAAGTATCGGCGGATTTTTTAGAAGCACCGGGCGCAAGCTCAATATATACCCCTGAAATTAAGGTATCTAAGCCAGATACCCCAGCCAAGGTGATTTTAGGGGTGACCACCCAAAAATTAGTGTCTTCCACCAGCATTTTTTCAGCGCTTTTAGCGAGCCGCGCGGTGACATTCACCCCATCGCCCTCTTCATTGAGACGAATGCTTTCTACTTCACCGATATTAACGTAACGGGATTTAATTTTAGTTTTGCCAGCTTCCATGCCTTCGGCAGAATCAAAATAAATGGTGATGGCAGGCCCTTGATGGCTTAAGTGGTAATACACCATCCAAACACCAATCAAAAGCGCAACTATGGGCACAAACCAGATGGCAGATATGCCTCTAACTGGCTTAATGTCAGCGTCCATTTGCTTATCTAGGTTCATAGCCAACCTTATCGTTATAAATTAATTTAGGTTCAAAACTCATGGCGGCCAACATAGTCACTATCACCACCGCAGCAAAGGCAAAAGTAGCCGAGCCTGGCACTATGCTCATGGCATTGCCTAGCTGCACTAAGCTCGCCAAAATGATCACCACAAAGATATCTATCATCGACCAACGCCCCACAAATTCCGCCAAGCGATACCAACGAATACGCTGCTTGGCGTAGCGAAACGCGCCGGTTTGCACGCTGTAATTAAGCCAAATCAGTACCAGTATTTTGATAATAGGCACCATCACACTCGCCACAAAAATCACCATAGCGATTGGATAAGAGCCGTGATGCCACAATAGCAACACCCCGCCGATGATAGTGCTCGGATCGTCTTGCCCTAACAGCCGCGTATTCATAATCGGCAAGATATTGGCCGGGATATATAACAAGATAGAAGTGATGATTAATGCCCAAGTGCGCTGAATCGACAGGCTGGGTTGCACCGGCGCATGAGGAACAGAGGCTGTAATAATTGCACTCGAGTGATTGTCATTAGCTGCCGCCGCGCAAGAGGCAAATGCCTGATTAAACGAGCGCTTATCAATATGCAGTAAGGTCGCCGTCATCGAAATAGAAAACAAAATGAAGGCAAAAAACGACGGCCCCAAATGAATGTCGGCAAGGGAAATAATCTTAACCAAGCTAACTAAGGTACCCACCAGAAAAATCTCTGCCATATTCCAAGGGAGCAAGCGGTAAATAAGCGCCATAATCTCGCGCCCTTGCCATGGCATGCGGCCTAACTTTAGCGATAAGGTCACATACATTAGGCTGATTAAGACCAGCATAGGGATTAACAACACGGTAATCACTTCAATCACGGCCAAAAAACCATAGCCACTACTGATTAAAATGGTCACGCTATCTAGCATCTTTATCTCATTCTCTAAGCCGCTAGATTTAAACGAAATAAAATGAAATGGCAGCGACAAGGCTAAAAAAATCAACGCCGTCAGCGCAAAGGCCAACATACGGTTTAAGGCATTGCGCCGTTTAGCCGCCAGCAAAAAACCACAACGCGGGCACAGCGCCTTTTGATTCACTTGCAAAGGTGGGATGGCAACCCGTAAATCACACTCATGACAAGTGTCATGCTCAACCACGACTAATGATTCGCTGCTGTTCATTGTCATTACCTAAATACATACCCAAACATCATTCCTTTTACCGCCTGTCATCACTCTTTAGCCGCTCACTCATTGGCGCGGTTTACCCTAACCAAACTCTCAGTATGGCTAATGGAGAATGACAATTGCCGACCAAATAGTCAACAAATCAATAACATCCATTATTTGCGAGCCTGTAGCCGTTAATAAAAAGGCGCCATCATTGGCGCCTTGTTTAGCTGAAATCGCTTCATCCAGTTACGATTTAGATTTCAATAAATCGCGGATTTCAGTCAGTAACACCTCTTGCGCCGATGGTGCCGCTGGCGCGGCTGGAGCCTCTTCCGCTTTTCTTTTTAATTTATTAATGACTTTGACCAGCATAAAAATCGCGAAGGCCACAATCATAAAATCGAGCACAGTTTGAATAAAGGCGCCGTAACTAATGACCACAGCAGGCGCGTCTCCCGCCGCCTCTTTGACCACCCACGCTAAGTCAGAAAAATTAACCCCGCCCAATAACACCCCAATTGGCGGCATGATGACACCAGACACTAACACAGTGACAATTTTACCGAAGGCCGCGCCAATAATAATACCGACCGCCATATCGACTACATTGCCTTTGACTGCAAATTCTTTGAATTCTTTCATCATGCCCATGGTGGTAAACCTCGTTAGTGTTTATTAACTATGTTTGCATTCGGTGGAAATTTTTACGTAAACACCCGTCCGTGTGTCACTCGCGCCTGCGTTAGAGCGGCACGCCGCTTACAGCTAACAGCCATCATAACGCTCTAATAATAGGCTACAAATATAGTGTAAAAAATGCGCAGCGTGAATAACTTATGAACTTTTAGCCGCGAATGAAATTAAAAAATGTCGAGCGCTAACGCTACACGCTGGGAAAAGGGTGATAAACAAAGAAGGGGGAAATGACAGCAACCAAGCAAGGTTGCTGCACCAGATGAATTAGCGGCAGTAATTAAGCGACTTGCGCGCGGCGCTCATTAAGATTAATGGCCATGATAGTGACCTCCGCATGCTGATAGCGCTCTTGCTTAATGGCTTGCCAGCCGAGCTTTTCATAAAACTCACGCTGATCTTCAGTAAATAAGTGCAGCAGGTCTAAACCCTTATCGGCAGCGATGCGCATAACTTCGTTTATCAAGATGCTGCCAAGGCGCTTACCGCGATACTCAGGTTTAATAAATACATTAGCGAGCCAAGGGGATAGCTCAGGATGAGTCGTCATATCTTGAGTTAAAATCGACGCGCTCCCCACCACTTCATCACCATCCACCAGCACCCAAGTGCTTGGCACTGCGTCGTCATTTAAACAGTTATGTAGATCGTTAACAAAATCTGCCAGCGTGCTGCCTGGATACAAGTCATGCCACTCAGTAAAGTGCCAAGTGGCCACTTCCGTCAGCTTGGGCACATAATTTTCTAATTTTTCAACTTTCATCAATCACACCCTAACAATAATCCAAGTATTCACGCAGTTAGCCGTTAAACCACATTAGGCATGGCCTCACGACCAACACAAACGCAGGATTCTACACTAATCGGCACTTTTTTAGCGAATCGCGTAAATAGCTATGCTGGGAGCGCTCAAGCCCAAGCAAGGATGAAATCCTCCACGCCTGATACCAACTGACAAGTAGCTTAAGCGCCCTAGTTGGCACGACTATTTCTGTATTATTTGATAGTTAGCTTGCTAAATCGTTATGAACAGGCGCAATTGCTTGTGGTGACTGTTTTTAATGGCTAGGGTTTGAACAGTTGCAGCCTTACCCGTGTAAAGGGTAAGGTAAACGCCTCCCATGTTGATTAAGCGAACGAACGCCATTAATGCAGATTAAGGCTAGCGTGAACTTTTATTCAAATGGGTTATGTGCGAGCAGCACATAAATAACAATAATCATTATGGTGTAAAGCCTAACTCTTCAAGGATAGAACATGAAGATGAAAACCCTCCTGATAGGCTTAACCCTATATAGTGGCTACGCAGCCGCTGCGCCTACAGACACTATCCCGCAACCAGCCCAACTATGTGTATCTTGTCATGGCATGCAAGGTGAGGGCATTGACCCTCTCGGCCCTCGACTAGCGGGATTATCAAGCGAATATATCTCATTGCAGTTACAGCATTTCCAAGCGGGAGTGCGCCAAAATCCGACCATGACCGCCATGGCCATGACGCTGCAAGGTGATGGTATCGAGCAAGTGGCTAATTATTTTTCAGCTAAGCCCGACACTGATGTTAAGCCCCTTATCCGCGGTCAGCAGGTAGTATTTTCTGACGATATCCAGCGCTTAGCCAACCAAGGCGATTGGTCACGAGGCATACCTGCCTGCGTAACCTGCCATGGCCCTTCAGCGCTCGGTGGCGGTTTATTTCCCCGCTTAGCCAATCAACAGGCAAGTTATATTAAGAGTCAATTAGTGGCATGGCAGTCTGGCACCCGCAAAGGTGATGTCGATGGCATGATGGCCAATGTAGCTAACAAGCTTACAGCCGCCGAAATCGATGCCTTAGCAAACTACTTTGCTAATTTGAAATAAGGAGCCAGACATGAAATCTTCTACCATGCTATTACTGGCCGCTATGGGGCCGTTAACTCTGCAAGCACAAGCCGCAACCGAGCCAGCGCAAGAACGCCCAGACAAGCAAGCCCCCTTGCCTTCTTTCCCTAAGGTAACGGATCAAACCTACCTGACCCCAAGACCTTTGAGTGACATTCCCGAAGGCGCCTTTGGTGACAAAGTACGTTTGGGATATCAGCTGTTTATGAACACCCAACAGCTGCGTGATAAATATGTCGGTAACGAGCTTAATTGCACCAACTGCCATATGGATGCAGGCCGTAAAGCCAATGCCTCGCCGCTTTGGGCGGCTTATTTTGCTTATCCTGCTTACCGCAAAAAAGATGATAAGGTCAGCAGTTTTGAAGAGCGTATTCAGGGCTGTTTTAATTATTCCATGAATGGCACCGCCCCCGCATCGGGTAGCCCTGAGTTAGTCGCTCTTTCTGCCTATTCCTATTGGTTAGGCATGGGTGGCTTGATGGACGAGGCGAAAATCAGCGGCCCAGTTCCTGAATTAAGCGACGCCGAGCTAGTTAAAGGTGGCAAACGCCAAGACTTCCCGCTGCCAGACGCATTAGCCAAAGCGATGACGATGGAAGAGCGCGCTAACTTGCCAGGTCGAGCCTATCCAGAAATTCCTAAACCTGAACTGGCCTATTCAGCAGAGCGCGGGAAAGACGTATATGTTGCCCACTGCCAAACCTGCCATAGCGCCGATGGTCAAGGTCAGGCAATGGCGGGCGTCTATGTGCTGCCGCCATTATGGGGGCCTCAAAGTTATAACTGGGGAGCCGGCATGCACAGGGTTAATACCGCCGCATTTTTCATATATGAAAACATGCCTTTTGGTAAAAGCATGCAGCTAACGACTCAACAAGCTTGGGACGTTGCAGCTTACATTAACTCCCACGAGCGCCCACAAGATCCGCGCAGCCAAGGGGATGTGAAGCAAACGCAGGAGAAATACCATAATGACAGTGACTACTATGGCATTGCTGTCGATGGCAAAGTATTAGGCACTGAGTCTTACCCCATTTTCCCTAAGAAGATGTAACCCAAGAGTTTAGGTACCACTTACAAACCTCTAGGCGTAGACCCCATGTTGGCGGTCTACGCCTTTCCCTTATTAACTAATGTCCAAAACTGAGCCTGATAGTCACTTAGACCCAAATAACAACCCAGGTATTTACGCCGATAGTTATAACTCGCCGTTACGCTACATCAGGTATGTGGCTTTCGACCAATAGAAACGCAGGGGGTTAAAAAATCCGTGGATTTTTAGCGAATCGTTCAAACTGAACCACTTAAATCCTGCCATCGATAACATAAAATGTTTACCGTCTCTTTTGGAGTGTTTGACATTGCTTATTCTGAGTTAAGTATTTAGCCTTCCTCAAAAAAGAGGCATACTTTTTTAGCGTCGCGCTGATTCCGAAACAAATTGACCAATCACCAGCGGCAGGAGAATAGAAACTCGATCCGGTTTCCGAACGAGGATCCCTCAGTAACAACCCCCGATTGATAAAATCTTCTGCGTAAGCAAATAGCTCATCAATATCGACGCCTAATTCAAGTTCAGGGTGATTAATATTGTTTATGAGATAGATTGGGAAGACAGTTTCCAAGTCTATGCACTTTAGCTCTGATAGCTTGATGAATAGATTAACTTTAAGGTCGTCCATACCTCTAATACACGAAATAAATCTGGCCTTCTCGTTTTCAGTGAAGCTGAACTGTCGATCATCAATAAGCAATAAAGCCAATGCTCTTATTGCAATATCACTCGATGTACTTGTTATGGCAGCAGCATAATCAGCTAGAACCTTTTGTGATTTTTTGTTATTTAAAAACTCATTAATCTCTTTTTGGCGTTCAATACTTAAGTTTTCAATTTCATCTTCAAGAGTGCTCAAAAACTGCGTTACCCTATATTTAACATATAGGTTATGTGCTTTTTTTAAAGTGTTAAGAACGGATTTTGATGTAGAAATTATGCTTTTCGCTGTTGATGGTTCCAACTCGGCTCCTGCTACCATAAAAGTTTCTTTCATTAAGTTATCATTTAACCACAACAATAACTTACCACTGGCAAAGCATCACTTTAATTAAATTGTGGCGCTAGGAAATAGAGATTAACTTTACCGCACACACCTAAGGTATCCGCGATGCAGGCAGCAAGGTGCCCCCCCCTTGCGACCTTGCTTATTTTCGTTACGATATCAAATCCATAAAATGGCGAAGCAGGCTTAAGGCTATTTATCAAGGCTATGGCTAGCGCTTGGCCAACTCGATTTAACTACCTCTTGTAAGAATTTTTGCTTCTCGGCCTTAAGCTGCGCCATATTGAGGCCAATAAAGGCTTGGGCATCGGCTTTAGACCTTAACGCTGGATAGTTAACGGTAGGCGCGTCTATGGTCTTTAACATCTGCGCCAACTTGGCTCTAGCCATTTCCACTTGCCGCTGCGCCACATCTAATAAATACATGGCTTCTTTGCTGTTGTGGGCGTGGGTGCCATGAGATGCCACCACATAATCCCAGCGCCACTGGGCATGGCGAATATCCATCAGCGCACTTTCCAAATCTCCCCATGCTAGGCCGCTATCCCACGCAGTGCCGGCCTCTATATGCGCTTTGACCAATAGTTTTTCAACGTCTGTGCGCTTGCTATCTAGCTCGCTTTTATTGGTGGCGATTAGCTGAGTTATCTCTGTCGCACTTTCATGGCATCCCGAGCACTTAGTCTCAAAGTTATTAAAACTGCTAGTGATTTTGTGGTTAGTGACTGCTTTGCCATCATTTGCTGTCGTGGTCGCCATGTGGCAATCAGCGCAGCCTATTTCACTTTGGGCGTGAACGCTGCGGCTCCAATGTTCAAATTCAGGGTGGCGCGCTTTGATGATAGGAACGCCAGAGATTGGGTGAACAAAGTCAGCAAAACGGCGGGTATCATAATATTTTTCAATGTTGTCAGCATCGTTACCAAATATCCATGGGATGTTTACCGCATTGGTTTTTTCTGGCTGAAAGTAATAAGTGACATGGCATTGACCGCACACTTGCGAAGCCTTAACCGCTGGGGTTTGAGCATCAAAAGGCATGCGGATTTTATTCATGGCATTACTGGCACGTGCGCGCGGCAAGGCTAATTCTGCTGAGCCTGACTTGTGGCAATCATCACAACCAACACTCACGTCCATGGCATAGGCAACATCGGCAAAGCTTTTGCTCGCAAACCCCTGCTCGCCCATGGTTTGAGTTAATGCGACGGCGCCAGGGGCTTTGCAAGACCAGCAACTTGCGCCCGGATCGCCCAAAGCTTTGGTGCCGCTGCCGGTGCGCAATATGTGAGTCGCGTCCATCACAGCAAACTGATGCCCTCTGGGGCTATTGTATTCCTTGGCGAAAGATGAACCCGCGTACAGCAGCACTAAATCAGGGCGCTCCGCCAATAAATCCACTCTGTGATCCGACTGCGCGGTTGCTTGCCAACTTTGCTGGGCGAGTTCAACGCGATTATCGGCATTGGCAATGGCTGTAAATGACATCAGCCCAAGTAGGTAAATTAGTTTTATATTCATGGCGATTTGGCAGAGGTTGTTTTTATATACAATAAGTTACATTAACACCTATTGTTGATACCCCTTTCTAGGTGGCGCCTAATTAATGTGAGACACAACACTTAATCTGACTAACTTAACTCTCTAGGTGTGACATTGACCTTACCAAACCTAAGGTAACTATATTTATCCTTCTGCAACGGCAAAAAGCAAATCCATGATATGTAGATAGCTATTTTGTCTATCAAAAACAAAAACCGGCATTTAGCCGGCTTTGTCGTAACATCCAATATTTATAAAGTAGGGTAAACTTCAAGCCAATAGGTGCCCCAACCTATCTTGTTACCTTTGCCGTTATACCAGTTACTGTCACCATCGGCCCAGGCAGTATCTTCACCAATAAAGAAATTTAAAGCAGGAACCGCCACCACAGTAATTTGCTGGGTAATCGCTCCAGCGGTATTGCGGCACAAAAGCACTAGCCCTTCAAAACTGCCCGCCTGATAAGTGCTACCATTTTCAACAGCGAGCGCAACTATGGCCAGTGCATTGGTCTCATTCCAGCTAATACCGCCGGCAGGCGACGTAGGATTGCTATCATCGGTCAGCTTCCAGATAGCCCCCTGAATATCTTGCCAAGAATACTGAGATTGACTCCAGTCTTGATTCAATATCCAAGAGACTGCATTCAGATTCTGCTCCTTATCGACCACGCCCAAATCAGGATCATTCAATGACCGTAACTCACAGTTGGTGTAGGTGGTGCCCGGAGAGATAAAACGCTCCAAATCCATACACCATGCATTAAAGGGACCTGTGCCATTGATGGTTGCATCAAAGTAAGAATCGCCACCAGGGAATTTGACAGAGTAGGAAACCGTCCCGCCTATGGGATAGCTCGACTGCTTACTTTCTGCATGATAAGCGACATACTGATCCACTGCGTTGACATCTACCCTATAGATATCACTCCGGGCGCAGCCTAGCTCGTGGCTATAGGGGAATTGTCCAGGCGCGGATGATAGCGGTTGGCTCTCTCCCACATACAGATGGGAACGCTCTAGACACCAACCGACTTCAGTCACCTGTACACTCACAACCAACTGATTCCCCTGATAAAGAGTTTCTACCTCACCAATCTCTTGATGTTGTCCAGCAAACAAGGGACGAGTAGATGCCTCAACCCCTCCAGCCAACAAGCTCGCAAAAAGCATGATCAATCCAAACGCTGACTTCATTTTATTACCCCGTTATTTACCTATGAGTAAGGACGAGCACGAAGAGGCAATTTGAATGCCGCTTTTAACCTATTGATTTTATTGTGCACGAGATAAGTTAAGTCTTATTTTTAAGATATGGATTTAGGCTATTGCCGCAGGACTTTGAATAACTCATTGAATTGAATATCTTTAGCTAAGTCTCAAAAATGAGACAGTTTTGAACGACTGACACCGCCGTAATAGTTAGCCATGAGCTTGGGTGATAGGTAGCAGTTAATAAATTGAACAATTATTATCATCTAAAACAACAGCATAATGCGTTTTTGGTTTGTACGAGCATAACGATAAGTCACTTGACGATGAAGAGGCAAACAAGAAATGGAGCAACCAGATGATAATAATCTATAGAGGATATTTAACTGAAAAATAATGACTTTTAGCAATAATAGCTCATTGCCTAGCTGGATGTTTTGAAGGGCACTGCCTATAAACTCGGTTTGAACTCAGCCCGCGTTACGATTCCAACAACTGAGACTCGAATGTTATTGTTATGCGATTACAAAGACAGCATGAGGTATCTGTGCTGCCAAACCCTTTATAGATAAGCGTTTCGACCGCTTAAGCTTGGTGTTGCTGCAAGCAGACTGGTGCAGCAACAAATAAATGTCGCTGCAAGCAGACTATTGACTTATATCAGACTACCATCATAATAAAATAAATTTATCACCAAAAACAAACTGTTATCAACTAACCATAGCGGCTTTAACATAGACATCAAAGCGGTTTTTCTTAGTCGCAATCACAGCATTTGGCTTAAGGCCATCGAGATCCTCGGCGTAATCTGGACGCTTAACTACCACGCGCTTAGTGGCCAAATCTAAGGCTGGTTGCAATAAGCCATCGGCATCAAGGTCGGCGCCCACTAAAGATTGAAATACCCGCATTTCTTTTTTCACTAGCGCTGATTTTTCGCGGTGCGGATACATAGGGTCGAGATACACCACATCAGGGCTTAAGCCTAATGCAGGCAATGCTTGCAAACTTGAGGCGTGCACTAAGCTCATGCGCTCACGCATCCAAGAGCCAATTTCAGCGTCCTGATAAGCGCGGTGTAAACCATCAGCTAACAAAGCGGCCACCACGGGGTTGCGCTCTAGCATAGTGACTTTGCAACCAAGGCTTGCCAGAACAAAGGCATCGCGGCCAAGGCCAGCAGTACCATCCACCACAGTGGGATTAGAGCCATGTTTTAAACCTACGGCTTTGGCAATGGATTGACCACGACCACCACCAAATTTACGGCGGTGCGCCACGGCGCCAGCAATAAAATCGACACTAATGCCGCCAAGTTTAGGCTCGTCGCGTTTAAGCAGAGTTAACGCCGCATCCACAAAGGTCAATTCAAACAAGGCATCTTGCTCAAAGCTCAGTTGCTGCTCATTGGCAATCGCGACCAGACGGTCATCATTAATATCAAAGTAAATCGCTTGGCTCACGGCATCACATCTAGGTTAAGTATCTCGGCGCCATTATGCCACTGTCTGCTTAGCTATGCACTCAAGCGTCCATGACATCTCGCCTATGGCTAGCTATAATGCGCCATTATTCTTTTGTTATCACAGGCTCCCATGCTTAGTTACCGCCACGGCTATCACGCCGGCAATTATGCCGATGTGCTTAAACACAGTCTGCTGCTGCAGACCATTCGCTTACTGCAAAAAAAAGATAAGCCATTTGTGTATGTCGACACTCATGCCGGCGCGGGTGGATATTCATTAAACGCTGAATTTGCCCAAAAAACCGGTGAGTATTTAGAAGGTATCGCTAAATTATGGCAAGCCACTGATCTGCCAGAGTCTTTGGCCGATTACGTGCGAGCTGTACGCCTATTTAATGGCGAGTCGGATGCACTTGAGTACTACCCAGGTTCGCCTTCTATCATGGATATGGAGCTGCGCCCGAAAGATCGTATGGTATTGCACGAACTGCACACCACTGACTTTGACACTATTTCCCAGCAGTTTGCTGGCGAGCGTAAAGTTAAAGTGCGCAATGCCGATGGCTTACAAGGCTTAATTGCTGCCATGCCGCCATTAGAGCGCCGCGCGTTAGTCTTGGTTGATCCAAGCTATGAAATGAAAACCGACTATGAAGATGTCGCCATCAGCGTGATTGAAGCCTATAAGCGCTTTGCCACTGGCGTCTATATGATTTGGTATCCAGTCGTTAATCGCGACCAAACCGAAGCCATGTTCGATATCTTAAAGGCCAGCGGTATTAAGCGCCAACTGCGTATTGAGCAAGCGATTGCTCCCGATAGCAATGAATTTGGCATGACTGCCGCAGGGTTATGGGTGATTAACCCGCCATGGCAACTCGACACCTTGGCAGAAGAGACCTTAAGCTATTTAAGCACTTGTCTAGATCAAGGCGGCGGCTTTACCCAAGTTAAATGGGAAGTTGGCGAATAAGCCTGAGTTTACATGGATTAGCCCAGCCCTGTGCATAATGCCACTCGCTTAAGAGCGAGTGGCATTTTTACTTGGATATTTCACTGTTTTCTTTAGCACCACACGCGGGTAGCTGGGCCGCTTCCTCTTTGGGGGTAAAATCAACCTTTTGCCATTTTCCCTCAGTCGTTTTAAGTGCTGTGGGATCGCTCCCGGACTCCCTCTGTCGCTCCAACCAAACTCATCCTGTATTAAAAACAGGGCATTAATGAAACTTATCCTCTGTGACTCAACTTTATGTTGCACTGCCATTGCGGCCATCTCTAGCCGAATAATATTGTAGGTCGTTAAGATCCCCCATAATTCTTGATACACCCCATCCTTCTTCTTACTGCGCAGGACAGGTTTATTTTCCAGTTGATATTGCTTTAGCTCACCATAACCCCTCTCTATCTCCCATCGCTGCCAATACACCTTGAGTAAATCGTTCACTGGATAGATGTTGGGGCATAGGCAGGACGTGATAAACCCTTTGATATCACCTTTGGGTGACGGAATAAGAATAAGGCGGGCTTGCCAGCTCTCCCCCAGATAAGGCGCTTGCTGTTGAGCTTGGGGTGATACCGGCATCTCAACCAGATGGTCATACTCTGAGAATGACTCGATAATTTGATAGCGGGTCTTAGACTTTATCGGGGTTAACCAATGGGTGTTTGCACCGCTTCCTTGCCCGCTGATGAGCAATTCGGCAGACATAAACCCACGGTCAAACAACGTGAGCGAATTCTCGGGAGCTGAGCCAACCAATTGCTGTGCATAGTGAATTTCACTGTGGGTAACAGGCCCGAAAGCCGCATCAGAAAGTAAGTGGCTACGAGTAGACATTAAGGTGACCGCCAGCACAGAGGGAAAAGAAGCCGTGCTTTGTGCAAAGCCAAAGTGATGGTTTTCTTCAGTGTTATGCGTCTTAAAATACGTCCCATCAACACTGAGCAATTTCGAAAGCATTTATCTCGCGCAAAACTTACTGAGTTTTTAGCTCAAATATCCGCAACAATCATAGCTATGGAGTCATGTGGTGGCTCACATTGGCTCGCTCGAAAGTGCCAGTCTTTTGGGCACGAAGTTAAACTCATTCCTCCGCAGTACGTTAAACCTTACGTTAAAACTAATAAAAATGATTACATCGATGCTGATGCAATAGCGGAAGCATCAACACGCCCATCGATGCGCTTTGTTGGTGTTAAAACTGAAACTGCTCAGGTTATCTCAGTGATCCAACGTATTCGTTCTAGTTACGTAAAAGAGCGTACCGCGTGCATGTCCCGTATTGGAGCTATCTTGCTTGAATTTGGTATGAGCTTCCCTAAAGGGCATAGCAAGATGAAACAGCTTGTCGAGCAAAATGAAGATGCTCAACTGCTTAAATCTATCCCAGGTGTGGGAAATTTAACAGCGAGTCAGTGTTTAGCGGATATCTCCGATGTGGGTCACTTTAAAAATGGACGACAGTTAGCCGCCTGGATAGGGCTTGTCCCACATCAATACTCAACTGGCGGCAAAACCACGCTTTTGGGGATAAGTAAGCGCGGCAACAAAGCGTTGAGGACGTTATTCATCCATGGTGCACGGTCGATTTTATCAAGGCCAGAGGTTGCAGTCGCTGTTTTTGGTGAATGGATTTTGGAGTTAAGAGCCAGAAAGCCATTTAACGTAGCGGTTGTCGCTTTGGCGAATAAGTTAGTGCGGATAGCGTGGTCAGTGTTATCGACCAAGCAAGCATTTGAAGTAAGAGTTTAAGCCGAGTTTGCAGATGATAAAAAAGATGGCAGAACGGTCAGACCACTAGATTGAAGACCTGACATAAAAAACAGCAACGCAGTATGCTTTGGGCTTTTTGAGGACAATCTAGCGCGGAACTCATCGTGGAGCGGGTGGTAGCACCTAATGAAGACTCCGAATACATTAGCGCAAACCAACCTCGTTATCGAAAATATCATTTGCAATAACGAGGCGGACCATACATTTTTATGGGGCGGTTAAGGCTGCTTATTAGGATGCTGAGCTATGAGCTTAGTGCTCTTAGATTAGTGTGCGTAGTTTAGGCTCTTAGTTTAGAGCTATGAGTTTAGACCGCTTGCTTACGGTAACGCGCCAGTAAAATCTTCACCCGCGCCACATAGGCGCGCGTCTCAGCAAAGGGCGGCACGCCATTAAAGCGCTCAACATTGGAGGCTCCAGCATTGTAGGCGGCACACGCCTTAGTTAAGTCGCCATTAAAGCGGCGCAGCATACTAGCCAAGTATTCAGTACCCGCCGAGATATTTTGTTCAGGTAAAAAGGCATTGGTGACCCCAAGCTCTTTGGCTGTGGGCGGCATTAATTGCATTAATCCCATGGCGCCGCGGCGCGACACAGCTAAGGGGTTAAAATTCGACTCGGCGTGAATAACGGCCTGAATTAAGGCTTCTTCCACTTGATGCTTATTGGCCGCTTGTTTGATGAGTTGTCGATAAGGGCCAACATGTAGCCCCACCCGCTTCCAATCTAAGCCATCATCACCACAAGCGAAGCAGTCAAACAGTAATAAGGTATAACCTTTGCTGGCAGGAGTTTTGTCGGTAAATACCCATAAACCATCGGCGCGCTGGTAGCGATAAACTGAATATTTTTTGTCAGCTTTAGCGGCTGATGCTGCAAAAGCGTCACTCACTGGCAGCAAGCTTAACAATAATATGCAGAGTAAATACCCTGTCCGTGGTTGCACTATCATCCCTAATTCCAAGTCCTTAAGCCTGCCTACCACTAACTCTAGCAAATTCACTGCCATACCAACACAAATAGACAACAAATGTTTTTACGCGTCTTTGTCTTAGCAATTTATCGATAAGCCAAGTTCTGGCGAATTTTTCCTTCCGAAATTATCGAATCATCAATAAAACATAGCATTTACATGATGTTGCGCATAGGTGTTGGCGGTATTTTTTAAGCAGCACGATAATTTAATTTAAGCAAAACTTAGATTAAACACAAAGTTAACTTTGCGAAGAGGAGGCATAATAAGTATTTTTTGACATGTGGCGCTAAATACCTGAATATCATAACCATACCTAGTTAAAGCTGTTGTTTTACTTAGGGTGGCGAGAGTGTGAAAAATACACGCCGCAGAATTTAGCTTAAATTCCAATACGCGCCACACAGTCAAAATTGTAACAACCCACCACTACCTGCAAGCTGCACCATAACTACAAATCGCAGCACAGTGATAACAAGAGTGCTTAGCACCTAACTAGTTGAAGGAAGTAGCCATGAGTCAATCATCGAGCCACGGGGTGAGCCATTCCCCGCAAGATCTCGCCAGCAAAGGCTGGTTTGTTAAGTTTTTGAACACTATTGAGCGCCTGGGCAATTTGTTGCCGCACCCCATCACCTTGTTTGCCATCTTCTGTCTCGCCATTTTAGTGATAAGCGGTATTGCCGGCTATTTTGGCATGTCGGTAGCTGACCCGCGCCCAGTCGGCGCCTCAGGGCGCAGTGCCGATGGCTTAATTCATGTGGTTAGCTTAATGAATGGCGAAGGCCTGCGGATGATAGTGTCAAACCTTGTCACTAACTTCACTGGTTTTGCGCCATTAGGCACTGTGCTAGTTGCGCTATTAGGCGTAGGTATTGCAGAGCGCTCTGGCATGTTATCCGCCGCCATGCGTTTACTGGTGATTGGCAGCTCCAAGCGCTTAGTAACAGTCACTATTGTGTTTGCTGGCATAGTCTCTAATACCGCCTCTGAGCTAGGTTATGTGGTATTAATTCCCATGGCCGCCATGATTTTCCACTCCCTTGGACGCCACCCATTAGCTGGTTTAGCCGCTGCCTTTGCTGGCGTATCTGGCGGTTATAGCGCCAACTTATTATTGGGGACTGTGGATCCATTGTTATCTGGTATCACAGAAACAGCCGCGCGCATGATTGACCCGCAATATAACGTAGGGCCAGAAGCCAACTGGTACTTTATGTTTGCCTCAACCTTTATCATCACCATCTTAGGCGCTTTTGTTACTGAGAAAATTGTCGAGCCTAACTTAGGCAAGTACGACCCAAGTGAAGCTGGCATTGATTTAAGCGATCAAAAAATGGAAACCGTTAGCCCTGAAGAAAAGCGCGCGCTTAAACTCGCGGGCTGGGCAACGCTGGCGTTTGTACTCACTATTGCCTTGCTGGTTGTGCCTGAAGGCGCGCCGCTGCGCAATCAAGCCACTGGCGCTGTGTCGGGTTCACCTTTCTTAAAAGGCATAGTGGCCTTCATCTTTATTGGTTTTGCTATTCCAGGCTTAGTGTATGGCAAAGCCATTGGCATAATGAAAACCGATAAAGATGTGATTGATGCTATGTCTCACAGCATGAGCTCAATGGGCATGTATATCGTATTGGTATTTTTCGCCTCGCAGTTTGTGGCTTTCTTCCAGTGGACTAATTTAGGCGCAGTATTAGCCGTAGCAGGCGCCGAAGCCTTGACGGCTATTGGCTTAACTGGCCCTATGGTATTTGTGCTGTTTATCTTTATGTGCGGCATTATTAACTTGTCATTAGGCAGCGCCTCAGCGCAGTGGGCGATTACCGCGCCTATCTTTGTACCTATGCTTATGTTAATTGGTTATGCGCCAGAAACCATTCAAGCGGCTTACCGAATTGGTGATTCAGTGACTAACTTGATCACCCCCATGATGAGTTATTTCGGTCTGATTTTGGCGGTGGCTTGTCGCTATAAGAAAGATCTCGGTATCGGCACGCTGATAGCAACTATGCTGCCCTATACCATCATCTTCTTTATCGGTTGGGTCAGTTTCTTCTTCTTGTGGGTGTTTGTACTTGGCATACCAGTCGGTCCAGGCGCTGCCACTTACTACGTACCTTAAGATAAATACTGACTTGCGATTAGTCGTACGTCACGCATCGAGCTAATGGCGGTGAGGGGCAACCTTAGCCGCCATTAGTTTTAATGCCAGCTCAAACCTCTGCGCCATGCCCGCGTTATCACGTCCATGATTTGCCGCTAACGCTTTACCCTTGCAAAGCTCGGCTTAGGCGCTATATTGACGGCCTGAGTTAGTTTGTAAGGTTTTATCATGACACTCTTTATCGCCTCCGATCTGCACGGTTCACTCACTGCTGGCCAAGCTATGCTTGAGCGCTTTGAGCAATCTGGTGCCCGTTATTTATTGTTACTTGGGGATTTACTCAATCACGGCCCGCGCAATGCTATCCCTGATGGCTATAACCCAGTGCAACTGGCTGAATTATTAAATACTTATGCCGACCGCATCATTGCGGTACGCGGTAATTGCGACAGCGAAGTCGATCAAATGCTGCTGCAATTTCCTATCACAGCCACTTATCAGCAAGTGTTAATGCCACAAATGCGCTTGTTCTTAACCCATGGCCATATTTACCATCCAGATAATCTGCCGCCGCTGCAAGCAGGTGACGCCTTAGTCTATGGTCACACCCATATTGCGACCGCTGAGTATCGTGATGGCATTTTGCTGATAAACCCAGGTTCCACCACCATTCCACGCAATCATGGCCGCGCATCGTACGCGCTGTTGACTGCCAGTCGCTGCGATGTGCATGCGCTCGATGACAATGAGTTACTGCTAACCACAGCAATTCATCACGCGCTGTAAGCCTCGCGCTAGTAAAATCCCTGCCTATTGCAGCCAATAAAAAACCCGCACTCGGCGGGTTTTTTAATTAGTTCACTCGTGTGAGTTTACTTCTTATCGGTAGTGCTCTCTTTGCCCTTACGTTCACGATGACTGAAGATGCGCTCAACAATCACAAAGAACAATGGGATAAAGAAGATACCTAAGAAGGTCGAGCTCATCATGCCGCCCAGTACGCCAGTACCGATAGCATTCTGTGCGCCTGAACCCACACCAGTACTAATGGCAAGAGGCACAACCCCTAAACCAAAGGCTAACGACGTCATTAAGATAGGACGTAAACGCACTCGCACTGCGTGCAAAGTGGCTTCTACTAATCCAGCGCCTTTCTCGTAGTATTCTTTCGCGAATTCTACAATCAAGATGGCGTTCTTAGTCGCTAAGCCGACTGTGGTTAACAGACCTACTTGGAAGAATACGTCGTTGTTAAGGCCGCGGCCATAAGTCGCTAACAAGGCGCCAATAACCCCAAGTGGTACTACTAGAATTACCGCAAAAGGTACTGACCAGCTTTCATACAGAGCCGCGAGCACTAAGAACACCACTAAGATAGACAGCGCATACAGCATAGGCGCTTGGTTACCTGAGAGACGCTCTTCATAAGACAAGCCGCTCCACTCAATACCAAAGCCTGCTGGCAACTGCTTAGCAAAGTTTTCCATGGTATCCATGGCAGCACCGGTACTTACGCCAGGCGCTGTTGCCCCTTGAATGTTAACCGCTGGCAAACCACCGAAACGCTCAAGACGCGGTGAACCGAATTCCCAAGTGCCAGTGGCAAACGCAGAAAATGGCACCATTTCGCCTTTGCTGTTACGCACGAACCAGGCATCTAAATCTTCAGCTTGCATCCGCGCTTCAGCAGCACCTTGCACAAATACTTTCTTCACGCGGCCGCGGTCGATGTAGTCATTGACATACGATCCACCCCAAGCGGTTGCCAGTACGCTATTAACGTCATCCAGATTCAGACTTAAGGCGCGCAGTTTGCCATGATCGATATGCAGTTGATACTGAGGCGCATCTTCCTGACCGTTAGGGCGAACGCCCATTAGGCTTGGATCTTGAGCCGCCATACCGAGCAGTTGGTTACGGGCAGCGATAAGCGCATCGTGTCCTTGACCACTTTTATCCTGCAGGTACATATCAAAACCGTTAGCCGTACCTAGCTCTAATACCGCAGGCGGCACGAAAGCGAACACAAAGGCTTCTTTAATTTGCATAAAGGCGCCCATGGCACGGTTAGCTACCGACTGCACATCAAGACCTGGCGCCGTACGGTCATCCCAAGGCTTCATGTCCACGAAAGCTAGACCCATGTTTTGGCCCATACCAGCGAAACTAAAGCCTGATACGGTAAACACTGAGTTAACTGCCTTCTCTTCATCCACAGTCAGATAATCATTGACCTTATCTAACACCTGCTGGGTCATTTCTTGAGTAGAGTTTGGTGGCAAAATGGCTTGCACGAACATCACGCCTTGGTCTTCATCAGGCAAGAAGGCCGTTGGCATGCGCATGAAAATCCAGCCCGTGGCAACCACTAAGGCTAAATAGATCACAAACACGCGGCCAGTACGCTTAACGATAGTGCCTACGGTTGATTCGTACTTGTTGGTCAGATTATCAAAATGACGGTTAAACCAACCAAAGAAACCAGTATTGATATGTGTGTGACCTTGCTTAAGCGGCTTAAGCATAGTGGCACACAAGGCTGGAGTCAGAACGATAGCCACTAATACCGACAGGCCCATGGCCGACACGATAGTAATAGAGAACTGACGATAAATAACCCCGGTCGAACCTGACATAAATGCCATAGGCACGAATACCGCAGACAGAGTTAAACCAATACCTACCAGAGCACCGGTGATTTGATCCATGGATTTACGGGTGGCCTCAAGTGGGCTTAAGCCCTCTTCAGACATGACTCGCTCCACGTTTTCCACCACCACAA
The DNA here is from genome assembly GCF_006494715.1 of Shewanella sp. SNU WT4. NCBI lineage: Bacteria > Pseudomonadati > Pseudomonadota > Gammaproteobacteria > Alteromonadales > Shewanellaceae > Shewanella > Shewanella sp. SNU WT4. Next base: position 104,191 of record NZ_CP041151.1, read on the forward strand.
TGGCGTCATCCACCAGCAGACCAATAGCGAGCACCATAGCGAACATGGTTAAGGTGTTGATTGAGAAGCCTGCCGCCGCCAAGATACCAAAGGTACCTAACAGCACCACAGGTACCGCGATCATAGGAATTAAGGTTGCGCGGAAGTTCTGCAAGAACAGGTACATGATTAAGAAAACCAGTACCACAGCTTCCAGCAGAGTGTGCACTACGCCTTCAATCGACTTACCGACGAATGGAGTAGTGTTAAATGGGATCACCATTTCTAGCCCTTGCGGGAAGAAAGGCTTCATCTCTTCCATTTGCTCAAGCACTGCCGCAGCAGTATCAAGAGCGTTAGCGCCAGTGGCTAACTGAACCGCAAGCCCTGATGCTGGGCGACCGTTATAGAAAGAAGTCACCATGTAACTTTCGGCGCCAACTTCAACTTCAGCCACATCTTTTAAGTACACTTTTGCGCCGCTAGAGTCTGATTTCAGCACTATGGCTTGGAACTCTTCGGCGGTTTGTAAACGTGACTGAGCAGAAATAGTCGCGTTTAACTGCTGGCCTTTCACTGACGGCGTGCCGCCTAATTGACCGGCTGACACCTGAGCGTTTTGCTGGCGAATTGCCATCAAAATGTCATTGGTGGTTAAGCTGTATTGGTTTAATTTCAGCGGATCGAGCCAAATACGCATAGCATATTGAGCGCCGAATAACTGAATATCACCCACGCCTGCCACACGGCTTAATGGATCTTGAATGTTACTGGCAACATAGTCACCAATATCCGCTTTATCCATGGAGCCGTCTTGCGACACGAAGCCAAGTACCATTAAGAAGCCGGTACTGGACTTAGTTACGCTAATACCTTGCGCCTGCACTTCTTGTGGCAGTAAAGGCATGGCCAGCTGCAGTTTGTTCTGCACTTGCACCTGAGCAATGTCAGCATCGGCTTCGGCGTTAAAGGTTAAGGTGATGGTTGCACCACCAAAACTATCACTTTGCGAAGTGATATAACGCAAGTTATCCAGGCCAGTCATGCGCTGTTCAATAACCTGAGTTACTGTATCTTCGACAGTTTTTGCCGACGCACCTGGGTAAGTGGCGTTGATAACCACTGTCGGCGGCGCAATGCTTGGATACTGGGAGACGGGCAAGGTCTTAATCGCTAAGACCCCCGCCAACATAATAATAATGGCGATCACCCATGCAAAGATGGGGCGATCAATAAAATAACGTGCCATGAATTCTTCCCGTTACTTATCAGCAGTATTAGAAACTATCTGTGGAATAGCGGTCGCACCTGGACGTACTTTCTGTAAGCCCTCAACAATCACTAAATCGCCGTCTTGCAAACCACTGGTTACTAACCACTGGTTATTAATCACTTCCGCTGTGGTGACAATGCGAGCTTCAACTTTATTGTCAGCACCCACAACCATGGCAAGACCTTGACCTTTAGGGTTACGAGTTACGCCTTTTTGTGGCACTAAAATCGCTTTAGGATCATTACCTACTGTCATAGTGGTACGCACAAACATACCTGGCAGCAAGATACCATCGGGATTTGGGAACTCAGCGCGCATGCTTACTGAACCCGTGTTTTCATCCACAGTCACTTCAGAGAATTGCAGCTTGCCTTGATGTGGATAGGGCGTGCCATCTTCCAGTACCAGTCTTACCGCTGTGGTTTCTGGTTGCAGCAGTTGACCGCTAGCAATACGAGAATTTAAACGCAGCATTTGGGTGCTTGATTGCACTATGTCAACGTTGATTGGGTCAAGCTGTGAAATTTGCGCCAGCGCTTGGCTCTGGTTCGCGGTAACTAAGGCACCCGGCGTCACATTAGACTTACCAATACGGCCAGAAATTGGCGCCGCCATTTTGGTATAGGCTAAGTTGATTTCAGCATTGTTAATGGCAGCATTGGCGATAGCGACACTCGCCTTGGCTTCTAAGTAAGAAGCTTTAGCTTGGTCAAAATCTTGATCGCTAATGGCATTGGTTTTAACCAATTTTTGGAAACGGGCGGCGGTCGCCTTGGTTGAGACTTCCATGGCTTCAGCGCGAGCTAAGTCAGCTTTAGCGCTCACTAAGGCCGCTTCATAAGTAGAAGGGTCGATTTGATATAACGACTGACCCACTGTCACTAAACCGCCTTCAACGAAACTGCGCGCTTCAATGATACCGCTGACCTGTGGACGCACTTCCGCTTGCATAAATGCGCGGCTTCGACCTGGCAGTTCCATCATGATATCTTGCGCTTGCGTAGTAACCTTAACCACATTCACAGGAACTCCTTGCGGTCCTGCATTGGCTTTTGGCCCCTCAGCTTCAGAATTACAAGCTGTTATCCATAGCGCCGCAGTAATAACTGAGACTATCTTAAGCATATGCCGCATCAGAACTCCTAGAATATTGCAATTTCTCTGGATTTATCTCGCCGAATGTTGGTGGAGAAGATAAGGAGAATAAGGTGAATATTTAATTAACGTGCATTTATCTCATAACGAGGATTAGCAACACAACCAAGGTTGAGATAAAAAGTGTAAACGAATGAAAAAGATGATCGAACCACCAACCAAGCCGTTGCGCAATCTTTAAATCCAGCAAACAACGAGCAACATAGTTACATTTATCCTACATACAGTAAATATTAATTGATCGCTTTGATTTTAAGGAAAATTATCGGCGGCGTGAAAAATGTCGATGATCAACAATCTGTTTATTAGCAACTGCTATTCTTTAATTCGCGCAAGTAAACTTGTCGGAGAATGGATGAATATGAATACTCAAGCAGCCTCAGTGGCTAATCACCATAGCCCACTCACGTTAGCTATGGCCGGATTATTGTTATGCGGCAGCCAACTCAACTTAGCTAATGCGGCAGACAATCAATTACTCGGCGGTGAAATTACCGGCAAGTTAACCTTTGCCTCTGATTACGTGTTTCGCGGCGAGTCTGAAACTGTCGATGGTGAAGTTCCAGTAGTGCAAGGCACCCTCAATTGGGGCAATGCCCAAGGTTGGTATGCCGGCGTTTTTGCTTCCAACATTAAATTTCAAGATCCCAACCTTGAAATAGTGACCGCCCCCTATATAGGAAAAGCGGGCAACTTTGGCGATAGTGGTTTTAGTTATGATGTGATGGTTTTCTCTTACCTTTATCCTGGGGCGTCTTATTCCAATTACACCGAATTGTGGCTGCGTGTTGCCAAGCAATTTGATCAAGCCAAAGTGCAATTGGAAGTAACCCCAACCTTAGATGATTGGTTTGGCGTTAAAGACTGGTCTGGGGTTAACTATGCCATTCACCCCAGCTATCAATTTAGTAATGGCTTTAATGTGTCAGGCTCTTACGGTTACCAAGATTTAAGTGGCCCAGGGGCGGAAGGTTGGGGACACTGGAATATTGGCGTGAGTAAGCGCTGGGCATCCTTAGATTTTGATTTGCGCTACCACGGCAGCACAGTTGCTGGTGAGCACTTAGTGTATGGCGGCCAAACTGAAATTTTTGATGACAGACTTGTCATAGGTGTCAGTAAAAGCTTTTAAGCTACCGCCATATATTTAGATGCAATCTATTGCGCAGCGAGATAATTGTCGCCCACGCTCATGGCGACAATCATACTCAAGTGCGCTAACGAATAACCACTTTGTTGTTGCCACTCATTAAACACCGCCTGCATTTGACTTAAGCCTTTTTTGGATGTGATGGCTGCATCTAGTAATCCATGAGCTTGAAAATACCCAAGCACATCACGCGTCGCTAAAAAGGTGTCTTTTCCTAATGCTCGCAGTGCATAAGGCCCAGTATTGCCGCCTAAACGTGTGCCATGCTGCTTTAACCACAACCATAGCCCAGTGATATCTTCGCTCGGCCACTCACTAATAAACTGACCAAAGCCACCCCGTTGCGCCGAGGTTTCCATCACCATAATGGCATTATCATAAATGGCTTGGGTTTTCTTTTGATGGCGGATAAGGGCAGGATCGCGCGCACGCTCAGCCAATTGATCCGGTGACATCATAGCCACTTTAAAGGGCTCAAACCCAAAAAATGCTTGCTCATATTGCGGCCATTTGTGGGTCACTACCCGCCACACAAAACCACTTTTAAACACTTGCCGACTAAAGGCAGATAGATATTCAGCATCACTCAAGAGTGCTAAATCGCTTTGAATTGGGCTTGCTGGCAATAATTGCGCTAATGCTACTGGCCCGCCTTTACGCTCACAAGCGCGGGCATAAATGGTTGAAAATGCTTCCAATGTGTTACCTATGCTGGATAAAGTCATTAATCTCTACTAGTTTGGTTATTAGCAATGAATAATCAAGGATGAATCATCATGGATGCTACTCAGCTTTATCGCATGCTAGTGTTTGCCAATGTGGTCGATAAGGGATCATTTACTAAGGCGGCGCAGCATTTAGAGATCAGTCGCTCCATGGTCAGTCAACATATCAAGAAACTTGAGCAAACCATAGGGGTGAACTTATTGCAGCGCACTACGCGCTCTGTGCAACCCACCGACAGTGGCCGCCATTATTTTCAGTACTGCAACGAGCTCTTGCATCTGGCAAAACAAGCGCAGCAAGCTGTGATCCCAGATGCTAATACCCTTAATGGCAGCATAAAATTTGCCATGCCAAGAGACCTAGGTCGCCAACTGATTTTGCCTCATATAGGTGAGTTTCATCGCCGCTACCCGCATATTAAGTTGACGCTATTAATGGAGGATAACCGCCTTAATCTCGATGAGCACCATATCGACTTAGTGCTATACATGGGGCAAGCGCGGCCAGCAACGCCTCATAAAACTCAGCAGTGGCAAACCCTAAAACTTGCTGAATATGAAGAAATCATTGTCGCCAGCCCCAGTTATTTAAAAAACCATGGCCATTTGGCGCATCCCGATGTACTCAGTTGTCATCACTGGTTAACGGTTGGTAGTAATCAATTGCCCAAACCCATACGTCTTACCAATAGCCATAAAGATCATTTTGATATTCGAGTCAAAGCCGATATTAGCTGCAACTCTAGCCAAGCGGTTTTACAACTGGCATGCCAAGGCTTAGGGCTTGCTTGCGTAGCCTCAACACTGGCGCAGCCCTATTTGAATCAACAAGTGTTAAAACGGGTATTACCTGATTATCAAATTCAGCAAGGCGGCATTTTCTTAAGTCATAACCATAATGACACTCTGCCCCCGAGAATACGGGCGCTGGCGGCCTTTCTCAGTGAGCAGGTATTCAAAAAAGAGCTACAGTTATAAATAACTTCAAACAAGCCACAGGAGACCTGCCAGATGGACTTGTATTACCATCCCTTGTCTCGCTACTCACAAAAAGTATTGATTGCGCTTTATGAAAAACAAGCCAATTTTTATCCGCGCATCATAGAGTTAAGCGATCCTCTGGCGCGCCAAGATTATCGTAAACTGTCCCCCACTGGTAAGCTGCCCTTACTGCGTTATCAGCACAACCAACTCTATCCAGAGTCCACCATTATTATCGAGTTTTTAGATAACACCTTTCCCAATAACACTCAGTTATTATTGCGCGAACAGCCCAATAATCTTGCCACTCGGCTGTGGGATAGATTGGTGGATTTTGAACTCAATGAAGGTTTATGCTTGTATGACAAACACAGCAACACCAACAATCAATTAGAACAACAAGCGCAGCTTAGGAACATACGCCTATTCCTGCTGCGACTTGAACAGCAACTAACAACGCATTATTGGCTATGTGGTGATAGCTTATCCTTAGCCGATTGCGCGCTCATTCCCTGCATACACCACCCACTAATACTGAATGAAATTCGCGACTTGGAACATTTAAGCCGTTATCGCCAGCAAAGCTTAGTGCGCGGCGCTTGGATGCTAGTCAGTGATGAAATTGAACAAGCTCGCTCAGCCCATGCCGCAGGCTTAGCCATTCCGCCATTAAACTAATTGCAGCAGCTATTTTTTAAGTATTTTGCTGCTTTTTCACCTGTAAAAACTCTTTCCACTTAACCACTTCTGGCGGTAACTCCGGCGCCGGGCCATGATAATTGGCTGCGGTCACTAAGGTTTCGATTGGCACTTGGCGACGATCGCACACAAATACTCCGCGCAGATGCGCAATACAATGCAATCCGCGCTCACTCACAAACCTTTGTTCAATATAAAAATACTTTTCATCCCAGCCGACTAACTTAGTATCGATAGTAAATTTAGCCAACGGCTTAATGTCCTTGATATAAGTAAATTCCGCCGCATTGACTATTGGCATCCACTTAAGTTTGAGGAATTTTTTTAATAAGCCCATGTCAGCCAGCATGTAAGTACGGGCTAAATCCATAAAGGCTGGATAGCGGGAATTAGTGAGATGAAAATTGATATCGCAATCCGTTGGCAGCGCGCGATAACTAATGCTGCTGGTATCCAAAAAACCAATATTGCCACTGTGGCGCACTCGCCACAAAAACAGCCATATCAGGCGAAAATATAAGTTCATGGAACGTCCTTGCAGAGGTGAAAAGCTAACCATTAGCCAAAGGCTCACAGGCTAACAGAGGTCTTACCACACAACAAGTGTGAAATCAGTCACATTTATCCATGAAAAATGCCAGTGCGAGCACTGGCATAAGAGTCATAGCAATGAAACTCGCGCGAATGACTTAGTCTTGGGTTTCTATGATGCCGGAATGACGCAATAAGGCATCAATGCTCGGCTCGCGGCCACGAAAACGCGTGAACAACTCCATCGGCTCTTCACTGCCACCCATTTCTAAAATATGAGTTAAGAAGTCGGCGCCTGTGTGCGGGTTAAAAATACCCTCGTCCTCAAAACGCGAGAAAGCATCAGCCGATAACACTTCTGCCCACTTATAGCTGTAGTAACCTGCCGCATAACCACCCGCAAAAATATGGGCAAAACTATGCTGGAAGCGGTTAAACGCAGGCGGGAATACCACGGCCACTTGCTTGCGCACATCATCAAGAACCGCTTGCACTTTGGCGCCTTGCGCTGGGTCATATTCATAATGCAAACGGAAATCAAATAAAGACAATTCGATTTGACGCAGCATCATCATGGCAGATTGGAAATTCTTAGCCGCCAGCATCTTATCTAACATGACTTGCGGTAATGGCTCGCCGGTTTGATAGTGACCAGAAATCTCAACTAACGCTTCTTTTGACCAGCACCAGTTTTCCATGAATTGACTAGGTAATTCAACGGCATCCCAAGGCACACCGTTGATGCCAGACACACCGCCAACCTCTATCTTAGTCAGCATATGATGAATGCCATGGCCAAATTCATGGAATAAGGTAGTCACTTCATCATGGGTAAATAAGGCAGGTTTTCCGTCAACGGGCGCATTAAAGTTACAGGTCAGATAGGCTACAGGTAATTGCAACTGTTCACCGTCAAGACGACGAACTTTACACTCATCCATCCAAGCGCCACCACGTTTGCCGCTGCGAGCATAGAGGTCTAAATAAAAACTGCCACGCAGAATATTGCTAGCATCATAAATGTGGAAGAAACGCACATCTTTATGCCATTTATCAACGTCTTTTTGCTCTTCAATGCGCAGACCAAACAACTGCGACACAGTAAAGAATAAGCCTGATAATACCTTGTCTTCAGGGAAGTAAAGGCGCAATTCTTCCTGAGAGATTTCGTACTTATGCTCTTGTAACTTCTCAGCGTAATAGCTTAAATCCCACGAGGCTAACTCAGTCACACCATAGGTTTGCGCGGCAAATGATTTAAGCTCGGCTAAGTCAGCTTGCCCTTGAGCTTTACTGCGCAGCGCCAATTCATTTAAGAAGCTAATGACTTGCTCTGGAGTATCGGCCATTTTAGTGGCTAACGACTTTTCAGCGTAATTAGCAAAACCCAGTAAGTTGGCAAGTTCATGGCGCAGCGCAACAATTTCATCCATTAAGGCTGAGTTGTCATATTGACCCGCAAACGGCCCTTGATCTGAAGCGCGCGTAACATAGGCGCTATACATTTCTTGGCGTAAGTCGCGGTTATCGCTGTAAGTCATCACCGGCATGTAAGATGGGAAATCTAAGGTAAATACCCAGCCGCTTAACTCTTTTTCTTCAGCCATGGCTTTAGCCGCGGCGATTGCCGATTCTGGTAAGCCCGCCAATAGCGTTTCATCGACTATCTGCTTTTGCCAAGCTTCAGTGGCATCTAATAACTGGTTTGAAAACTGACTGGTGATTTCTGATAAGCGCTTAGCAATTTCGCCGTATCGTTTTTTACCAGCGTCATCTAAGCCTATGCCTGATAACTCAAAATCTCTGAGGCTATGCTCTATGCTGGTTTGCTGCGCTTTCGATAATTGGGCAAATTGCGGCGACTGATGCAGCGCTTTATATGCTTGGTACAGACCTTGATGTTGGCCTATCCATGTTCCATAGTCAGATAATAAAGGTAAGCAGGCATCGTGGGCGGCGCGCCATTCTTCAGTGCTCAGGACTGAGTTCATATGAGAAATAGGCGACCACATTTTACTTAAACGGTCATCAGCCGCCTCAAGAGGTGCCACTAGATTTGCCCAGGTAAATTGCTCAGTTCCTGAGACCACTTGTTCAACCAAGCGTCGACAATCTTCAATGGCTTGCTCGATGGCCGGTTGTATATGTTCAGGTTTGATTTTCGAGAACTGGGGTAGATCTGTGTTGCTAAGTAATGGATTACTCATTCCTTTCCCTCAGATGAAATTTTGGTGATAACAGTATAAATAAGGGCGCGATCGGTAATAATCAAGCCGCCAAAGGGGAATAGCAAAATTATTTGCTGCCGCATCCCAGGTTGATTTCAACTTTTACCGAGTTATGAAACACCTTTTTCGCGACCCTGCTGCTTATTAAAAATCATTAAGAATGATAAAAACCAAACCGATATCACAATTGATAATAATTATCATTCTTATAATTTAATCATTATTTAGGCACATTTATCAGTTTAACAGGGACATATTTTCGATGAAAACACCAATCGCGCTTGTTTTAGTAGGATCATGCATTAGTAGTGTCGCCATGGCTGGCGATATCAACCTAAGCACTGAATGGGATTCAAAATATATTTCAGAAGGTCGCGACCAACTCACTAAAGGCGGTATTTTTTGGGGCAATGCTTCATATACGGGTGAAAACTTCGGTAGCTATATCAGTGTCGGTCGCGGTGATAGCGTTAATTACACTGAAATGGACATTGGCGTCGAATATTACCTGCCCACTTTCTACGACATCAACACTACCCTGACCTATCAAAAGGTGGAAGGTTATGGCGATAACAGATATACCGACAATGACTTTATCGCCAACATGGAATACAACGGCATTGAATGGTTAACCCCTAGCATCAACTATCAATATTCAACCGTCAGTAAAGGCGGTTATTTAGAGCTCGGCCTGACTTCTGGATTCCACCCCACCGCAGCGACCTATTTATATGCCAGCGCCGTCCAAGGCTTTAACTATGGTTATGTGAATCATGACTATGAAGGCTCAGATAACACCACTTTGACTTTAGGGGCGCAGTTTACGGTTCAGCCAAACCTTACCGTTAGCGTCACTGCCAATCAAGTCTTTGCAGGCCACGCCATGGATCGCGAAACTGAAATCACAGGCGAAAAACACGCCAGCCAAGATGAAACTTGGGCCGGCATTAATTTGAGTTGGGCGATGTAATTTCATTGGTAATAATTATTGATTATCAAACGCTGATAGAGCAGTTTGATAATCAATAAGCCAATAAAGCCGTGATCTAGATTTAGAATATTAATGGCTTAATCGACTACACTCGAATTAATTAACGAGTTGGAGTCTGCTTTGGGATATAAAGGATTATTGAGCGTAGCGCGCAAACCGCAAACGCTGTTAGGGCTAATAACGGTCGCACTATTATTTACCACAGCAGCAATGGCCGCTGAACCCAAAACCGTACTCAAGGCTGATTATCCACTGCGACAAGAAGGCGCACGCGATGCCAATGGCCAACTAATCGTCCCAACGAATAATCAACCGCATCTAATACTGCCAGCCCCCAAAATATCACCTCAGCCAACATCCCCGCGCCAGCCTCAATATCAACAGCCTCAATATCAACAGTCTCACTCTCAACAATCTAGGTATAAACAGCCGCAAACTCGCATTAGCGCAACCAGCAGCGCAGCTGTGAGTCCGACATTTGCCAATGACCCCTCGTGCCGCTGGCTCAATAACCGCATACAACTTTTAAATGAACAGCAACAAGCCTTTGGTCATCAACCCGCCGAGCTCCGCCAGCGCCGACAAGAATGGCGCTGCTTAGACTGCAGTGGCGATGGCCCGACATTAAAGCAACGTCAGGTCTGTTCATTCAGCCACTAATAGTAAACACCATCGGCCTTAGCCGCTAAGGCTGGTGACGCAGCGCGGCTATCATTTTGCTTTTATCCTACTTACAATAAGCCATTATTGCTCGTTAGTCGCAAGGATGGAGATATCCAATGACACAACATTTTGACTATATATGCTTAGGTGCTGGCAGTGGCGGTATTGCTTCAGCCAATCGCGCGGCAATGCGTGGCGCCAAGGTTCTATTGATTGAAGCTAAAGCTTTAGGCGGCACTTGTGTCAATGTCGGCTGCGTACCGAAAAAAGTCATGTGGTATGGCGCTCAAGTCGCTGAAGCCATGCACTTATATGCCAAAGATTATGGTTTTGATGTCACAGTGAATAAGTTTGACTGGCAAACCTTAGTCAATAGCCGTGAAGCCTATATTAACCGTATTCATGGCGCCTATGATCGCGGTCTGGCTAGCAATCAAGTGACTGTGGTACGCGGGTTCGGCCGCTTCATCAATGACAACACTATCGAAGTCAATGGTCAGCACTACACAGCTAAACACATTTTAATTGCGACGGGTGGCAGCCCAAGCTTCCCAGATATCCCGGGCGCTGAGCATGGTATTGATTCCGATGGCTTCTTTGCTTTAACCACGCAACCTAAGCGCGTGGCTGTAGTTGGCGCGGGTTATATCGCCGTTGAAGTAGCAGGCGTTTTGCATGCCCTTGGCAGCGAAACCCATTTATTTGTGCGTAAGCACATGCCACTGCGTAACTTTGATCCGCTGCTTAGTGAAGCTCTGATCAATGCTATGGCGCAAAACGGCCCGACACTGCACACCAATAGCGTGCCGCAGTCGGTAGAAAAGCAAGCCGATGGCAGCTTAACTCTGACTTTAGAGAATGGTTTGCAGCACAATGTCGACTGCTTAATTTGGGCCATTGGCCGCACACCGTCGACCAACAACATAGGTTTAGAACACACCCAAGTTCAGCTTGATGAGTATGGCTTTGTGATCACAGATGAGTATCAAAATACCACGGCAGCAGGCATACATTGTGTCGGCGATATTATGGCCGGCGGCATTGAATTAACTCCTGTTGCCGTTAAAGCGGGACGACTATTATCTGAGCGTTTATTTGGTAACTTGCCGAACGCTAAGATGGATTACTCCAATGTACCTACCATAGTATTTAGCCACCCACCGATTGGCACTATGGGATTGACTGAACCACAAGCGATTGAAAAGTTTGGCAGTGATCAGGTTAAAGTCTATCGTTCTACGTTTGCCTCCATGTATACCGCCGTTACCGCTCACCGCCAAGAATGTAAATTCAAGCTGGTATGCGCTGGCGATAACGAGCAAGTGGTTGGTATTCATGGCATAGGTTTTGGTATGGATGAAATACTGCAAGGCTTTGGCGTTGCAATTAAGATGGGTGCCACTAAGGCTGATTTTGATGCCTGCGTCGCGCTGCACCCTACGGGCGCCGAAGAATTTGTTACTATGCGCTAAGCGTAACCTTGACTCTCTTAGCCGCTTTTAATAGCGGCTTTTTTATAGCCACATATCCCTTCTTAATAACTCAAGGCGATAGCCTGAGCCGCCATAAACAAAACACACTTAGTTACCACTTGCAGTATTTAGCCACTGGTGAATTACCCCTGTCAGCACCATACTGGTTTTTATCTACATCCTTGGAGTATTGCTATGAATAGCGCAACGTTAGCGTTACTGATCCCGATTGTGGCTATTGTGTGTGGGGCACTCATTTCGATTATGAAAATGAAAACTCAACAGCAAAAAAACAATCGTAAGCAGCAGGCCAGTCAAGATGAGTTAAAACAAGAAATTGCGAAACTAAGGGAGCGGATTGAAGTGCTAGAAGCTCTAGCCGTGGATGAACAGCAGCAATTGCGCCGTGAAATTGATGCGCTTAAGCGGGCGTAATCTTAACATTTTAAGCAAGCGGTTAACTCGCTAATGCTATACGCTTGATGGCAAGCCTTTAGCCGCCATCAAGCCGCAATGCTCTTACTATCTAACAAAAATACTTAGTCTTACTACCTAGCAAAAATACTCACAGTCACTACATCTTCATAGTGGCCTGCCCGCGCAAACGGTGAGGCTTGATTCTCAAACACTAAGCTCACGTTTTTACCCATTAACGGTCGCTGGGCAATATCTAGCAGAGCTTCACTGGTCAGCACTATTTCTTGGCCAGCAAATAGCATTTTGTAGGGTACGCGGTTTTGGGCGTTACTGGTATGCACTAAGGCGCCTGCATGTTTGGATGACACCCGCATACTCACTAAGGTATTACTTTCTACATATACAGGCAGCTCTCTTTGATTACGCTGACTTAAATCACCAAGATTAACATGCACTGAGGTGCCGACAGCTTGCAACCACTGACCACTCACGCCAGATAACTTAACTCGCACAAAGGGCGTGACTGTGTATTCAAACGCGTGTTGCTGCCAACTTTGCTCACCCAGTTTAGCGCCTTGCAATTTCACATCGAGCAGTCCTTGATAGCGGCCAGGCTCCAGTAATTGGCCTTTGGCAACATACACCCAAAAGTCGACTTTATGCATGCCTTGCACTGGCAACACAAAATAATCACGCCCGATTTGATTGAGGGTTTGCCGATTCGCTCGCATCAACTGATAGTCGGCCATAGTACTTTGGCCTTGCAGCATTAATGGCCCGCTTTGAGGTTGGCGCAGCAAGAGTTGCTCGGCGCAGGTATTAAGGCCGCGATCGACACTCACATGCGCGGGTATCCACACCCCTTGTCCTTTAGTATCCACTTGCGCGGCCGCGGGAGTAAAATCCACTTGCCATTGACCATCACACTCAGCCAACGCATTCGAGCAAAAGAGTAGGCATCCAAGCCATACGCCACTGATGTTAATGGCTTTCATGATCATTCTCCTTGGTGCAAGTCATGGACAAAGTGCCCATGTCTATCAGATTTGAATCTCCTGGTGCGATTGTCACGCTCATGCTCTGGCATAACGCAGTGTGCAAGCGCATGTCATAAACTCCAGGACTTACGCCAGCAATATAAAAACGCCCAGTTTTATTGGTAAAGAAAGCCAGTGCCTGACCATTAGCAATCAAGTCACCTTGTAAATAACCTAAAGGTTCACCGTTGTTGTTAACTAAGGTGCCCATAGCGGTATACGAACTATCCGACCCGACTTCCACCACATGACCCGTGGCCGCGCCCGGGGATATATCTAAGCGGCTCTCACCCCAGTCATAACCTAAGGGCGCATTAGGAACATTAATATCAATCACATTGGCCGTGTAAGCTATATCTAACGGCAATAGCGCAGGAATAGAACCTGAAGCGGCGGCCGTATATTGCCCGGACTGATTAACTTCAATTTGCAGCTCACTTTCTGCCAGCGTGGGATGCAGCTTAGCCACTAAAAATGGTCCCAGCTGCGCGCGGCCCCAACCAACATGACCACCCGCAATACCTATGGCGGTATTACCGCGGATCGATGCAGAATAACTGGCATCGCTGTTGCCATTATTACTTTGAGAGCGCTGAACTTCCGCCTCCCAGCGCGCTCGGTTGCCGGTATAGCTGACTTGCGCTAATTCGCGGTCGCGCTGATCTTCATACTCTAACTGCGCCCGCATGCCCATGTCGCCGACCCGATCGTTATTGATGCGAGAAACATCTAAGCGCGAACGATTATCTATGGTGTTATAGCTAGTGCCTAAACTTAGGCCTTTATCGGCAAGGGATAAGTACCAATCAAAGGTCAAAAAATATTGGGTATCGGCATTAGAGAAATTATCATTATTGTTATAAGTGATGCCCGCCCCGACATTCATATTGCCAGAGCGCCAATTGACCTGCGCTGTGCCATTAAGCTGCTTATCGGCTAACAACGCACGGTAATAGGAAGCGGATATACTCGCATCCCAAGCATCGTTAATGGTCCAAATATAATTAACCAATGCGCGCTGATAAGTCTGTGGCAAAGCCGTGTCATCCCAAGGCGAGTTATTAAAACCATCAGCAAACTCAAGGCCTAACCTAAGATTCGGGCTCTGATTGACCGCCGCGCCAACAATAGTGCTTTCAAAGTTGAATGCGTAGATCGAGCCAAGCTCATCGCCATTACTCAGTGCCGCTCTCGAGCTCAAATTACCGTAATCAGTGCCAAAGGTTGCGGTAGCGCCAAGGCCTTCACCAAATTCAGCAGCCGTAGCATTCAGCCCTAAGGTTAGCCAAGATGTGAAACCATACTCAATAAAACCATTAGCGGCCCAGGTTGATAGGTACTCAATGCCCTCATCACCATAAATAGAAGGTGCGCCCAAGCTAAAGGCGTAATTTACTATGCCTTCTTGCAATAAAGTGCTGTTATAAAACTGACTAAAGGTTAAGGTTTCGGTTCGCCCCGATAAGTAACGCACATAAACAATAATGTCATTGGCGCCATTATTTAACGGTAAATTAGCGAGATTAAAGCGTCCGGCGTCTTGGCGGCCGCTATAAATAACTTGGCCATTAACGGTAATATCTATTTCAGCCGATTCTTGCAGTATCAACATTTGTTGATTATTCGGGCCAATGACGCGATCGGGTTGAAGATTGGCATAATCACTAAAAAGCGCGATACCGCCAAGACTAAGGCTAGATAAAAAACCTGAGGTCGCCGAGGTCACATCGCCTAACGATACTCGCAGCGGTAAACGCGGCGCATCATAAAAAGCCGTCCATTCCCCACGCAAATACTGGATTTGTTGATCATTGATTTCAAAGTAATTGGCGGTAGAGATATTCAGTCCATTCACGCCACCAAGATTAAATTATGCCAACCAATCTATATCTGAATTAGAGGCTTGATTATCCCCTTGCCAGTCTTCGGTGTGGGCAAAATTGAAACTATTGAGCCAACTAAATTGGCTACTGCTGCTTGGAATAAACTCAGCATACTCTTCGCCAAAATTTACCCCTATATCCCCCATAATCGAGGGAGCTATGGCCACAGATAGGGCTAAGGTTTGCGGATCAAATTGCACCTTAATTCCCGCCTTGGATAGTTCCGATAACGGGATCATAGTGCTAGAGGGTGTTGCCACTTGCGCAGCTAACGCTTGCCAACTGTGACTTGCGACTCGCCCGCCAAGCTTGGCTTGCAGCGCAGTTAAGGACACGGCGCTCACCTCCAGCCCTGAGAGGGTGACTGGGATTTCGCCAAGCTCACTATCCCCAATCCATAAGGGCAACGACATAGTCATAGCCCCGACCTGTGAGGGTGATAACATCAAGGCAAAGATAATACTTAGCCCAATCCCACCTTTCATTCACTTTCCTTGTCAGCCTAATGCACCTTACTGGTGCGCTAATACAGGCCTAATATCCCGAGGCTTCAACCTGAGTTAATTGCTCATTGTTTGATAATATGCTCACAGCATTGATGCGCACGCTCTGGCGGGGCGCTAAATACTGGCGCTCAACTAAGGTCTTAATGTCATCCCAAGTCCAGCGGTAACTTTGCTTGCCAGCCTTAGCGCCAAAGGTCATTGCCGACAAGGTCAATACGCCCGCGCCTGTATTAGTAACCAACCATTCATTGGGGTTAGCAGTTAATTCTGTGGTTAATTTTTGCGGCAATTTATCCGAAGTCACAAACAGCAAGGCGCCAATTTGAAACAGCATTTTAATGCTACTTTCACTGGCATCATCAGCAATGGGCAGCTGACTAAATACCACGCGATATGACAACGACTCGGCCACAGGAACGCCAATATATTTCACTTTAACGGTTTGAGTTTTACCTGGGGGAATAAGCACTTGCGGAGGGAACACCATGAAGTCATCAGTCGCTTGTAATTGCTCACTGGCTTCGCCAGTCACTAAGCGTTGTTGGATAAACACTTCAAGAGGCAAGGGTTTGTCAGTGGTATTGTTGACTTTAAAAAAACGCTCGCTTTGTTGGCCTTGATCGCTAATAAAATCGACCATGGGGAATAACTCAAAGCTATGAGCCAAAGGAGAGAACAACAATACGGCATTGAGTAAAAGAGTTGTTAAGCGCCTATCAACCTCAAAAGGGGCCTAGCGGCCCCTAATTTACAACTTTACATTGTTATTGTGGGTACAGAGATACATACATATTGGTTTTATAGGTACCCGCTTTTTCCCAACCATTAACAACAGGTTTGATTTTCAGTACGTTCATGTCACCCATATCTAGTGCTGTGGCATTGCTCACCGCAAAGTTCACATCGATAGCATGGTAATTTGTTGCTGAAGATGAGTGACTGTTTGCATCAATCAGACCTTTAGCATTCTCAAATTCAACCGCTAACGGGATGATATCCTTTTTGTTATTGTTAATGCATGGAGAAGCTCCAACCACTAATTTACCTTGGCGGCTATCAACATTACACCAAGCTTTGAATTCAAATTGGCTTGCTTTACCCTCTTTTAAATCCATATCTATGGTAAGTTGTGGTTGAGTGATCATACGACAACGCTGCGGTACGTCATCTTGCAGGTTGACGTAAAACTGTGTTTGGCCGTCGGTGTCACGAGCTTCACTCGACCAATTTGCAGCACCAGCACTTGCTGACAACATAGCAGTTAAGATCAGACTAACAGTTAAAGCTTTCATTTTAAGGACTCCATTCCAAGTAATGTATGGTTTTGATTTTCATACAATATACTTACAAGGCATCCATTTTAGTATCGGCCACATGGCCAATCAAACACCGCACTTAGGCCGAATAAATAACTAAAGCAAGACAAGCGTGATCTAGATCACACACTCAAGCGCATCCTCTAACAATAAGGCGCTGACTTGACTGCGCCCTTGCTTGCCAGTTTTCTGCAATATGACCGCCACATGGCACTTAATGGTGCTTGGACTCAAGTTCATGGCAAGCGCTATGTCTTTATTGGCTTGCCCTTGCACCAAACATAAAAACACTTGTTGCTCGCGCACCGACAAGTTGTACTTAGCACTAAGCACATGAATAGCATTGGTAGGTTGCGACGATAAATTAAAGTTTTGCTTGAGAGATAATGACATGGCATGGCGACTAAACCACAACTCATTAGCCGTTAAGGTACGAATGGCGCGCGGCATCCGCTCTAAGGTTTGATTTTTAACAATTAACCCAGAGAAACCTAAAGAAATGAGCCCAGGCACGCTCTCTTCATCAAGGCTGTCAGCATTGACTATTAACCACTTACCACCACGCTCGCGTGGATTGATTAATAATGCCGTGGGATTACCTAGGCTAGCTTTATCATAAATAACCAACGCCGAGGACGGCAGGTGCCATAACCCTTGAACATCATTCACAGTAGTAAATTGAATTTCTTCAAAAATACTTGCCATGCCCGCGGCCACCATATTCAGCCATCCCGCATCAGCAGAGGCGATATAAATGACTCGGTTTTCCATAACCTTCATCCTGTTTAACTTTCAATACATGCATAAATATTAAGCGCACAATACCCCATGAACCTGATAGCAACAAGGAATTAACGGCTAAGGCACTAACAACTATACATTTTGATACAAACTGCGGGGCAGAAGCGCAAGGGAGCCGTTAGCATTCATCAATACTAACGGCCGAATGATAGGCTGCTTGGTGGCTGTGATACTGACAAATACTTACTCTTCGGTTTGCTCTTGGGTATACACCCTATCCCCAAGCCACACGAACACTAAGGTTAACAGCCAAGCTAGCAGTATGGGCGCAGGAATCTTGCCAGCCACAGTAGCAGTTAAGCCAACAAAGGCCATGATGGGCATAGCTTGGGTGATTGCAGGTAAATAGTCAGGAACTGTCAGCATTTTAAGCCGCTGCAAACAATAAATCAGTGCCATCAGTTTAAGCGTTAACAGCAATGGCTGAAATTGACCTAAGCCGAGCAACACCATTAAGGGCAGCAATAACCAAGGATTGGCAATTTCGGTGGGTTGCCAATAACGCCCGCTTAAACACAAGAGTGTTATGGCGAACAATTGCCATAAAGTCACGGTCGCATCGCCCGCTAATCGCCCTTCGGCTTGCAATACTATTAAGCCTAAAAATAATGAACAGGCCATAGTGAGCAATAAGGCGCGAAATTGCCAGACACGCTGATGATCTAAGGCTTGCATGATGACAGGCGCCATCACCCACACACTCAAGCTCATCTCTAACGACTGTTGATCTAAGGTGCTGATATAGACCCACATCCCCAGCAGCAATGCGCCACAAGCCATTCCAGCCCTTGGCATAAACAAGAGTGCAACCAATACCGCGACCCATTGCGGCATCGCCAAGGGATCTATCCCCAAATCTAAGGCCAACATAGCACTCAAACTGCATGCTGCGAGCCAAAATCCTATGGCATAAGTCATTGCGCCTCCGCTGCCTTAATGGGTTACACAAATTAAGCTAAGGTATTAATTATTTTCTCTATTTGAACATAGCCAGTCTAAGGCGTGCGGTAAATAGCTCGGCTAAAATTTCTCCATTCACACCCATCATTTTCACTATTGATTGCTTTAGGAGTCAAAACTCGCCACAGTTTGCCAAATTGATTTTTGTATAAGACTTTCCGTGCCCGTCACCCCTATTTTTAGTAGCCACATAGGCCGAATTTGCGGAGCCCCAAGCGCGGCGTTAAGCATCAGTCAGGCCGGTATTAGGTTCCAATCTCAAGGCCAAATGATAGACCTTAGTTGGCGCAGCCTCATAGCCCCGCCGCAGTGGCATTTAAGTTTATTTGGTTGGATTATTCAGCTGCCATGCGCTGACAAAACCTGGCAAATTGCCATGGTCAGTTATGGCGCCGAGCAAACCTATCTGCAGCCAATGCTAACTTTTTGGTTGCAAGCCCAGCGCCAACCCTTACTTAAATTTGTTGAACACCTACGTCCAAGTTTATCGCAGCAATACCCCAGAAATAGTCATTTGCAGCGTCTTCATGAATATGCGCGCCAAGAGCAGAATAAATGGCAACTGGCTGATATTGCGATTAAAAATAGCCGCCTAGTGATAGACGAGCCACTAGCCTTAGCCATTCAAGAGCTACTGACTATTGCCGCTTGGACAAGGGCTGATAGGCAAGCCGAGCAAGAGCGCTTTGTGACGAGTCAACTCAGTCAATTTCAATCACTGTTTGATAGCATAGAAAGTCGGCCACTGACCTTAAGTCAGCGCCGCGCCTGCATTATTGATGAGCACAATAACTTATTATTAGCCGGTGCTGGCAGCGGCAAAACTAGCGTTATGGTGGGCCGTAGCGCTTATTTGCTGGCAAGCGGTCAAGCGCAAGCAGAGGACTTACTGCTATTGGCCTTTGGCCGAGATGCTGCCAATGAATTATCCATGCGCATTCAAGATAAGCTTAAAGGCGCGGCCGTGCTCGCCACTACCTTTCATAGTTTAGGGCTTAGCATCATTCAGCAAGTAGAAGGGCAAGCCCCAAGTTTGAGCCCGTGGCAGCAAGATAACCAAGGATTGCATGATTGGGTTAAGGCAGAATTAGCCAACTTGATGCAAGACCCAGCCTATAGCTTTCAAGTGCAAGAGTATTTTGAGCGCTGGCATTTGCTTGAAAAACACCCCCATGATTTTGCATCCAGAGCCTCTCATCACAACTACTTAAACGAGCAGCAAATCGTGAGCCTTAAGGGGGATAAGGTCGCGAACTTTAGCGAGCGCGTGCTCGCTAATTGGCTATTTAGCCGCCAAATCGATTATCACTATCAAGCCGCCCATAAAAATGAACTCAGTCGCTTTCATTTACCTCAGCTTGGGTTGTATTTGCATTTCTTTAGCTTAGATAAAGCCAAGCGCAGCCCAGAGTATGTGGATAATGCCCACTATCAGGGGCAAATTGCGACAACCATTAACGGCTATAAAGAGCAGCAAACACCCCATATCGATTTATATTATTACCAAGCGCAGCAAGGGCAATTACTGCCTGCACTCATCAAGGCATTAGCCCGCTTAGGCATAGAGCCGAGCGCCATCCCCGCCAATCACTGGCTAAGGGATAGCCAATTAGCCCAGCCGTTAATGGCGCAATTAGCAAGGCAATTGGCAGGGCAAATTGGGCTGTTTAAATTGCATCAGCTCGATGATAGTAAGGCAAAAGCTCGCTGGCTCAAGCGCTTGGGGCAAGGCACTAATAAAGCGCCACTATTGGCTGAGCTTGAATTACTGCAACCACTAGTAAGCCGCTATCAAGCGCACCTTAAGCAAGCCAATCAAATTGATTTTGACGACATGATTATCCGCGCCTGTCAGTATGTCACTAGTGGCCAATTTGTTAGCCCGTGGCGCTTTATCATGGTGGATGAATTTCAGGATATTTCAGCGCCGAGAGCGCAATTAATCTTAGCGCTTCGTAACAGCGTTAAGTCGTCCTCACTCTTTTGTGTGGGCGATGATTGGCAGGCTATTTATCGCTTTGCGGGTTCAGATGTAAATTATACCCGCCAGTTTAGCGCTCAGTTTGGCGATAGCAGCATCAACCATCTAGATACTAGCTTTCGCTTTAATGAGCGTATTGCCGCGGTGGCAAGCAACTTTGTGCAAACTAATCCGCAGCAAATTGCTAAATCTATTCAGTGCTTAAGCAAAGGTAAAACCAGTGCGGTGAGCTTAATTAGCGCGCCGCATATTCAGCAGCAAAGCCTTGAAATCATCACTAAATTATTGGCGCAGCACGCAAGTGCCGTGAAGGATGGTGGACATAGCACCATTGGCAAAATGGCGCCGCGCAGCGTATTAATCCTCAGCCGCTTTCGCTTTCATTTACCAAGCGCGGCGCAGCTTAAAAAGTGGCAACAAGAGTGGCCAAATTTAACGATTAGCGCCATGACAATTCACGCCAGTAAAGGGATGGAAGCCGATATTGTGATTATATCGCCACTTATTAGCGGTCAGTTTGGCTTGCCTGCCCGCCAAGTGACGCCGCTATTATTGGATGCCTTATTGCCGCCCAAAGAAGCGTATCCGTTTGCCGAAGAGCGCCGCTTACTGTATGTCGCCCTAACCCGCGCTAAGGAGCAAGTGTATTTGCTCAGTGACAGTGAGCAGACGAGCGAATTTATTGCCGAACTTGCGCTCAAAAAAATGCCGCTTTAATAGCGGCATTAATCATAGCGATGTGCATTAAGCCTTAACTTAATAACTGCCGTAATTGGTCGTGGTGGCTGATTTCGATACTAGGTAAAACCTCGGGAACCCTTGGCTTACCACTAGGGTTGTACCAGCACGTGGCTAAGCCGCTGTTATTGCCGCCTAAGATGTCGGCATGCAAATTATCACCCACCATCAATACCTTGTGAGGCGCAACTTGAGCGCCGCTCACATCACTCATTAGCATTAAGCTATGAGTAAAAATAGCAGGATCTGGCTTGGCCACGCCAACTTGTTCAGAAATAACCACCAGCGAGAAATAATCACTAAGCCCAGTTTTTTGCAAACGCACTTGCTGTAACTGCGTAAAGCCATTGGTAATTATGCCTAAGCGATAGCGCGGGCCAATGCTTGCCAGTAATTCCCGCACCCCAGGTAACGGCTCACAAATATCGGCCATGGCCATTAAAAAACCGTGATTAAGCGCGCTGGCGCTGCAACCGAGTTTAGTGGCCCAAGCGTTAAATCTGGTGGTTTGAAGGTGCTCGGCATCAATAGTGCCGCGCTGGTACTCAAGCCATAATGGTTGATTAATTAATTGATATTCTTCGAAGTCCTGTTCACTAAAGGCCACTCCATGGCGACTGAACAATAGTTTTAAACCGGCAAACGCATCAAAATGGAACAAGGTTTCGTCGGCATCAAACAGAATCCAGTCAAACTGGTAAGCATCTAGATTCATGACTACATCCTCAACGGCGGGAAACGAAAGTATGACGACAAAGTCAGCGTTTGTCTTTACTCGGTGCGTTTTCAGTTAACATTTTCTGCCATATCTCCTGCCATTTTGAGCACATTGCTAGACACTCTGGCTAAAAAAATCCGTATGACTAGCGCGCGGTGCTGAAGCGCCGCCACCAACAAACGCTGAATAAAACAGCAGGCAAGATTAATTACGGCGATAAATAAAGCAAAAAATGGCTCATATTCAATGAGATAATATTAAATTGATGAAAATTTAATTAAGATAGTTTCATTGACTCAGGTAGACTCAAATCTCATTCTCACGGTTTTTGCGCCAGCGACACCTTCAGAGCAGCAACCGCCTTTTAGTGATTAATAACCCAAAAGTTAGCCAAGCGCATTTACCCGCGCTAACCACTCATTTTGTTTTTTGTTAGGACACACATGAATAAACATCTTATTTGTTGGGCTTTTATCGCCTCTCTTGGCGGCTGCGGTGGCAGCAGTAGCTCAAATAACGAAAACCCTCAGCCTCCCGGGCCAGAAATTCCAGTTCCACCAGAGCCGACTCTGTTACACGTAAGCTTTTCTCTCGATGGTAAGAGCACCTTTGGTCAAATGGTGATCTGTAATGACGAAGCTGCCGCAGACTTTAAGATTAATGTCGGTGACAGTGTAAGTTGTCATTATCAAGACCAAGGTCAAAACGTGCTACTGGCAAGCTTTAGCAATGTGCAGGCCGATAAGGCGCGCGCAGGCCAAAGCACTGAGCGCAAGCAACTGCTGCTGGCCGCGAGTGATAATTTTATTGATAACGCAAATGCTAGCAGTAACGCGCAAACCTTAATCGCCACTATGGGCACTGTCCGTGGTGAATTTATCGATTTACGCTTAAGCAGCCTGCAAGCGCTGCAATTTAGTAATTATTATCAGCATGATCTCGATATGGAGGTTGATGCTTTTGCTGAACTGATTAAGCAAAAAGAAGCCAATGATAACCAAGTAGGTAAATTGCCATCGACCCATGTGCCAGATAGCAAGCCTACTGTAACCCCTGGGGCATCGAGTGATTTAAATGCGGGTTTTGTGGCGGCCAATGCTGAGGCGAGTTATCACTATCAGCCTAAAGACACCATTTTAAGCCGCGCTATCTTAACTGACTCAGACGGCACACCTGTAGCTGGGGTTGAATACTTTAGCCGTGGCAGCCGCGGCGTTACCGATGCTACAGGTGAGTTTACATTTGTGTGGGGCGACACCATTGAATTTGGTATTGATACCTTTACCTTAGGTAGCGTTCGCGGTAATCAGCAGCAAGTTAGCTTGCCGCAATTAGGCGAAGGTGATTTAGGCCTTAATGCTCAAACCTTAGTTAAGCGTTATAGCGAAGATAAGGGCGATCATTGGCAAGTCCCAGAGCAGGTTGCCCAAACCTTTGCTCAATACCCTAACGTCATTAACGAAATTATTGCCTTGGGACTGAGCGCCCACGACCAGTCATTAGAGCTTGGTGATGGTCAAACCCAAGTAGTCGCGGGTGAGTTTTTAGCGCAATTTAACCAAGGCCAAGCGCAGATAATCGATAAGGCCTTATGCAAGAACCACTGCCAAAGCAGCGATGCACCTATGGTTATGAGCGCAAGCGCCAACGCCAAAGATGAAGCAGGCAAGATTTTAGCTGAAGTGCAAAAGCTTTGGGGTAGTACCAGCGCCGTGCAGCAGCAAGGCTGGCAAGCAGTTAACAATTTCCACGTGTTCCATGACAGCACTAACTTCTACGGCAGCACAGGTAATGCCCGCGGCCAAAGTACAGTTA
Source organism: Shewanella sp. SNU WT4 (assembly GCF_006494715.1). NCBI lineage: Bacteria > Pseudomonadati > Pseudomonadota > Gammaproteobacteria > Alteromonadales > Shewanellaceae > Shewanella > Shewanella sp. SNU WT4. The sequence continues at coordinate 128,210 of NZ_CP041151.1, forward strand.
ATATCGCCAATACCGCCTTCCCTATCTTGATGGCTCGTAACGATAATAACTACTGGCTGCCATTTGGTAGCAAGAAAGCTTGGGATCCCCAGTCGCTTGCCTATATTACCGAAGCGCCATCTAAGGTAATAGTTGATAAAGTTGGCGCTGAAACCGCCACCTTTAACTTACCTTTCATCAGCTTAGGTGAAATTGGCCAAGGCAAAATCATGGTCATGGGCAATGCCCGTTATAACTCAGTATTAGTCTGCCCCAATGGCTACAGTTGGGATGGTGGCGTCGATAAAGGTCAATGCATTAAGTCTAACGACAGCAATGATATGAAAGGCTTTTTTCAAAACGTCTTCAAATATCTAACCGCTAATCAAGCAGGCGCCACTTTTGATAACCCGATGACGGTTGGCACCAATATCGCTAAGGCTTATTTTAAGCGTGGTGGGCAAGTGCCGGGCAATAACGCCGACTTCGTTATCCACCCTGATTTTGGCGTAACCGCTGAGCAGCTAACCAGCTTTGATGGGCTTGATCCTGCCAGCATGCCACTACTGATCCTTAATGGTTTTGAATATGCGCTTGCAACCAATGGTAACCCTTACCACTTAGTGATGAGCGCCGATGTTAGCAAGCCTAAAATCAGCCAAGATGATGCTACCGCTCTGATTGATTATGTCAGTCGCGGCGGCAGTATCTTAATCATGGAAACCTTGATTTCTAACGATAAGGACACAGCTTATGCGCGCTTACTCGACAGCGCTGGCATAGCCTTCGGTCAAGGCAACTCTGTGGTGAATAATGGTAATGGCCCTAGTGGTGGTTATCCAGACCGTCCACGCAGCCAGCGCGAACGAGGCATCTGGGTCATCGAGCGCTATAGCGCGGTTAAAAACTCTCAAGACCAAACAGTGGCGCCTTACACCATACATAGCGACGGCAGTGTGACTTGGCTTTATCAAGAAAATGACAAGCCTGATGACAAGCCAAAACTAGAAGTGGCTAAGTGGAGTGAAACTAACGACAAAGGTGACATCGTTGAAATTACAGCCTTTATTGATGAAGCTAGCTCTAAAGATATTGCCGCCGATAAAGAGCGCATTCTAAAAGCCTTTACCGATGATAAAGGCAACCGTCTTTACCAAGAGTGCACTGACTCAAGTTATCATTATGAGATCAATTGCTTAGAGTATCGCCCTGGCACCAATATTCCGCTTACCGGTAATATGTATGTGCCGCGCTACACTGAGCTGCGCTTAGGGGATAACGAAGCTAAAGCTATGATCAAGGCCGCCAATTTAGGCAGCAATATCGAGCGCTTATATCAACACGAATTATATTTCCGCACCAAAGGTAAACAAGGTGAGCGCTTAAGCAGCGTTGATCTTAATCGCCTATACCAGAACATGACGGTATGGCTGTGGAATGACTTAGATTATCGCTATGAAGCGGATGCAACTGATGAGCTCGGCTTTAAGCGTTTTACTGAGTATCTAAACTGCTATAGCGACAACCGCGCTGGCGGCGGTACTACTTGCCCTGCTGATTTGCATAAGCAAATGCGCGAAACAAGCATGATGCTAGACGTTAACCAAGGCAGCTATGCGGGTTACATGAACCCAAGCTATCCACTTAATTACATGGAAAAACCAGTCACGCGCTTAATGTTAGGTCGCTCGTTCTGGGACTTAGATATTAAGGTGGATATTCGCCAATACCCAGGTGAAGCGAATGGCGCTAGCAGCCAAGGCAGTAACCCCCAAGTCGTGTTAAGTGGCACAAAAGCTGCCTGGTTTGCAGGCAATCGTCAAGCAACCGGCCAATGGGCAGTCGCGCAGCAAGCCTTTAGTGTCAGCGTTGGTAGCCATGAGCCCATCACAATTACCGTGGCACTCAATGATGATTTAACTGGCCGTGAAAAGCACGAGCTTGGCTTAATGCGCCCACCGCGTATCAGCCAAAGCTTTACTTTGAACAGTGGCAATATTGGTAATAGCCATGAGCTTACCGTGCCTTATGGCGGCTTAATCTATGCCCAAGGTCTCAGCGCTGAGACAGTCACCCTTAACTTTATTGGTACTGTCGATGCGCCCTTGTATCAAGATGATGGCACTACTAGTGGCTGGATAAACCCACAATCATCACCTGCCCCTATTGGTGATGTCGTGAGCCAAAGCTTTATCTTTACTGCCGCCAAAGCCAACCTCAAGGCCGAAAATTATGACGGTAAGCTGGCAACCTTTGCCGGTGAGCTTGATCAATTTAGCGATGATTTAAATCGTTTTTATGGGCGCGATGAAGGTCTTACTGGCGAAGACAATCGTAAAGCCACAGATAAGAGCATCAGCAATCATAGACATCACTTTGTTAACGATGTCGCTATCAGCATAGGCGCCGCGCATTCAGGTTATCCTGTGATGAATAGCAGCTTTAACGCTAATAGTAACAATGTAAATATCACGCCACTTAACAATTGGTTACTGTGGCACGAAGTAGGACATAACTCTGCCGAAGCGCCATTTACCGTGGAAGGCGCAACTGAAGTGGCCAACAACTTGCTTGGTTTGTACATGCAAGATAAGCACCTTGGCACCATGACCCGTGTGGCTCAAGATATTCGTATCGCCCCTGACTATATTGCAGCCGCTAAAGGCCAAGCATGGGCTGATGGCGGCGCCGGTGAGCGCTTAGTGATGTTCGCGCAGTTAAAAGAGTGGGCCGAAACTGAGTTTGTTATTAAGGATTGGTATCAAGGGGAAGAACCAGATTACTACAGTGATCGCCAAGGTATGAAAGGCTGGAATCTGTTTACCTTCATGCATCGCTTAACTCGTAATGCCAATGATGGCGAGGTTAACTTACCTGGTGAGAACCTGTGCAATAAGGCAGATAACGGCTTAACTAAGGGGGATCGCTTAATGCTGTGCGCCTCTTACGCCAGTCAAATTGACTTAAGTGAATTTTTCAAGGCATGGAATCCAGGCGCTACCGCCTATATGACGCCAGCAAGCACTACCCCTAATTATGAGGGCGGTATTAGCGATAATGGCATGAACAAGGTCAAAGCCCTTAACTTGCGTAAGCCAAGTAAAGATCCGCTCAAGATTGATAGCGTCAGCGCTTTTAAAAACTAAACACTGATAACTAATTTATAGTCATTAGTCATTACCCATAAGCCAGTGGCAACCTTGCCGCTGGCTTATGGCATCAGCACCACAATTCCCCGCTTAATCACTCTCTGCCATTAACTTTTATCATGAAACTCTTATTATCAAACTCTTGTCATGAAACTCACGGCTAACTCAGGCACTAAGCGCTGTTACTCAATGCTGTCACTACACAGCGCCGTTACCTTAAGTGTTAAGTTTCTCGACCTCTTAGCACTTAGCTTGAACCACAATACTTTAGTTGTTGTTTTAGCAGCAATATGTTCTAGTGAACGGGTCAAATTGCCATTTAACGACTAGGCTTAGCCAAGACGTTAACATCATTAGGGGTAGTACATGATTGACGCATCACTAACTGTCATTGGTTGGCGCGAATGGGTGGTGCTACCGCACATTGCCCCTCAGCCTATCAAGATGAAAGTTGATACTGGCGCCAAAACATCGTGTTTGCATGCGTTCAAAGTGAAGCCATTTAGTAAAAATGGCCAAGCGTGGATCCGATTTTGGTTACACCCCAATCAAGACTCAATGGAAGAAGCCGTATGTGAAAGCCCAGTGTTTGATAGACGGTATGTCACTGATTCTGGCGGACATAAGCAGCTGCGCTACGTGATTAAAACGCCATTGCAAATTGGCACCCAAGAATTTGACATTGAAATGACCATCACTAACCGTGACAACATGAAATTTAGAATGCTACTGGGGCGACGCGCCTTAGCTGGCCGTTTTATGGTTGATTCGCAAGCCTCGTTTTTAACCAGCGCCCCCACAAGCCGCTAGAATATTCGCCCTACGGCAGTCATTAATACTCAAATCACAGCTAACAAGGCCGCCAACAGCGCGGCTTAAATGTGACTAGTTTATCCGCTCAAGCTTTATGGCCATATCAATATGATCTAGCTCAGCGCCTCACTCCTGAAGTGGATTGAAGCACTGAAATGATTAAGCCTGATGTGTCTGTTGGTAATGTTAATCTGGCATATTCTACCGACACCACTTGCAAGCTAGCATATACTGCGCCACAAACTTGCCCACAGTCTGCTTAACCGCCCTTATGCATCAAGAATTTAACGCTACAGAAAAACAGATAACTGACCAAGCTCATGTTCCAGCAACCAACGCTGCGCCAGCTTATTTGGGTAACAAAATATTTATCATAGGCTTGCCGCGTACTGGCACCACTAGCGTGAGCGTGGCCTTGCTGGAACATGGCCTTAAGGTCGCGCACATGGCGTTTACTCAGCACTGCGTGCTGCAAGCTGATGCTATATCTGATGTGCCTATGTTCAGTGATTATCGTCAGCTCGATAAGCTGTTTGCTGGGGCTAAGTTTGTTTATTTAGAGCGGCCGCTGTCATTATGGGTACCATCGATGCAGATGTTACTGGGTAAAATGCTGCCGCATCTTGATGGTAATACCGGTAAATTTCACCCGATCATGAAGCGCAGTTTTAACCAGACTTTTTTATTAGATAGCGTAAAGGATGCCGCTGATGCACAGCATCTTGAGCGCTGCTACCTCAGCCATCAAGAACAAGTGCTGAGCTATTTTGCAGGTCGACATGATTTATTACGGCTAGATATCAGTGCGCCGGGCAGCTTATCGCAATTGCTGGATTTTATTGGCCAAGGGCCAAACAGTGAAGCGCCGCAACAGTTGCTCGATTTCCCTAAGCTTAATTGCGGCACAGATGTGGCGGGCTGGGGCGAATATAAGCACCCCAATAAAATCAGTAGTCATGCCGCAGGACCCATGCATCGCAAGTATTTTGATTACGAGGTGTAAGGGCGTCAGTTTTACGGGCATGAGTTGTTTATTAGCTTTATTTCTTTTTGCGGCGTTTGACGACGGTTAGCCAGTCTAAGCTCATGCCTGATATGGCGTTAAAGCCGCGGATTCTGAATACAATTTTAAGTAGTTGCGGCCTTGGCCTAACTTTAGGTTCAACTGAGCGCGGCACAAACCACAGCACAACTAAGCCACGCAATAAGCCCGACACTAAAAACACCACAAAAATAGGGCTACTGAGCCAAGTGCCCCAGCCTGTCCACTGCAAAAAATCCGCGGCATAACTTGCAATGGCGCCGCCCGCGATGGCGCCAATAAACACTAAACCAGCACTCAGCGACGCTTGCAGGGCGGCGTAAGTAGCAAAGTCACTGCGAAATGGGCGAATGTCATAGAGATAATTGGCCGTGCTTAAGGTAAAGCCGCTCCAAGCTAAGCCAGAAAACGCCTGCACGACTAAGATGTAGCCATAGTTGTCTGAAAACAGCCACAACACAGGTAAGCTTGGAATTAAGCTACTGGTAATTATCATCACTAAACGATTGCCATAACAATCACTAAAGCGCCCCCAAAAGCGTAAAGTCACAAACTGAGTTACCACAGAAGCAACGCTCGCCATCACGAACTCAAAGTAAGTAAACTGCAAATCTTCCAGCATATACACGGCAAAAAATGGCGCCGAAATGGCCACCATGCACTGCATGCCCGCCACAAATAAGCTGTAGTGGCGAAAGGTTTTATCTCGCCAAGCCCTGCCAAAATTCACTAAGGTTTGCACAAATACGCCTTTAACCTTGGGAATTCTGGCGACTGGGTCGTGCATTTGCCATAGCAACCAAGCCGAAACTACGCGGCCAATAGCGGCGATAGCAAACAATAAACTAAAGCCGAGCCACGCCATCTTGATGCCATCGGTTTGGGTCAATATTAACCCGCCACCAAAAAACACACTTAATGAGGCCATCATAGTTAAGCGAGTACGGGCAGCAAAAAATGCGCCGCGGCGCCGCTCTGGCACAATCGAGCCCATCCACGCACGCCAATGGGGCTGAATAAGGTTGATAAAGCCATGATAAAAAACCGCTAAGGCAATAAATATCCATACCGCATGTTCAGGCTCAAACGCGGCGACCGCGCCCATGGCTAGCACCACCAGCGCTTGTAGTACTGCGCAGGCGACAATAAAGTGTTTGCGAGAAAAGTGGCTGGCGAGCCACACAGACAATAACTGAGCTATGGCGCCAAATAATTGCGGCAGGCCAGTGACCCAGCCCATTTGCGCTAAGCTAGCCCCCAGAAAAATTGCGTAGGCATTAAAGAAGTTGTCGCTGGTTGCCGTCATGGTCGATGACGCTAGCGCTTCTTGTTGTGAGCGACGTAAGGTTAAGCGCAGCCATAGTTTTCGCAGGCGGCGATTAAAATTGGTCTCTGCTGTGGGGGCATCTAGCAACTCAGCCCCTGACTCCATTTCTTTCCCTGACACCTGTGGACCACTGACTTTTTTGATTATTATCGAGCAATTATCATACAAAGCTCGTTTTTCATCCAGCCTTGTTTCGCCCTAGTTAAGTCCTAGTTAAGCCCTTGATTTTAAGCGTGACTGCGATCACGATTTTGACCACATTTAGCTGCACAAAACTCAATAACTGCCTACAGTTCAGCCATCGAAACGATTGCGCAAACGGTTCGCTTGGGTTTTATCAGGATGACGACGCAAAACGAGTCACCAGGATTAACCAGCCATAGCCGCCAGTGCTGACTTAACGTTGTGGTGAACTAATGAAAAAAACTACCCTACTCAACCCTGCTTTATCAGCCTTGGTGGCCCAGTGTGGTCATTTTGATGAAATTACCCTGTGTGATGCTGGCCTGCCTATTCCTAGCCATGTTGAGCGCATTGATATGGCGTTATCCCCAGGGGTACCAGATTTAGTGGCTTGTATTGATGCCATGTTATCTGAGCTGCAATTGCAATCTGTGACACTCGCCACTGAAATCATTGAGATAAATCCGCAAGTTCATCAGCAAATTCTGCAGCGTATCGAGCAAGAGCAAGCGCGTTGTGGTCGTCAGATTGAGATTCGTTATATCAGCCATGAAGCGTTTAAGCAGCAAAGCCATCGCAGTCGCGCCATTGTGCGAAGTGGTGAGTGTACTCCCTACGCCAATGTGATTTTTAGTTGTGGTGTACCCTTTTAACTGACTGCCAATAAGGTCTGACAGATATGCAATCAGCCATCCTCAAATTACACAAGATAGTCAAAACCTTTCCCGGCGTTAAGGCGCTCGATGGTGCTAGCCTGCAGGTGTATCCTGGCAAAGTTATGGCGCTGATGGGCGAAAATGGTGCCGGCAAATCCACCTTAATGAAGGTGCTCACCGGCATTTACACTTGTGATAGCGGCAGCATTGAATACCAAGGCCAGCCCGCGAGCTTTCAAGGGCCACGCCAATCACAATTAGCTGGGATCAGCATCATTCATCAAGAACTTAACTTGATCCCAGAATTATCCATTGCCGAAAACATCTTCTTAGGGCGCGAGCCTTGTCACCGCTTTGGCGCCATTGATTGGCCAACCATGTACCAGCAAGCCGATCAATTACTGGCGCGTTTAGATGTGAAGCACAGCAGCCGCACGCCACTGGGACAATTAAGCTTAGGCGAGCAGCAACTCGTTGAAATTGCTAAGGCGATTTCGTTTGAGTCCAAGGTCATCATTATGGATGAGCCCACAGATGCCCTCACTGACGTGGAAACCTTAAGTCTGTTTAAAGTGATTAAGGAGCTCAAAGAGCAAGGCTGCGGTATCGTTTATATCTCCCATCGCCTCAAAGAAATTTTCACCATTTGTGATGATGTCACTGTACTGCGTGATGGTCAGTTTGTTGCTGAGCGCAGCATCCAAGACTTAAACGAAGACGCCATGATTGAACTTATGGTGGGTCGCAAGCTCGATGAGCAATATCCTTATCAAGATCATCGCACTGCAAACACTTGCCTCGAATTACAAGATTTTTGCGCGGCTGATACGGCGCCCGTGAGTTTTAGCCTTAAACAAGGTGAGTTACTTGGGGTAGCAGGCTTAATGGGCGCGGGGCGTACTGAGCTAATGAAGCTGATTTTTGGTGCTATAGCGCGCCACTCAGGCAGCATTTTACTCAATGGAAAGAAGCTTACGATTAAGTCGAGCCAAGATGCCCTAGCCCAAGGCATAGCTTACATTTCTGAAGACAGAAAAGGCGATGGTTTACTGCTGGAGCTTTCGGTTAAAGAAAACATGTCTATCAGCTGCCTGAAAGAGCTATCGCAGTTTGGTCAAATTCAGCATCAACGCGAGCAAGAGCAAGTCGCCGAGTTTATTCAAGCCTTTAATATTAAAACCCCCACGCAAGAGCAAGCCATTGGCTTGTTATCTGGCGGTAATCAGCAAAAGGTGGCGATTGCTAAAGGCTTAATGACTCAGCCTAAAGTGCTGATCTTAGATGAGCCGACCCGCGGCGTGGATGTTGGCGCCCGCAAAGAAATTTACCAACTGATTAATCAATGTAAAGCCCAAGGACTGGCGGTGATCATGGTGTCATCGGACATGCCAGAACTGCTGGGACTGAGCGATCGAATTTTAGTCATGCACCAAGGTCAGATCAGCGCTGAATTTGAGCGTCATCAAGCTGGCCAAGAACAAATCCTTGCCGCTGCCGTCGGCAAATACCACACTGAGGAAACGCTATGAAGTCTGTAAGCACTAGTCCTACGGCCGCGCCATCGCTGCAAAGCGCTCGCATTAAATCTTGGATGATTGAACAAAAATCGCTACTGGCATTGATGCTGTTAATCGCGCTGGTTTCTATGCTCAATCCGCATTTTTTCAGTGTTGATAACCTGCTTAATATTCTGCGTCAAACCTCAGTGAACGCCATCATAGCCGTTGGCATGACCTTAGTTATTTTAACGGCGGGCATCGACTTAAGTGTGGGCTCAGTTTTAGCCTTATGCGGCGCGCTCGCAGCCACCTTAATTGGCATGGAAGTGCCTGTATTAGTGGCTGTACCAACCGCATTAGTGGCGGGGGCAACCTTAGGCGCAATTAGCGGCATTATTATTGCCAAAGGCAAGGTACAAGCCTTTATCGCGACCTTAGTGACTATGACACTGCTGCGCGGCGTCACTATGGTGTACACCGACGGGCGCCCAGTTTCTACTGGCTTTACCGATGTGGCCGATCAGTTTGCTTGGTTTGGTACTGGCTCTGCCCTTGGCATTCCTGTGCCGGTATGGCTGATGGTGATGGTGTTTGCATCTATCTGGTATCTGTTAAACCACACCCGTTTTGGCCGCTACATTTATGCCGTCGGTGGCAATGAAGCCGCAGCTAAGCTTTCTGGCATAAATGTGGATCGCGTAAAAATTGGCGTCTATGCCTTGTGCGGCACCTTATCGGCGCTAGCGGCAATTATCGTAACCTCACGCTTATCTTCAGCGCAGCCGACTGCCGGTATGGGTTATGAGCTCGATGCCATTGCCGCAGTAGTATTAGGCGGCACTAGCCTTGCGGGCGGTAAAGGTCGAATTATGGGTACCTTAGTGGGCGCCTTGATCATCGGCTTCTTAAACAATGCCTTAAACCTACTTGATGTCTCTTCTTACTACCAAATGATAGTCAAGGCCAGCGTGATTTTGCTGGCGGTGATGGTCGATAACAAACATAAATAATAAGGGTATCCCAATGAAATCATTACAACTTGCCATTAAAGCTAGCTTGATTGGTCTGTCGTTAACTTTGGCCAATAACGCCTTAGCACAAGATACCTTAGCTATGGTGGTATCGACCCTCAATAACCCTTTCTTTGTGACCATGAAGCAAGGCGCTGAAGCCAAAGCGCAGGAACTCGGTTACCGCTTGATAGTGTTAGATTCGCAAAATGATCCGAGCAAAGAATTAGCCAACGTGGAAGATTTAACCATACGTGGCGTTAAGGCGATTCTTATCAATCCAACCGATTCAGATGCTGTGACTAACGCCATTCGTCTGGCCAATAACAGCAATATTCCTGTCATGACCTTAGATAGAGGCGCAAGTCGCGGCGCGATAGCCAGCCACATAGCGTCAGACAATATTGCAGGCGGTAAGTTAGCGGCGCAGTTTATTGCAGAGCGCTTAGGCGCTGATGCCAAAATCATTCAGTTAGAAGGTATTGCTGGAACCTCAGCAGCGCGCGAGCGCGGCCAAGGCTTTGCAGAAGGCGCACAAGCCCATAACCTCACAATTCTTGCCAGTCAGCCAGCGGACTTTGATCGCACTAAAGGCATGAACGTGTTGGAAAACTTACTAATTGCCAATCAAAGCGCCAATGCTGTATTTGCCCAAAATGATGAAATGGCCTTAGGTGCGGTGCGCGCAGCCCAAGCCGCCGGTAAAGAGTTACTGATAGTCGGTTTTGATGGCACAGATGAAGGCATTGCCGTCGTTAAGCGTAAGCGTTTAGGTGCTACCATTGCCCAGCAGCCAGAGCTTATTGGTGCCTTAGGGGTTGAATCCGCCCATAAGTTACTGCAAGGCCAAAGCGTTGAAGCCTTTATTCCCGTGCCATTAAAAGTTATCAGTCAATAATGAAGGAAAGCCCTATGAGTAAGCTTGTTGTCTTAGGTAGTGTTAATGCTGACCATGTGGTGCAAGTACCGAGTTTCCCGCGTCCAGGTGAAACCTTAACGGCTAGCGGTTATCAAGTGATTGCTGGCGGTAAAGGCGCTAACCAAGCGGTTGCCGCCGCGCGCTTAGGTGCCGATGTCGCCTTTATTGCTTGCGTGGGTGATGATGACTTTGGCGCGCGCATGCATAAAGAATATCAAGCCTTAGGCATGGATGTGTCTGGCCTTATGACAACGCCAGACATGACCACAGGTGTGGCTATGATCCAAGTGGCAGACAGTGGTGAGAACAGCATTTGTATCGCCCCAGGCGCCAATGCCGCATTAACGCCAGCGCGTTTAGCGCCGCATTTAGGCTTAATATCTAACGCTGATACTTTACTGATGCAGTTAGAAACGCCGCTAGATACCATTTTTATGGCGGCATCAGCCGCTAAAGACGCTGGCACCTTAGTGGTACTAAACCCAGCGCCAGCGATGGCATTGAGTGATGAATTATTAGCAAAAGTTGATATCATCACCCCCAATGAAACCGAAGCTGAGTTACTCACCGGCATTAAGGTTGAAAATCTTGAGCACGCAGCCTTAGCGGCCGCCCACTTACATGCCAAAGGCATAGCGACCGTCATGATTACTTTAGGTAGCCAAGGCGTGTTTTTAAGTGAGCGCGGCGAAGGCCAGCAAATTGCTGGCTTTAAAGTAGAAGTGAAAGACACTACCGCCGCGGGCGATACTTTTAACGCTGGCGTACTCACGGGTTTACAGCAAGGCATGAGTTTGCCTGATGCCATAGTGTTTGCCCACGGCGCAGCCGCTATCAGCGTGAGCCGTTTTGGCGCTCAAACGTCAATCCCTGTGCGCAGTGAAGTGGATGCTTTTTTAGCGACTCATAGCCGTTAATTTGGCTCTTATGCGAGCTCATTTACGCGCTTATCTCAGTTAAATTTTGCCTGAGTCAGCGTAAATGAGCTTCACTTGCCGCTTACGGCAACTCGATTTTTAGGACAATTAAGCACGCCCATGGCCACCATTAAAGACATAGCTAAGCTCGCGCAAGTATCCACCTCGACGGTGAGTCACGTGCTCAATAACACGCGCTTTGTGAGCGATGAAGTTAAAGAGCGAGTGCAGGCGGCAGTTAAGGAGCTCAACTATGCACCCTCGGCACTGGCGCGCAGCTTAAAGACCAAACATACCCGCACCTTTGGCATGCTAGTGACCACCTCCACTAACCCTTTTTTCGCCGAAGTGGTTAAAGGCGTGGAGTCTCATTGCTATCAGCATGGCTACAGCCTAATGCTGTGCAATACCGAAGGCGATGCCGAGCGCATTCGTTTTAACTTATCGACCTTACTGCAAAAACAAGTGGATGGCTTATTGCTGATGTGCAGTGAAGCCGAAGCGCAAGCGTTTGCGCAGCTTAGCAGCCAACCTAACTTACCGACTGTGGTGATGGATTGGGGGCCGACGAATTTTCAGTGCGATAAGATTCAAGATAACTCGCGCCAAGGCGGTTATTTAGCGACGCGCTATTTGATTGAGCAAGGCCATCAGCTCATAGGTTGCGTCACAGGCCCGCTTGATAAGTTACCATCGCAGCAACGTTTAGCCGGCTTTACGGATGCCATGAACGAGGCCAAGCTCAGCATCAAGCCTGAATGGCAAGTCAGTGGTAATTTTGAATGTGATGGCGGCGCTGCCGCTTTTGCCGATTTAATCAAAGCGCCAAACCTGCCTACTGCCATGTTTGTGGGTAACGACATGATGGCCATGGGCTTTATGCACGCCGCCTATAATGCTGGCCTTAACATTCCAGAGCAGTTGTCTGTGATTGGTTATGATGACATTGAGCTGGCGCGCTACTTAACCCCAGCGCTAACCACAATCCACCAGCCAAAGCAGCAATTAGGCCACACAGCCGTGGAAGTATTACTGGCGCGCTTAGATAACCCAGGCAGCAGCAAGACCATACAGCTAGAACCTAGCTTAGTGGTCAGGGATTCAGTTAAAAAGATAAACCCTTAAGCGTTTACCTTTTTACCCATTGCGACACGACTCTTGCTAATTCCAAAGCCTTAGAAATACCAAAGCAAATTAAGATTGGCGTAGGCTTGGCGGCCTTGCCATTCTTGATACCCTACTTCAGAGCGCACTGCCCATTCCTGGCCATAAGTGAGTGATGGCAAGTTAAGCTGCCATTTAAGGCTCACCTGCGCGCGCGCATCTATGGCTTTATCGGTTTGCCACAAGTACTGAGCAGACAACCACCATTTATCTAAATTGCTTTGCTCAAACACTAGGCCCGCCTCAGCGCCAAGACCTAAACTCATGGCAGCATCTAATATCGGCGCGCTATTGATTTCGCCGCTGGCTAACACATAAGTGTGCAATCCGCGCGGGTCACCAAAGGCTTTACCATAACCGCCTTGGGCAAAATAACGATTCTGCCGACCATCATCTAGCACTTGTCTGTCAGTGCCCACACGCACATTCCACGCCCATGAATCAAACAGGCTATTAGATGTTGCTAGCGACATGGCATCGAACAAATACAAGCGGTTAAGCTGTAACTTAGCGCGCTCATCAAGCCCTAACTCAACATCTAAGAAGCTAATTTGCGCGCCCGGCACAAAGCCTAAAGGATTATCGATTAAGTCGTGATAGGCGCCGCGCCACTGCCACGTTAACGCCTGCGAATCGCCATAACTAGCAACTCCCATTCCTGCGCGCATGGAGCCGTGACCATCGGTTGGTGAGCCATCAGGAACAGCCACAGCCGTAAAGGGGGATGGCGCATCTACTAAACTGCGCTGACGCAATAGCGCCGAGAGCTTAGGCGCTGTGGTGTCTCTATCGAGCCCGTCATTATAAAAGCGAAAATTAAGCATCTCGTAAGCCATTTCTAATAACTTGGCTTGCTCATCAAGGCTAATGCCTGAGGCTTGTTCTTCTGGGCTTGGTTTTTCGGTGCTGTGATTTTCAGAGATGAGTTTCTCTGAGAGTGCTTGCTCTGATATTGATTGTTCAGAAATTGGTTGTTCAGAAACTGGCGGCTTAGGCGCAGCAACCAAGGTTTCAATACTGAGCTCATCACGGCTAATCGCGAGCGCTTGTTTAAGCTCAGTCTCAGTTAATTGACCGGCATAATGATGTAAACGCGTACCAAAGGCGGGGCGATATTGCGGCGTTTGCAACAGTCCAGCTGCAGCGAGCACATTCACTGTATCGGCAGGGATTGCATGCAGCGGAAACTCTTGGGTAAATTGCCACTCTTCCCGCGCTAGTTGCAGTACAGAAAGCAGCTGATACGAGCAATTTTCATCGAGAAAATAATACTCAAACGAGGCGTTTTGTAGCTCCCACAAGTGCATCAAGATAAAGTGAACTTCAGCCTCACTGAGGTTAAGTTGATATTCCCACATGTCGCGCGATTCAAAGTCGTTGTATTCACGCACTTTGCGATAATAAGGCATCAAGGAAAACGCGGCCTGATAATCCCCCACTAAGCCGCGGTAGGCGTACATCATGGCATTATCGTTTTCGTTGGCATTGGCCGCAAAGTTAATGGCAAACGCCACCAGTTCGCGATGGCGAGTCTGATCTTTAGCATCAATGCGCAGCAAAGTATGACCAAACATGGATGAGGGGTTATTCATAAAGGCAGTAGGGAAAACTAACGTCATGGCGGCGGGATCAATGATCTTAAGCCACTCGTCACGCTCATCACACACAGGCGCTTGCCACTCATTAAAACCTTGAGTCTGTAACCACTTAAAACGCGCGGGATACAGGCAAGTTTGCACAAACTCACCGCTTGCTTGCTCGGCGCTAAATGTTGATATCGTAGCGGCAAGCTCAGCATTCGGGTCATTTTTACCGCTTGGCGCTAAAAAGAAGCGACCCGCATCAATTTGGCTCTGCCAGCTTTCACCTTGCTTTACATAATGGCCAAGCTTGAGCCAAGTGGGCGATTGCGCCAAAGAAGACAAGTCAGCATTGGCATAACTTGGGGCGCAGAATAACAGCAGGACAGCACAGGCGTTGATGGCAGTTCGCGACAAGGTCAAAATTCCCTAAAAAAAAGTCAGCCATTGCTGACTGACTTTTTCGAAACAAAATAGCAATTAAGCTATGGTGTAAGCAGCCAGTTCGCTGTTAGCAACGACTTGATTCAGGTTGGTCATAACCACTTCTGAATTAACGTCTAAGTCAGTGAAAATCACTGCGTAGTTTTGCTTAACCATAGCGTTGAAGCTGGCTTTGTCAGCCTCGTTAATGCCCCAAACTTCAGTCAGAGTAGCTAAGGTTTCACCATTGCCGCGAGCGATGTCACGAGCCAGATTGTCCATGTTGCCATCGATGAAAGTAGTTAAACGTGCGCGAGAAGTGATAGCGCCGTTTGCTTGACAACCTAAAGTACCAAAAGTGATACCAAAGCTTTGGTTGCCAGAAATACCGTTGGTGGTGGCGCCTAATACTTTAGGAGCAACGCCTGATTTTCCTTCGAATAACATAGAACCGAAACCACAACCGATATCTTGATCAGCCATTACTTGCGAGGCTGGTAACATGGCGATTAATAAGCTTGCGATTGATAATGTTTTTTTCATCATTCATTCCTTAATTTTTTGTTATTCAAAGACAGCTCCGCGCTATGCCACTTCATTGTTTACATGCGCCAGCCAGATTCAGCAATTACTAATACACTGCTAAGTCCGTTAGTTTAATCGCTATCGCCACTAAAGACGGAATTAAACCTAAGCGCTTGAGTACTAACTGTGATTGGCTTCACAACAACTGTCTGATAATCATATAGTTAACTATTATGAATTTGTTTCATGCTCGCACAGCATGGCTTTGAATTGCGCCTCTTGCGCCAATAAGCTCTGATATAAGCTAAATTGGTTGGCTGCGCGCTCTAAATTATGATTCTCTCTGTGCACATGGAAATACTTATCGCCATTAAGATGATCGGTTAAGAAGCGCACGCCTATCATCAAGGGCATGATCCGCGCGCCCAGCCACAAGCTTTGGCGTTCATCAGCAGTCAATACTGGCGCCAGTGCCTGGGTATAGCCTTCGCAAATGGCCGCAAAAATATCAGGCCGTGCTAAGACTTTATCGAGCGCCGTTGAATCTTCAGCTTCAGGGGAGCAAAAGGTGCGTACCATGTCACCAAAGTCATACATTAAATGACCTTTCATGCAGGTATCTAAATCAATGATCGCCATGGCGGACATGGTACGGTCATCAAAAAGCATATTATTGATTTTGGTATCGTTATGACAAATGCGCAGCGGCAATTTAGGCTCTAAACTTTCAAGTTCTGAAATTAAACCTGTCTGACTAAAAGCAAAATCTACCCAGTGCTGGCACTCTGCTAATCTGCCTTCACTATCAGCATCAACCGCTGCTTGTAACTGCTGTAAGCGCCCAGGAAAATAGTGAAACTTAGGGATGACATCAATAATCTGATTAGCATCTAAACCGCTTAAACCAAAAGCGAAATCACCAAAGGCGCGCGCGGCTTGTTGGGCTTGCTCAGCGGTTTCTACCACTTCAACACTAGCGCTATGGCGTAAATAACTAATGGCGCGCCAGTAGCCTTGCTCGCCTAAATCTATGGCGGCATCATGATTGGCGGTCACGACTGGCTCAACCACTTGCAGTGGATACTGACCAGCTGATGCTTGGGCAAGCAGATGATCACTGATCTTAGTGGCGTTACCCACCAGCGCATCAGCATCGGGGAAAACTTGGGTATTTAGGCGCTGCAACACCATTTCACCTTGAGGCCAACGCACCAAAAAAGTGTCGTTGATATGGCCATTCCCTAGCGGCGAAATCTTAGCGTTCGCGTCATCAATGGCAAAATGTGGCAAGACTTGTTGCCCAATAAAATTAATCACCCCAATACTCCAATAAACTCATTTTTACTCGCTGCGCATCTTGCGGGTAAGTTACCCCGAGCCAGCGGTCTGTGGTTGGCCACACATGTAAGGCTTGGCCATTATCTATGGCGCTTTGCACTACATCGGGTAAATAGCACTCAGCACTTAGCGATAAATGCGCTTGGCTAATAAATTCGCTCAGTGCCTTGGTTAATACATTAAAAATACTTGGAGTGAATCCCCAGAAAGTCATAGAGACAGGCGTATCGGCCAACAAGGCTTGGGTGCGCCCTTGATATTGACCTACAAGCCCAGCATCACTTGTTTGGATTTGAATCCACTCTTGCACTTGTTTAAGCAGGCCGTGCTCAACCTGACAGATACCGCGATTAACGCCGCCATGCTCAGATAAAGTATTACCCAGCTGATAACTAATCATATTCCAGCTATCGCCGCCCTGAGATAAAGCCCTTGCCATCTCATCAAAACCTGCTTGGCCATAATAATCATCGGCAGTAATTACCGCCATTGGGCCAGTGACTGCATGTCTTGCGGCGTACAAGGCTTGGGCGGTTCCCCAAGGCTTAGTGCGCCCATCGATGCTAGTTGCCACAGGTAAATCATCAAGGCTTTGATAGACGAAAACTGTCTCGAACTCTGCTGGCAGTGAATTTAGCATTTGCGCCACTGCCGCTTCAATTTCAGGGCGAATAACAAGTACCGCGCGCGTAAAGCCAGCGCGATAAGCACTCAAGAGCGACAAGCATAATAAAGATTCGCCCTTAGGGCCTAAGGCAGCTAATTGTTTATCTCCGCCAAAACGACTGCCCAAACCGGCTGCTAGCACCACTAAGGTTAAGCTTGTCGACATAAATTCTTATCCATAAAAATAAAGGCGTAAGTGTACGCCAACGGGTAAATGAGGGCTAGTCCAACACTCTAGCAAACTCTGGCGCAGCGCCAAGCGCCGCTTGTGTGCCCTTGAGGGCAAATTGATAGCCACAGAGGTTTAATTGCCCCCGATAAGCCACATCTTCAATGATTTTATCACTATCTAATGGCGAAAAACGGGCTTGAGTCATGCTGTTAGCCTCAATAGTCACTTGCAGCGGGCGGTAGCTATTACCATTGTTAAATACCAACTCACTGCAACGCTTATCACCTTTTGCTGTCGTTAACGACCACAGCTCGCCCATTTGCTTATTGTTGCCAAACCACTGCAGCAACAATTGCCCTTGCTCAAACTGTAAATAGAAACCATCGGGCAAGGCCACGCGCTCACCCAGCACTGCGCTTGCTGGAGTTTCCACCGGACTCACTTCTGGTTTGACAACACTTGGCGAGCTCACCACCCAATAACCTAAGACAGTTAACACTAAGGCGCCCGCCGCTATGCCAAATAGCCAAGGCTTTAGCACAGGCAAGCGCAGCTTAATAACCTGGGTGGCAAACTGCTGCAATGATTGCTGCAATGACTGCAACATAGGTTCTAACCAAGCCGTTATTGAGCCTTGCTCACGGCGCGCGCGGCGTTCTTGTTGATTAAAATCAGCGCTGCCTTCAGCGACTTGCGAAAAATGCTTACTTTCAGAGGTATTTGCTGCCTCATTAAAATGAGTCACTGGCGCTGAATCAAACTCATCATTAGCGTCATGATCATCAGCTTCATAATCATCAAAGCTATCATCAAAACCATGACGTTCGGTATCATAGCTATTCGCCAGCGCAGATTCAGATTCAAAGCGGTGGGCATTCCTGCTTGGCGCAGAGTGATTAAAATCCACTACCGGCTCAACACGTTCAGCACTAGCGCGCGCCGCTGTGGAGGGCACAATAAGATCCGCGCTCCAGTATCCCCAGTGATAATCTTGCTGACTCATTGCTGGCGCTGAAGGCAAACGCGCTAGAATCACAGATAAGGGCGCAGCTAAAATGACAACTAAGGTCAATGCCAGCCACACTGGCGCTGTCACTAGCGCCATAAACACCAATAAAAATGGTAATAATACAAACAAAATTGCGCGGCTACGAATACCTGAATCGCGGCCACGGCGAATTGCCGTCAGTTGCAACAGTAAAGCCAAAGGTAAAGCAAAGAGAGTCAACCAAGTGATAGTCGCCAACGACCCAAAGGCGATTAACAATAAATAACAGCCAGCACTAATGCTGCTAAAACGGAGGCGATTATCGCAGCCTTGGGCGGTAAACAATGTTTGCAAAACCACTGGGACTCCTACTTTAAAATCATCACGCCAGTTGGCGTACCTCAAGAGTAACCAATTGCCATCCTGCTGTCAGCGTTATCCTGCATGACAAGAGTAACTTTCGTCTGGTGACTTAGGTGGCTAATCGCGAGTATAATTAACGGCTAACCCTTTTTTTATCTCAATGATTAGGCTTTAATCCCTAATTTGAGCTTGGTTTATTAGCAGCGGAATTAATTTATGAGCGCACGCGGCAACTTATTTATCGTGTCAGCCCCAAGTGGTGCTGGCAAATCCTCATTAATTTCGGCGCTGCTGAAAGATAAGCCTGCGGACATGCAGGTGTCTGTGTCGCACACCACGCGTCAACCGCGCCCGGGTGAAGTCAATGGCCAGCACTATCATTTCGTTGCTGTGGGAGAGTTCACTCAGTTAATCGAACAAGCATCCTTCTTTGAATGGGCGCAAGTGTTTGGTAATTACTACGGCACGTCACGCACTGTGATTGAGCAAACCTTAGCCCAAGGTATTGATGTCTTTTTAGATATTGATTGGCAAGGCGCGCAGCAGGTTAAAAAATTAATGCCTGAGGCCATTGGTATTTTCATTTTGCCACCCTCACGCGAAGAATTAGAAAGACGCTTAACTGGCCGCGGCCAAGACAGCGCTGAAGTGATTGCCAGCCGTATGCAAGAGGCAGTCTCTGAAATGTCTCACTATAATGAATATGACTTTGTGATAGTAAATGATGATTTTGATATTGCTATCAAAGAGTTAAACTCAATTATCACCAGTCAGCGTTTGACGCTAGCTAGCCAGACCCTAAGGCATAGTGGTATGCTTAACGATCTGTTGGCACGATAGCTGCCTTAGTGTACAATTTTTCGTCGTTTTTCCTTTTCGAGATTACTGGAGTTCCAAAACATGGCTCGCGTTACTGTAGAAGATGCCGTAGATCAAATCGGCAACCGTTTTGACATGATCCTGGTTGCGGCACGCCGTGCTCGCCAAATTTCTGTCCAGGGCAAAGCCCCTATGGTAGAAGAGCAAAACGATAAGCCAACCGTTATCGCCCTGCGCGAAATCGAACTGGGCTTAGTCAATGCTCAAACCTTAGAAGCTGATGAGCGCCAAACTGTGCGTGAACGCGAAGCCGCTGAATTAGCTGCTGTTGCTGCCATCGCTGAAGGTCGTTCTCTGTAAGACTATCGAGTCTTAGTTGTGTAGGAGTGTTGCCACTTGTATCTGTTTGAAGGTCTAAAAGACTCTGCTTCCGCCTATTTACAGGCTGAACAGGTAGAATTACTCAAACAGGCCTATCAAGTGGCTCGCGATGCCCATGAAGGGCAAATGCGTAGCAGTGGTGAACCCTATATTACTCACCCTGTGGCTGTCGCCCGTATTTTGGCGGATATGCGTCTTGATCATGAGACCTTAATGGCAGCCCTGCTACACGACACTATTGAAGACACTTATGTCACTCACCAAGATCTGGCCGAGTTATTTGGTACCAGTGTGGCTGAGTTGGTTGAAGGTGTATCTAAACTTGATAAGCTCAAGTTTCGCGACAAGAAAGAAGCGCAAGCCGAAAACTTTCGCAAAATGGTGATGGCCATGACCCAAGATATTCGGGTTATCCTCATCAAACTCGCTGACCGCACCCACAATATGCGCACCCTTGGGTCACTTCGCCCCGATAAACGTCGCCGTATTGCCCGCGAAACCTTAGAAATTTATGCGCCTATAGCCAATCGCTTAGGTATCCATAATATTAAATCTGAGCTCGAAGACTTAGGCTTTCAGGCCTATTACCCTATGCGCTATCGCGTTCTTAAAGAAGTCGTGAAAGCGGCGCGCGGTAATCGTAAAGAATTGATCCACAATATTGAAGTCGCCATTCGCGAACGCCTGCAAGATGCCAAAATTCCTGGCAACGTTAAAGGCCGCGAAAAAAACCTATATTCCATCTACAACAAGATGCGCAATAAAGAACTGCAATTTCAAGAAGTGATGGATATCTATGCCTTCCGCATTTTGGTAGACAGTATCGATACTTGTTATCGAGTGATGGGCGCTATGCATGGGCTGTATAAGCCAAGGCCTGGGCGCTTTAAAGATTACATCGCCATTCCAAAAGCTAACGGCTACCAATCACTTCATACCTCATTATTTGGCCCACATGGGGTGCCGGTTGAAATTCAAATCCGCACCGAAGACATGGATCAAATGGCCGATAAAGGAGTTGCTGCCCATTGGATGTATAAAGATGGCGGCGAATCCAATCAAGACACTACCACCCAGATGCGTGCTCGCAAATGGATGCAGTCATTACTTGAGTTACAACAAAGCGCCTCAACCTCGTTTGAATTTGTTGAGAGCGTTAAAACAGAATTATTCCCTGTGGAAATCTATGTGTTTACTCCAGAGGGAAGAATTCTTGAATTGCCAGTTGGTGCCACCCCGGTGGATTTCGCCTATGAAGTTCATACCGATGTAGGTAATGCCTGCGTGGGCGCCAAAGTTAACCGTCAAGCCTACCCATTGAGCCAGCCGTTAATTTCAGGTCAAACCGTAGAAATTATTACCGCTAAAGGCGCGCGCCCCAATGCTGCGTGGCTTAACTTTGTGGTGACTGGCAAAGCCCGTGCCCGCATTCGCCAAGTGCTTAAAAATCTTAAGCAAAATGATGCCGTTTCTTTAGGTCGCCGCTTACTCAATCATGCCCTTGGCGCCAATAAGCTTGATAGTTTTGCGCCAGAAACCATAGCTAAAGTCATCAATGAAACTAAGCATGACACCCTTGATGGTTTACTTGCTGACATAGGTCTTGGCAATGCCATGAGCATAGTGGTCGCGCAGCGATTACTGGGCGATATCGTTGGTTCTAACACCCCAGGTGTGATGCCAATTCGCGGCGCCGAAGGCATGCTAGTGACCTTTGCTAAATGCTGCCGCCCTATACCTGGCGATGCCGTGATTGCCCACGTAAGTCCAGGTAAAGGCTTAGTGGTTCACATGGAAAACTGCGCCAATATTCGTGGTTACCAAGGTGAGCCAAGTAAATATTTAGCGGTGCAGTGGGATGCAGTGGAGGATGCTGAGTTCCAAGCCAACCTCAAGATTGAGCTTATCAATCATCAAGGTGCGCTGGCTAAGATCACTTCCATTATTGCCGCCGAAGGCTCAAATATTCACAAACTCAGCACCGAAGAGCGTGACGGCCGCGTTTACTTAATTAGCCTGCGCATTTCAGTGCATGATCGCGTTCATTTAGCTAACGTGATGCGCCGCATTCGCGTCTTGCCAGAAGTGATCCGCACCTCGCGCAATCGCTAAACCCTTCAGGCCAAAAACATGGCCTGACGCTTTATTTTTTAGTAACCCCTTACCTCAACTCCCCTTAACTTCATAGCTACCGCTTAAGCTCACCATAAGCAGCGTTCATCTTAGCACCAGCGGCCTGTTGCTAATTTAAGCAATCACTTACCTATTATCCCTCAATTAAGCTTGCGTCATTCGCCTTCAAATTATTTGCGAGTGATCACAAAAGTCGCCATACTGGGACCAAAGCAAGCTGACAAAAACTATAAAATAACAGGGATTTACGAATGGAAACCACATATAAATCGCCCGTGGCTATGCTGTACCATTGGGCTCAACATCAGGGCGATGAGGTGTATCTTAAGCAACCCATCGGTGGTCAAATCAAGTCATTTACTTGGCAAGACGTAAAGCGACAAGTTGAACAACTCGCAGGTTCACTGCGCCATTTAGGTTTACAACCTGGCGATAAAATTGCTTTGCTTTCAAAAAATTGCGCCGAATGGTTTATCACTGACTTAGCCCTTATGCTGGGCGGCTATATCAGCGTACCTATTTATCCTACTGCCAATCCTGAGACCATTCGCTATGTGTTAGAACACAGTGGTGCCAAAGCCATATTTGTCGGTAAGCTTGATTTTTGGCAGCAACAAGAAGCGGGCGTCGGCGGCGAGATTCTGCGTCTGGCAATGCCTTATGACACTATGCCAGCACAATATCATTGGCAGCAATTACTCGACTTAGGTCAGTCGTTAAGTGATGCACCTATGCCAGACGCGTCGCAAATCATGACCTTGATTTACACCTCAGGTTCGACCGGTAACCCTAAGGGCGCGATTCAAACCTTTGCCAGTTATGTCTGGACTTGCCAAGCCGTAGTGCGCGATTTAAAAACCAATGGCAAAGACCGCTTAATCTCTTATTTACCATTGGCACACATTACCGAGCGCGTGGCCATTGAAGGTTCATCTTTCTATTCTGGCAGTCAGGTATCCTTTGTGGAGAGCCTAGACTCGTTTGTGGAAGATGTTAAACGTGCTCAGCCAACGGTTTTCTTCTCAGTGCCAAGACTGTGGAGTTTGTTCCAGAAGAATATTCTCGAAAAAGCTGGCGGCGACAAGAAATTATCCCTGTTATTAAAAATCCCCATTTTACGCGGCTTAGTGAAAAAGAAGATTCAAAAAGGTCTAGGGCTAGATCAGTGCCGCTTATTGGGTTCAGGTTCAGCGCCGATCTCACCAGCGCTAATCACTTGGTATCACAGCATAGGTATGAATATCTGTGAAGCGTGGGGCATGACAGAAAACTGCGCTTACTCCATCATCAATCATCCCTTTGACCCGAATAAAATTGGCACTGTAGGTAAGCCTGTGATTGGCTGCGAAGTGCGCCTGAGCTCAGAAGGTGAACTGTTAATAAAATCCCCAGGGTTAATGACCGGTTACTATCAGCAACCTGAAGTTACCGCTCAATGTTTTGATGCCGATGGTTTTTTCCATACTGGTGATTTGTGCAGCATAGATGAAGATGGTTGCATCAGTATCACAGGGCGGGTTAAAGATAACTTCAAAACCGCTAAGGGCAAGTATGTGGCCCCTGTGATGATAGAGCGCAAACTGGCACAAAATACCTTGATTGAACTCATTTGCGTTATTGGCTCAGGGTTACCGCACCCTATCGCCTTAGTGCAATTGTCTGAATTTGCTCATCTTGAAGGTAAAGAGCAAGTACGGGCATCACTTAAAGAAACCTTAGATAGCATCAACCCAGGCTTAGAGTCGCACGAGCACATAGATGCCATTGTGGTAGTCAATGAGCCGTGGACGATAGAAAATGATGTCTTAACTCCGACCTTAAAGATAAAGCGTCATGTGTTAGAGCAACGCTTTAGCGCTATGGTTGATGGCGTGCGCGGCGCCAAAGTATGCTGGCAAGATGAGCTAACCCCAAAAGCTTAAGGCTATTGCACCAGCTTAATTAATGCATCACACCAAGAAAGCACGCTAAAAGCGTGCTTTCTTATTGCTGGGTTTTATCTGCAAGATAAATATTTTAGGGTTTATATTTTTGCGCTAACGCAAATTGCACTTGTTTGATGGCCGTGCCGCCAAGCACATCCCGCTTCGCTAAACAGGCTTCGATAGTTAAATGCTGATACACATCAGCATCAATCACAGCGGCAAAGGCTTGCAACTGCTGTACGCTTAATTGCTCAATCGCTTGCTGCTCACCAATAGCGTAAACCACCACTTCACCCACGACATGGTGCGCCTCGCGAAATGGCATGCCTTTAGCGACCAGATAGTCCGCTAATTCAGTGGCATTGGCATAGCCTTGCTGCGCCGCTTTTAAGGCTGAAGCACGGTTCACTTTAAGCCCTGACAACACTAAGGCGGCCATATCTAAGCAAATCGCCCAGCTATCAACTAAATCAAACAAGCCCTCTTTATCTTCTTGCATGTCCTTGTTGTACGCCAAAGGCAAGGCCTTCATAGTGGTTAAAATGCCGACTAAACTGCCATAAACACGCCCAGTTTTACCGCGAATAAGCTCTAACGCATCGGGGTTTTTCTTCTGCGGCATCAAGGATGAACCAGAAGTCACTTGATCGCTTAACGAGATAAAATTAGCTTCGCCAGAGTTAAAGAAAATCAAATCTTCAGCCATGCGGCTTAAGTGCATCATGCTGATGGAGCCTGCGCTTGCAATCTCAACCACATGATCCCTATCCGATACGCTATCTAAGCTATTTAAGGTTGGGCGCGCAAAATTAAGCGCTGCCGCTAAGGCATGTCTATCTATGTTATAAGCGGTACCTGCCAAAGCGCCGGCGCCAAGTGGACAAGTATTGGCGCGCGTTAACGCATCTTGCAAACGACTGATATCGCGCTCAAACATTTCGACATACGCCAAACACCAGTGACCAAAAGTAATGGGCTGGGCGCGCTGTAAATGGGTATAGCCCGGCATCACAGCATCAACCTCGCGCTGCGCTAACGCTAACAAGGCTTGATTCAAAGTTTGCAGTTTTAGCACTAGCATGGCGCCTTCGCTTTGACACCAGAGCTTTAAATCTGTGGCCACTTGATCGTTACGGCTGCGCCCTGTGTGCAGTTTTTTACCTAAATCACCCACTTTGGCAATTAAGGCTGATTCAACAAAACTGTGAATATCTTCAGCGCCACTAACGATAATAAGCTCAGGGTTATTACCGACTTCTACAAGTAATTGCCCTAACGCATTTTTAAGCTCAAGGCATTCATTGGCGCTAATAATACCAACGCTAGCAATGGCATCGGCCCAAGCGATTGAGCCTGTCACGTCTTGCTCGAATAATCGATAATCCACGGGTAATGAGTCATTAAACAGTTTGAATAATGCGCTGGGTTCGCCCTGAAATCTACCGCCCCATAAAGCCATGTGACTATCTCCTGTCATTGCTGATACTGCCGATAACCAAGCCATCAGCCTGAACTTAAACTTAGGCTGAAGCTTGGTGTTATCGTTTAAATAAGATTTAGCGCTGCCAAGTTAGCTCTAGTTAGCGCTATTAAGTTCGCGTTATTTAGTTTCGTTAAGCGCGCGAATACGGCTAGCTAAGGTGTACAAACGAATAAAGCCTTCTGCGTGCTTTTGATCGTAAACTTCATCTTCACCAAAGGTCGCAAACGTCTCTGAATACAAGCTATTAGGTGAGCGTTTTTGCACTGCCGTAGCTTGGCCTTTATAGAGCTTAACTACCACTTCACCGTTAACCATCTCAGCTAACACTTCAGAGGCTGCCAACAAAGATTTACATAAAGGAGTAAACCAGCGGCCGTCATAAACCAAATGCGCCATTTGCGCCGCCACTTGCTCGCGCCAGCTGCGGCTGCTCTTATCCAGCACTAACTCTTCAATCGCCCGTAAACCGGCAAACATGACAGTGCCGCCTGGAGTTTCATAACAACCGCGCGACTTCATGCCCACTAAACGGTTCTCAGTGATATCAATCCGGCCAACACCATGAGCGGCGGCAATTTCATTCAGCGTCATTAATGCCTGATAAGGGGTTAAGCTGACACCATTGACCGCAGTCACGCGGCAATTTTCAATTTTTAGGGTAACGAAATCTGGCGTATTCGGCGCATCTTCTGGGTCAACCGTCATGGTCCACACTTGCTTACTTGGCTGATTCCATGGGTTTTCAAGCTCGCCGCCTTCGTGAGAAATATGCCAAGCGTTTGCATCACGGCTATAAATCTTAGTGGTAGATGCTGACGTCTTAATATTACGTTCCTCTAAGTAGTCCAGCAGGTCTTCACGGCTGCGCATGTCCCATTCACGCCACGGCGCAATCACAGTTAATTCTGGGGCTAAGGCCGCAAAACAACCTTCAAAGCGCACCTGATCATTCCCTTTGCCGGTGCAGCCATGGCATACCGCATCAGCGCCAACTTTACGCGCCACTTCTACTTGGGCCTTGGCGATAATTGGGCGCGCCATTGAGGTGCCAAGTAAATAGGTGCCTTCATAAATCGCACCTGTTGCTATGGTGGGATATATGTAGTCTTTAACCAGCTCTTCTTTCAAATCAACAATGTGGCATTCGCTCGCGCCTGAAGCTAAGGCTTTTTCAGTCAGCCCTTGCAGCTCAGCATCACCCTGACCCACGTCAGCACAAAAAGCAATGATCTCACAATTGTTATAGGTTTCTTTGAGCCAAGGGATAATGGCCGAGGTATCTAAGCCACCGGAATAAGCTAACACGACTTTTTTTACATTGCGTTGTACTGACATATCATCATCCTTTAAAACCAAGCGGTTAAACGTAAATTGATTATTATTGTGCGAGTAATGCGACGAGTAAGGCATTCTGGGCATGCATACGGTTTTCAGCCTGCTGCAAAATTAACGATGACTTACCATCCAGTACATCATCGGTCACTTCCACGCCGCGGTGCGCTGGCAGGCAGTGCATAAAGTAATCAGCGCCAGTCATAGTCATTAGATCGCTATTCACTTGATAAGGGCCAAACTTAGCTTCGATTTGAGCGAGCGGCGTGTTATCCCCCATGGAAATCCAGCTATCGGTATAAATCACTTGGCAGCCCACCAAGGCCTTAGTATCAGAACTGAGTATCAATTCACCGCCATTGGCTTTAGCTAACGCCTGCGCTTTAACTACCATCTGACCATCTGGAAAATGCCCCGCGGGGCACACAACCACCATCTTGGCACCTAAAATGGCAGCGCCAAACATCAGCGAATGAGTGACGTTATTGCCATCGCCCACATAAGCCAAAGTCACTTTACTCACATCTTCAAAGCACTCAGTCAGAGTTAATAAATCCGCCAATGCCTGACAAGGATGGTAAAGATCAGATAACGCATTAATGACAGGAACCTTGCTGTGCGCGGCTAGTTCTTCAATGGTTTGATGGCTATAGGTTCGGGCGACAATAGCATCGGCCCAGCAACTCAGATTACTGGCAAAATCAGCCACAGATTCCCGCTGACCCAATTGACCATTTTGTTGATCAAGATACAGGCAATGTCCACCTAACTTATTAATCCCGATATCAAAACTTACTCGGGTGCGCAGCGAAGGCTTCTCAAATAACATCACCACACTTTTACCCGCTAAGGCATGACGATAGGCGCGAGGATCCGCTTTGATGGTGCGAGCCAGAGTCAACAACTGCACTAATTCTTGCTGACTCAAATTTTGTAAGGTTAATAAATGCTGCATCTTGATATCCTCTTAACGCTATTATTATGGCTGGATTTGGGTACCGACTTGCTCACCTTTAATCAGGGCCAGCATTTGCTCGGCGTCGCGCCAACTGGCGACTTGTACCGGTTGCCCCAACATCTGCGCGACTTCTAGCGCCGCCTCAACTTTGACCTTCATGCCAGCTTCAATCACGCCAAGCTTCACTAAGTTAGCGATTTCTGGCTCATCTAAACTGGCAATCAATTTGCCCTTACCATCGAGCACACCCGACACATCCGATAACAAGACTAATTGGCCGCTGAGCATAGATGTGACAGCGCTTGCCGCTTGGTCGGCATTCACATTTAATAACTGACCTGTAGCGCTAATGGCAATCGAGCTAATCACAGGTAACCAGCCTTGCGACAAAATAAAATCGATAAGTAGAGGGTCGCCCGCAGTGACTTTGCCTACTGCGCCGAGTGACTCATCTTTTACTTCCGCGACCAGCAGGCCGCCATCGGCAAGCCCTAAGCCTACGCTCTTAATACCGGCTTGCATGGCAGCGGCTTGCAGTAACTTATTGGCAGTACCTGCCAAAGCGCCGGCAATAATTGGCATTTGCTCATCTGGAGTAATACGTAAACCGTCGCGCTTTTGGGTGGTCATGCCATTGGCTTGTAATTGCTGCTCAACCACGCAGCCGCCGCCATGAACTATCACCACTGATTTGCCAGATTCAATCAGCGCCGAGGCTGTCGCCATTAAGCGCTTAATTCCCATGTCGCACTCTAAAAGCGCGCCGCCAACTTTTAACACTAATACGTTTGCTGTTTGCATAATGATGCCACCTGACGCTTATGGATTAGATTTGAAATGAATACTTATGCACTCGAGCGCTTGACTAGCCGCACCTTTTATTAAGTTATCAATTACGCTAGAAATCACCAGATAATGGCTATGCTCGTCATATTGCCAACCTAAATGGCAGCGGCCGCTGTGAACCACTTCATCCAATTTCGGAAAGACGCCTTGCTTTACCAATACGTTAGGATTGCCTTGGTAGCACTTAAAGGCAGCGTCAACATCGCCAAGAGTCACGCCCTGCTTAAGTTCCGCGGTAATAGTAGCTATGATGCCGCGCTTAAAATTACCCAAATGCGGAGTGAAGATGACCTCATGGCCAAGCTGGGTCGCTATTTCTGGTTGATGGCGGTGATTTAATACCCCGTAAGCACTTAAGCTCACTTCGGCAAAGCTAGTATTGAGCTGCGCCTTACGCCCAGCACCAGTGACGCCACTAACCGCATTAATCACAGGGCGAGTGTTAGTTAATAATCCTGCCACTGGGGTTAAGGCTAATAATGAGGCTGTCGGGTAACAGCCAGGCACAGCCACTAAGCGGCTTGCTTGAATCGCTTCGCTATTCCAATCGGTTAAGCCGTAAACCGCCTTATCTAACAGCTCAGGATATTGATGCTCAAACCCGTACCACTTGGAGTACATCTCTTTGTTTTCGAACCTATATGCCCCGCTTAAATCAAACACGGCTAAGCCTTGCTGATAAAACCACGCGGCCAACTCCATGCTGACATGATGATCGAGCGCTAACGCCACCGCATCGGCATTGTTGGCAATATCTTGCTGACTAGACTCATTAAGTCCTTGCAAACACTGGCTTAAGTGTGGCCAATTAGGATATAGGCTGGCTAATGATTGACCTA
This sequence comes from Shewanella sp. SNU WT4, assembly GCF_006494715.1. Classification (NCBI taxonomy): domain Bacteria; kingdom Pseudomonadati; phylum Pseudomonadota; class Gammaproteobacteria; order Alteromonadales; family Shewanellaceae; genus Shewanella; species Shewanella sp. SNU WT4. Next base: position 157,639 of record NZ_CP041151.1, read on the forward strand.
AATCAGCACTATTGGCTGACACATAGAGTCCATAAATCGCAAACTCAGATTCTTTAGTTATTAATTCTGTGAGTTGTGCGCCTGTGTATCCACTGGCACCAATAATGGCTATTTTTTTCATTGTTGAGTTCTTTACTATTATTGATTAATTGAAAAATGTAGGGCAGCGGTTACGCCTGTGGCGGATGCCAACAAACGCCAGATTATCGTCGTGAGGAGATAGATGGACTGAATGTAAATGGAAGACAATCAATGTGATGCATAAACAAGTGAGCCACCATATATCCTTACATTATTAAATTATCTGAACTGATTGACAGATTAACACGAACAATTAATTATGCAACAATAATGAATACTTATTTTATGCGGAGTGATGAATGTCGTTGCCAGAACTGAAAACTTGCTTTAGCCAACTGATTAAATCCAATTCCATTAGCGCTATTACCGCCGATGGCGATCATTCCAATTTAGAGGTCATTCAGCTGATTCAAGGCTGGTTAACCGACTTAGGCTTTCATTGCCAAATGCAAGCCGTCAAAGATAGCCGCGGTAAATACAACTTATTAGCAAGCTTATTGCCAAGGAATGGTGTGACCCATGGCGGCTTACTGCTGGCAGGACATTCAGATACTGTGCCTGTGGATGAGGGTCATTGGCAGCAAGACCCTTTTCAGTTAACTGAGCGCGATAACCGTTGGTACGGTTTAGGCAGCTGCGATATGAAAGGTTTTTTTGCCATTTGTGTGGCCGCGTTAAAAGAGTTGCCTTTAGATAAGCTTAATAAGCCGCTCTACATTTTTGCCAGCGCCGATGAAGAAACCACTATGAATGGCGCTAAGGCATTTGTTGAGCAATACGCCAATCAAGATAATTTTTGCCCTGAGTTTGCCATTATCGGTGAGCCAACCGGCATGACACCTGTGTATATGCATAAGGGGCATTTAGCCAAAGGCATTCGCGTCACTGGCCGCAGCGGCCATTCGTCGGATCCAGAAAAAGGCCTAAATGCCATAGAAATCATGCATGAAGTCATAAGCCAATTACAAAAGCTCAAACAAGCCTTGGCGACTCAATATCAGCAAACCGCCTTTAGTGTGCCTTACCCGACCCTAAATTTGGGCCATATTCACGGCGGCGATGCGGCCAATCGCATCTGTGGTTGCTGCGAGCTGCATATTGATTTACGCCCAATTCCTGGCATACCACTGCAAGAACTTGAACTCTTAATTCGGCAATATTTAAGTCCTATTCAGCAGCGCTACCCGAATGCTGTGGATATTTTCAGCTTATATCCTGGCAACGAAGCCTTTGGCGGCGATCTTAATGCCAGCTGGACACAAACGGCCGCTAAAATCTGTGGGCAAGAGCCACAAGTGGTTAACTATGCCACCGAAGCGCCATTTATCAGCTTATTGGGATGCCAAACCTTAGTGTTAGGCCCTGGCAGTATCGAGCAGGCGCATCAACCTAACGAATACATAGAAATGTCAGTGTTAAATCAGGCGCAAACTGTGTTTAAAGAATTGATTTATAACTGCTGTTTGAAGTGAGGTACATGTAGCAATATTTACTGTACAGTTGAAATCAAGCCGTTATAGTCAGAACATCATCCATCAGGCTAAGTGATATTCAACCAAATAAACCTGATCACACGTGAATACATTTTGGGAGCAACCATGGCAGACATGTACGCCTCGCTGAAATCCAATGTCAGCATGCTGGGACAAATACTCGGCGATACTATGGCTCAACATCTGGGCGATGGTTTTGTAGAAAAAGTAGAACAAATTAGGCAGCTGGCTAAAGACTCACGCAAAGGCAATGCCGATGCCCGTGAGCAAATGCTGCTACTGTTAACCGATCTTCCCGATGAAGAGCTGGTGCCTTTTGCTAAAGCATTTAATCAGTTTTTAAATCTTGCCAATATTGCCGAGCAATTTCATACCATTAGTAGAAATTGCGACGAGCTAGTATGTGTTCCTGATCCGGTTGATCAACTGCTGGGGCGCATGCTCAATGGCCCCATAGATCAAGTACAAATGCTTAAGTGTTTGCAGTCCTTAGATATTGATTTGGTGATGACAGCGCATCCCACTGAAATATCGCGCCGCACCTTAATCCAAAAATATTCCGCCATCATTGATTGCTTAGCTGAGCTTGAAAATAATCAATTGAGCGAGCGCGAGCGCCAAGGCTCAACCTTACGTCTGCGCCAATTAATTGCGCAAATTTGGCATACCAATGAAATTCGCCATCAAAGACCAACCCCTGTGGATGAAGCGCGCTGGGGCTTAGCGACTATCGAAGCCTCACTATGGCAAGCAGTGCCAGATTTCTTACGTCAACTGAACGAGCAAGTAGAAGTGCGCACCGGTCAACAATTGCCGAGTGATTTTGCGCCCGTGAGATTTTCGAGTTGGATGGGCGGCGATCGAGATGGCAACCCATTTGTTACCGCTAAAGTCACGGCTGAAGTGTTAGATAGAAACCGCCACGCCGCGGCACGGTTGCACTTAAAAGATATAGTGGCGCTGATTGGTGAACTCTCCATGGAAGAGGCCAATGACACACTTAAGCAGCACACGGCTAACAGCAAAGAACCCTATCGCGATGTTTTAAGAGAATTGCGTAAGAAGTTACGTAACACCATAGATTTTTTAAACGCGCGTATTGAAGGCAGCCCAACTAACTTAAGTACTAGCGATATTATTGAGCATATCGATGATCTGCGCGAACCCTTGAAAATGCTGTATCAAAGCTTATGCGATTGCAAAATGAGCCTGATTGCCAATGGCTTACTGCTTGATATGCTAAGACGCTTGGCATGTTTTGGCGTGCATATGCTGCGCCTTGATATCCGCCAAGATGCCGACCGCCACAGCGATGTCATTGCCGAACTGACACGTTATCTCGGCATGGGTGACTACAAGCATTGGGATGAAAGCGAAAAGCAGGCATTTTTACTGCGCGAGCTCACCAATCGCCGCCCGCTAATTCCAAGCCGTTGGCAGCCAAGCGCCGATGTTGCTGAGGTCTTAGATACTTGCCGTTTAATTGCCACGCAATCGCACCACGCTTTAGGCTCTTATGTCATTTCAATGGCAAGTATGCCATCAGACGTGTTAGCGGTATTACTGCTGCTAAAAGAGACGGGTTGCCAATACCCTATGCGCGTTGTGCCATTATTTGAAACCTTAGATGATTTAAATAACGCAGCTCATTGCATCAATAGTTTGCTCGCCATTGATTGGTATCGCGGCTATACCAAGGGTATGCAAGAAGTCATGATAGGCTATTCAGATTCTGCCAAAGATGCCGGCGTAATGGCGGCGGCTTGGGCGCAATACCAAGCCCAAGAACAACTAGTGAAAGTCTGCCGACAGCATAGCGTTAACCTCACTTTATTCCATGGCCGCGGCGGTACTATTGGCCGCGGGGGCGGACCGGCTCATCAAGCGATTTTATCTCAGCCGCCAGGCTCTGTGGATGGTCGCATTCGCGTGACTGAGCAAGGGGAAATGATCCGCTTTAAATTTGGTTTACCCAAATTGGCGGTGCAAAGTTTAGCACTTTACACCTCGGCGGTGATGGAAGCGACACTACTGCCACCACCTGAGCCGCAAGCTAATTGGCGCCATACTATGGAGCGCATAGCAGCAGACTCAGTGACAGCTTATCGCGAAATAGTTAGAGAAGAGCCTGATTTTGTACCGTATTTTCGCGCGGCAACCCCAGAAGTAGAGTTGGGACAATTGCCACTGGGCAGTCGCCCAGCTAAGCGGCGCACCGATGGCGGCATTGAAAGTCTGCGAGCCATTCCGTGGATCTTTGCTTGGTCGCAAAACCGGTTAATGCTGCCAGCTTGGTTAGGCGCAGGTGAAGCGCTGCGCCAAGCTTATGATCGCGGTGAAATGGCGTTACTTAAAGAAATGGAGCAACACTGGCCATTCTTTAATACTCGTGTATCTATGCTAGAAATGGTGTATGCCAAAGCCGAACCTAACTTAGCCCGTTATTACGAAGCTTGCTTAGTGAAATCTGAATTACACCATTTAGGTTATACCTTGCGCGAACGTCTGCAACTGGGCATAGAAGCGGTTCTGACCTTAACCGGCGAAACTGAACTCATGGCACACACACCATGGAGCAAAGAATCGGTTAAGTTACGTAATCCCTATATTGACCCACTTAACTTCCTGCAAGCTGAATTGCTGGCGCGTACCCGTAATGGCAATACCAGCGAAAGCGCGCAACTCGCCTTAATGCTTACCATAGCAGGCGTTGCCGCAGGTATGAGGAATACAGGATGATGAGTAAATTATTACTGGCAAGCTTAGTGTTCATGTGTGCGTCGCTCACAGGCTGCGCCACGAATTACAGTATCAGCCAAGGGGAACTGACTGATTACTTAAATAAAGAAATGAACTATGAGGTGAAGCAAGGTAATCAATTTATTGGTACTAAGATAAAGCTCAATAAAGTGGCGGTGATATTAGGTGAAACGCCTAATACCATGAAAGTTATCACTAATAGCGAAGTGGCCATCACTAATCCACTACTGCCATTAAGGGCAACGCTCAATGCCAGCTTTGAAGCCGAGCCTTGGTATGACAACAATAACCACAGCATTTATTTAAGAAATTTACGCTTAGTGGATGTGCAGTCAACGCCTAAAGATATTGAGAAAATCGTTAAAGATATCGGTCCTCAGCTCATGGGCTTTGTCAGTCGTTTCTTAGAAACTCAGCCTGTGTATGTTTTGGATAAGCAAGATGATAACCAAGCCTTGGCGGCAAAATTAGTCGATAAGATTGAAGTTAAGCCGGGTAAATTAGTGTTTGTCTTTAAATAGCTTGTCTTTAACTAACCTATTTAAAAACCAATAAGAAAGGGGGCTGCATGCCCTCTCTTTTTATCACGCCAATCTTTGAATGCTCGGATAAGTCACTAGCACTTCTTGGCCTTTGAGTGCTCGGCGCAGCATGTCATAAGCAACAGCGCAGGCCATTTGTCGCACTAAGTCACGAGAGCGAGAGGGAAACTTAACCATTTGCTGATAAGTCACATCGCCACAGGCTAGGGCTATCGCCACTGTGCCAACGGGTTTTAGCTCACTGCCGCCATCGGGACCTGCAATACCACTGGTTGCCAAGGCATAATCACTATCCAGTAAAGTGCGTGCACCTTGCGCCATAGCGGCGACGGTTTCTAATGACACTGCGCCAAAATCATCGAGTAATTGCGAGTTAACACCCAAGACTTTGACTTTAGACTCATTGCTATAAGTCACTAAGCTATGGTGTAAATAAGCAGAACTGCCTGCAAATGCGACTAGCTGGCTAGCAAGTAAACCCCCAGTGCAAGATTCAGCTAACGCTAAGGTTTTACTGTTACCAATCAGATGGTTATGCACTTCTTCTGCTAACATCGCCGCGCAGTCAGACACTATGGCATCGCCGAGTAACTGCTTAACTGAAAACACCACAGTATCTAGCGTATTAATGGCCGCATCGCCGCGCGCAAACAGTTTAATTTCGATATAAGGCATGGATGAGCGATAACCAATGCTGACTCCCGCAGGCAAAGGTAGCGGCTCGAGTATATCGGCTAAGCTTGATTCACCGCGGCCAAGGGTCAGTAATTTAATAACTTTTGAGGATTCAATCGCGGCAAATTCAGACTTAACAAAGGGGATAAACTGCTCTTTAACCATCTGCTTAAATTCAAATGGCACGCCAGGAGTGAAAAACAGCCAAGCGCGATTGAGTTTTACTCTAAAACCGCAAGCGGTACCCACTGGGTTATCCACCATAATGGCAGACTTAGGCAGCATAGCTTGCTTGAGGTTACTTTCAGGCATGGGGTAACTGCGCTGACTAAACCAAGCTTCAATGCGAGCGCGCCATAGGCTATTTTCAACCAAAGGTTCACCTATCGCCTGCGCCATAGCTAACGATGAAAGATCATCACTGGTGGGGCCAAGCCCGCCATTAACCAAAATAACATCGGCATGATGGCTCCTTTCAATGAATACCCGCACTAAATCTTCGAGCCTGTCGCCAACGGTTACGCGCTGCGTAAGCTCAATACCGTTATCCATCATAATATTGGCAAACCATGCGGCATTAGTATCGACTATCTGCCCAGATAGCACTTCTTCGCCCGTGCAAATCATTTCTAATTTCATTGCTAATCCCTTCTCTCATGATAAAGATAACTTAAGTGACCCCTAGCACTTAAGCAAGGTATTAAGCCCTGACGATGAGCGTAAGTAGATTAAATAAGTAATAGAACTACTTATACAGCCAAACGCGTGATCATTGTGTTTAGGAATAGCGAGGCATTACTGAGGATACTGAAATATGAAAGCGCTAGGCACTAGCGGATTGTTGTTAGATGTGATCATATATCTATATCGGATAAGCGCATCAGATAGCTTAAATTAAAAATTGTATAACGAAAAAAGCCTCAGCATTTCTGCTGAGGCTTTCATCTTTATGTTGGCGGAGCGGACGGGACTCGAACCCGCGACCCCCGGCGTGACAGGCCGGTATTCTAACCAACTGAACTACCGCTCCTTTAGTGGTGGCTTGCGCTTCTCACTAAATTCTTTTAGCGTCGCTAACGTGTCAGCGTTAGGAGACGTGCTTTTGCAAGCAAATTAGGCGCCTGGAGATGACCTACTCTCGCATGGGGAAACCCCACACTACCATCGGCGCGACTGCGTTTCACTTCTGAGTTCGGAATGGGATCAGGTGGTGCCACAGTGCTATGGTCTCCAGACAAATTTGGAATTCGGAAAGCTGTGAAAAAATATGGTGGTCGCTACTGGGCTCGAACCAGTGACCCCCTCCTTGTAAGGGAGGTGCTCTCCCAGCTGAGCTAAGCGACCTGGGATTTTTTGCTATTGAGTACTCAATCTTCAATCAAGTATTTTTCGATTCTTTCAGGCTTGTTCAGTAAAACCCATCTGGGTTGTATGGTTAAGCCTCTCGGGTCATTAGTACAAGTTAGCTCAACGCCTCACAACGCTTACACACCTTGCCTATCAACGTCCTAGTCTCGGACGGCCCTTCAGAGGACTTATAGTCCTAGGGATGACTCATCTTGGGGCTCGCTTCCCGCTTAGATGCTTTCAGCGGTTATCGATTCCGAACGTAGCTACCGGGCAATGCCATTGGCATGACAACCCGAACACCAGCGGTTCGTCCACTCCGGTCCTCTCGTACTAGGAGCAGCTCCCCTCAATCATCCAACGCCCACGGCAGATAGGGACCGAACTGTCTCACGACGTTCTGAACCCAGCTCGCGTACCACTTTAAATGGCGAACAGCCATACCCTTGGGACCGACTTCAGCCCCAGGATGTGATGAGCCGACATCGAGGTGCCAAACACCGCCGTCGATATGAACTCTTGGGCGGTATCAGCCTGTTATCCCCGGAGTACCTTTTATCCGTTGAGCGATGGCCCTTCCATTCAGAACCACCGGATCACTATGACCTACTTTCGTACCTGCTCGACGTGTCTGTCTCGCAGTTAAGCTGGCTTATGCCATTGCACTAACCGTACGATGTCCGACCGTACTTAGCCAACCTTCGTGCTCCTCCGTTACTCTTTGGGAGGAGACCGCCCCAGTCAAACTACCCACCAGGCACTGTCCCTAATCCCGATAAGGGACCTAGGTTAGAACATCAAAACTACAAGGGTGGTATTTCAAGGACGACTCCACACAAACTAGCGTTCATGCTTCAAAGTCTCCCACCTATCCTACACATGTAGGTTCAATGTTCAGTGCCAAGCTATAGTAAAGGTTCACGGGGTCTTTCCGTCTAGCCGCGGGTATACGGCATCTTCACCGCAATTTCAACTTCACTGAGTCTCGGCTGGAGACAGCGTGGCCATCATTACGCCATTCGTGCAGGTCGGAACTTACCCGACAAGGAATTTCGCTACCTTAGGACCGTTATAGTTACGGCCGCCGTTTACCGGGGCTTCGATCATGAGCTTCTCCGAAGATAACCCAATCAATTAACCTTCCGGCACCGGGCAGGCGTCACACCGTATACTTCATCTTGCGATTTTGCACAGTGCTGTGTTTTTGATAAACAGTTGCAGCCACCTGGTATCTGCGACTCCCGCTAGCTTAGAGAGCAAGTCTCATCACCGGCAGGAGCGTACCTTCTCCCGAAGTTACGGTACCATTTTGCCTAGTTCCTTCAGCCGAGTTCTCTCAAGCGCCTTGGTATTCTCTACCCGACCACCTGTGTCGGTTTGGGGTACGATTCCTGCTAACCTGAAGCTTAGAAGATTTTCCTGGAAGCATGGCATCAACTACTTCAGTCCCTTAGGACCTCGTCATCAGCTCTCAGCGTAAGTATTCCCGGATTTGCCTAAGAATACCGCCTACTACCTTAAACGCGGACTACCAACGCCGCGCTAGCCTAGCCTTCTCCGTCTCTCCATCGCAGTTAGCACAAGTACGGGAATATTAACCCGTTTCCCATCGACTACGCCTTTCGGCCTCGCCTTAGGGGTCGACTCACCCTGCCCCGATTAACGTTGGACAGGAACCCTTGGTCTTCCGGCGAGGGGGTTTTTCACCCCCTTTATCGTTACTCATGTCAGCATTCGCACTTCTGATACCTCCAGCGTGGGTTACCCCTTCACCTTCAACGGCTTACAGAACGCTCCTCTACCGCGCATCTCTAATGAAATGCACCCGTAGCTTCGGTGACTAGCTTAGCCCCGTTACATCTTCCGCGCAGGCCGACTCGACTAGTGAGCTATTACGCTTTCTTTAAATGATGGCTGCTTCTAAGCCAACATCCTAGCTGTCTAAGCCTTCCCACATCGTTTCCCACTTAGCTAGTACTTTGGGACCTTAGCTGACGGTCTGGGTTGTTTCCCTTTTGACAACGGACGTTAGCACCCGCTGTCTGTCTCCCGCATAGTACTCATTGGTATTCGGAGTTTGCAAAGGGTTGGTAAGTCGGGATGACCCCCTAGCCTTAACAGTGCTCTACCCCCAATGGTATTCGTGCGAGGCGCTACCTAAATAGCTTTCGAGGAGAACCAGATATCTCCCGGTTTGATTGGCCTTTCACCCCCAGCCACAAGTCATCCGCTAATTTTTCAACATTAGTCGGTTCGGTCCTCCAGTTGATGTTACTCAACCTTCAACCTGCCCATGGCTAGATCACCGGGTTTCGGGTCTACACCTAGCAACTAAACGCGCAGTTAACACTCGGTTTCCCTACGGCTCCGCTATTCGCTTAACCTCGCTACTAAATGTAAGTCGCTGACCCATTATACAAAAGGTACGCAGTCACGGTCTCAAGAACCGCTCCCACTGCTTGTACGTATACGGTTTCAGGTTCTATTTCACTCCCCTCACAGGGGTTCTTTTCGCCTTTCCCTCACGGTACTGGTTCACTATCGGTCAGTCAGGAGTATTTAGCCTTGGAGGATGGTCCCCCATGTTCAGACAACATATCACGTGTGCCGCCTTACTCGTTTTCATCTAAGGTTAGTTTTCATGTACGGGACTATCACCCTGTACCGTTGGACTTTCCAGACCATTCCACTAACACCCCCTAGACTTAAGGGCTAATCCCCGTTCGCTCGCCGCTACTTAGGGAATCTCGGTTGATTTCTTTTCCTCTGGGTACTTAGATGTTTCAGTTCCCCAGGTTCGCCTCATACAGCTATGTATTCACTGTATGATGACCACTTATGTGGCCGGGTTTCCCCATTCGGACATCGTTAGCTCAAATGCTTGTTACTAGCTCGCCAACGCTTTTCGCAAGTTACTACGTCCTTCATCGCCTCTGACTGCCAAGGCATCCACCGTATACGCTTAGTCACTTAACCATACAACCCAAATGAGTTTCACTTGAGCGTATTGCAACTAGCTGGTTTTTACTGTCTCTTGCTTTCGCAAAAGAACGCCTTGATTTACTTCATTTCTGAAGTTAAAGAATATCCAAAACACTTGATTAAAGTATTTTGAGAACTCAATTTTGTATCACCTAATGCTCGCGCACTAAGTTCTACTATCAGCTTTCCAAATTTTTAAAGAACATATTTCAACGACTTGGTTGAAATTAGGCTTAAAAAAGCCAAAGATAAATTTTACATTATCTTTGGCATTTCTATTCCAAAATCTGCAATGGTGTCCATTTCTAATCAGAGAAATGGTGGAGCTATGCGGGATCGAACCGCAGACCTCCTGCGTGCAAGGCAGGCGCTCTCCCAGCTGAGCTATAGCCCCATTGCAGCAGTCGAAAACATATTGAAACCTAAAACATCCGCCAAATCGGTTTGATAACAAAACAATTTGGTGGGTCAGAGTGGACTTGAACCACCGACCTCACCCTTATCAGGGGTGCGCTCTAACCAGCTGAGCTACAGACCCATGCTTTGGTCTCGCAATATTCTCTATCTTCTATCAGACAATCTATGTGAACACTCAACAGTAACCGTAAATCGCATAGGTAAGGAGGTGATCCAGCCCCAGGTTCCCCTAGGGCTACCTTGTTACGACTTCACCCCAGTCATGAACCACACCGTGGTAAACGCCCTCCCCGAAGGGTTAAGCTATCTACTTCTGGTGCAGCCCACTCCCATGGTGTGACGGGCGGTGTGTACAAGGCCCGGGAACGTATTCACCGTGGCATTCTGATCCACGATTACTAGCGATTCCGACTTCATGGAGTCGAGTTGCAGACTCCAATCCGGACTACGATCGGCTTTGTGAGATTAGCTCCACCTCGCGGCTTTGCAACCCTCTGTACCGACCATTGTAGCACGTGTGTAGCCCTACTCGTAAGGGCCATGATGACTTGACGTCGTCCCCACCTTCCTCCGGTTTATCACCGGCAGTCTCCCTAGAGTTCCCACCATTACGTGCTGGCAAATAAGGATAAGGGTTGCGCTCGTTGCGGGACTTAACCCAACATTTCACAACACGAGCTGACGACAGCCATGCAGCACCTGTCTCAGAGTTCCCGAAGGCACTAAGCTATCTCTAGCGAATTCTCTGGATGTCAAGAGTAGGTAAGGTTCTTCGCGTTGCATCGAATTAAACCACATGCTCCACCGCTTGTGCGGGCCCCCGTCAATTCATTTGAGTTTTAACCTTGCGGCCGTACTCCCCAGGCGGTCTACTTAATGCGTTAGCTTGAGAGCCCAGTGTTCAAGACACCAAACTCCGAGTAGACATCGTTTACGGCGTGGACTACCAGGGTATCTAATCCTGTTTGCTCCCCACGCTTTCGTGCATGAGCGTCAGTCTTTGTCCAGGGGGCCGCCTTCGCCACCGGTATTCCTTCAGATCTCTACGCATTTCACCGCTACACCTGAAATTCTACCCCCTCTACAAGACTCTAGTTTGCCAGTTCAAAATGCAATTCCCAGGTTGAGCCCGGGGCTTTCACATCTCGCTTAACAAACCGCCTGCGCACGCTTTACGCCCAGTAATTCCGATTAACGCTCGGACCCTCCGTATTACCGCGGCTGCTGGCACGGAGTTAGCCGGTCCTTCTTCTGTAGGTAACGTCACAGCTAACGGGTATTAACCGTCAACCTTTCCTCCCTACTGAAAGTGCTTTACAACCCGAAGGCCTTCTTCACACACGCGGCATGGCTGCATCAGGGTTTCCCCCATTGTGCAATATTCCCCACTGCTGCCTCCCGTAGGAGTCTGGGCCGTGTCTCAGTCCCAGTGTGGCTGATCATCCTCTCAGAACAGCTAGGGATCGTCGCCTAGGTGAGCCTTTACCTCACCTACTAGCTAATCCCACCTGGGCTTATCCATCAGCGCAAGGACCCGAAGGCTCCCCTGCTTTCCCCCGTAGGGCGTATGCGGTATTAGCAGTCGTTTCCAACTGTTATCCCCCACCAATGGGCAAATTCCCAGGCATTACTCACCCGTCCGCCGCTCGCCGGCAAAGTAACAAGTTACTTCCCGCTGCCGCTCGACTTGCATGTGTTAGGCCTGCCGCCAGCGTTCAATCTGAGCCATGATCAAACTCTTCAATTAAAGTTTTGTTCGGACCCGAAAGTCCTGCTCAATGAATCCTGTCGATTCGATGATAAATCATCAAATTTGCATGTTATGCGGACTTCGTTCGTTGATGTCTCTTGCGAGACGTGTTAAATCGTTGTCGATTTATCAACTACTGTGAATGTCCACATAGATTGTCTGATAAATTGTTAAAGAACGTGACCGTGATTTCTCACTGGTCAGGGCTGAGTATTCTACACACCCTTATTTCAGCGTCAAGTGTTTTTTGATGTTTTTCACGAATGAAAAACTCGCTAACTCGTTGACTCCCAAGCTTTGAATTACTATCGAACTCAACACTTGACTGACGCTTACAACTTGTTTTATCAAGTCTGCCGTGTCAGTGGTTGCAGATTATAGAGAAGCGAGCGTTAAGCGCAACCCTTATTTACGCAAAGGCTAATCAAGCGCTCACGTTTTCAGCAACCTGTTTAATTAGCCAGCAAAAATGGACGTTTTTGACTTTGTTAGGATGGAGCATGAGGGCAAACATAGACGCCAAATGGGCTGATATCGACATATTTGGCAATAATGCCTGAAAAAACACCAATGCTCTGGTTTAATTTCATACATTTTATTAAGATAGGCAGGTTATTAACAGAATTTTTATTTCTCTTTCACTTAATCAGAGATTTTTCTATGTCTAAGTCATTACTTCTGACTGTTATCGTCGCAGTAATAGGTGCAGTTGTTTTTTATCAATTCCTGCCAGCAATTCATCCAGCAATGGCCTACATTCTTGGCGTTATTCTAGTTGCTATTATTTACAATATTAATTCTGCCTCACAAGCGTCTTCTAACGAAAGCTATAGCGGTCCAACTATGACTCTTTATATAGGCAACCTGCCTTATAAAGTACGCGAGTCTGAGGTTGAAGAATTATTTAGCCAGCACGGCCCGGTTATCAGTGTGCGTTTGGTAAGAGATCGTAAGACGGGTCGCCGTAAAGGCTTTGGCTTCGTTGAGATGTCAGATAAGGGCGCTAAGTCTGCAATGAAAACTTTAAATGATGCGTTATTCCAAGAACGCACCATTAAAGTGAGAGAAGCGAAAACTCAAGATTCGGAAGCTGAAAAAGCTGAGATGGCGTCATAAGCAGTCACTCGACTAAAGCCTTTACGCTGTAAACCGTGCAGCAAGCCAGAACTGATTTGCATGCTTGTATATATGCCAACCAGTTCTGCTTGTTGATTTATCTTAAGCTTATTGTCTGTTTGCTCAAGCAAACTCACTACCCGCCTCGCAATTGCCGCTCCAGAATCCAATAGCTGTACTTTATCACCTAGCACACTAGAGATTTCATCGCTCAAGAGTGGAAAATGGGTGCACCCCAAGACTAAGGTATCAATATCATCGTTAAGCATTGGCGCTAGGATAGTTGCTAGTTGCTTATGATCCACAGGAATCCCAGCAAGCTTAGCCTCCCCCATCATCACTAATTCAGATGAGGCATATAAGCTAACTTGACAGTGCGGAGCAAATTGCTCAATCAATTGCCGAGTATAAGCGCGCTTAATGGTTCCAGGCGTTGCCAATAAACCAATGCGGCCATTAACCGTAAGTTTGGCTGCGGGCTTAATGGCAGGAACTACACCAACCACGGGAATAGATAGTTTTTGTCTCAGCGGCGGTAACACTAAGGTGCTTGCCGTGTTGCAAGCCACCACCACTAATTTGGCGTTAGTTCTTGCTACTTGTTCGCAAATCAAAGCAACGCAGCCATCGATAAGTACTTGTTCTGCCAATTCACCATAAGGCAGGCGGGCATTATCAAATACATAGAGATAGTTCTCGCTTGGGAGTAATCGCTGAATTTCAGCAAGTACCGATAAGCCACCAATACCGGAGTCGAACACTAAAATAGGTTGAGACAAAGTAGGTTCCAGATATTTGCACAAGACGGTGATTTTCCCACAGCAATCCATAAAGCGCAAAAGCCGATACTGGACAAGTTCGTCAGCTAGTATACTATTTGCGCCCCAATATTATGTCTATGGTACCACCTTATGAATTTTGCCGCGCTCGATCCAGCCAGCTACCAAACACAACTCGATGATAAAATTAAGCAGCTGTCGGCTGATTTCGCAGAATTCTCACCACCACAGATCCAAGCATTTGCTTCTGCACCGGCTCATTACCGTATGCGCGCCGAGTTTCGCGTATGGCATGAAGGTGAAGACCTGTATTACTACATGTTTGATAACGAAACCCAGCAAAAAGTAAGATGCGATCAGTTCTTACCCGCCAGCAAGCTGATTAATGACATGATGTTGGCGCTGATGGCTGAATTACGCCCGAATAAAGCTTTACGTCATAAGCTCTTTCAAGTGGATTTCCTTTCCACGGTTAGCGGCGAAATTTTGGTATCTCTGCTTTATCATCGCCAGCTTGATAGCGAATGGCAGCAAGAGGCTGAAGCCCTAAAAGCCAGATTAGGGCAGCAATTTAACGTCAACTTGATTGGCCGTGCCCGCAAACAGAAAATCACTTTAGATAAAGATTTTGTGGTTGAAGCCATAGAAGTCAAAGGCAAGGTATTAAAGTACAAGCAAATCGAGAATAGCTTTACTCAACCTAACGCTGGCGTATCAGTGCACATGTTGGAGTGGGCAATTGATGTGACTCAAGATAGCCAAGGCGATTTATTAGAGCTGTATTGCGGTAACGGTAACTTCTCAATCGCATTAGCCCCAAACTTTAATCGGGTATTAGCCACTGAGCTTGCTAAACCGTCTGTGGATTCAGCGCAGTACAATATCGCCATCAACAACATAGATAACCTGCAAATTATCCGTATGTCGGCTGAAGATTTTAGCGAAGCTATGAATCACGGCCGTCAATTCACGCGCTTAAAGGATATCGATCTTAAGAGTTATCAGTGCAACACCATATTTGTTGACCCCCCACGGGCGGGCCTAGATCCAGATACGGTAGCATTAGTGCAAGGGTATGAGCGCATTTTGTATATTTCATGCAATCCAGACACCTTAAAAGATAACCTGAAAGTGCTGACCCAAACCCATGACGTTAAACAGTTTGCCCTGTTCGATCAGTTCCCATATACCCACCATAAAGAATGTGGCGTGTTATTGGTGCGCAAATCTGCCTAATCGAAACTAGCGTAAACATTAAAACACCATAAAAAGGAGCCCTACGGCTCCTTTTATACAGCAGTACCTGTAATTCTAAGCTGCAGCATTTCGGCGCCTTTGGCGACCATACGCAGTTGCATCACCAATTGCTCGGCCAAGATTTTACGCTCGACTCGCTTCATATCTAAGGCCGCAGCGCCAGCATTAAACACCAGCGTCACTAAAGCTTCCGCTTGAGCGCGGGCTAAATCAGGAGAACGACCAGTGGACGCTTCAATATAATGCGTCAGTTCAGAAATAAAGTGCTCGATTTCGCGGGCTACCGCGGCTCTAAAAGCTGCCGAAGTGCCTGAGCGTTCATGCAGCAAAATACGAAACACGTTAGGGTTAGAATCCAGCACTTCCATAAAGGTTTCCACTGAAATTCGGATAACACTGCCACCCGCTTCAGCGCGCTGGCGCCCTTTGCGCATCATCTGGCGCAAGGTTAAGCCGCCCTCATCCACCATGGTCAGACCTAATTCATTCATGTCTTTAAAGTGGCGATAGAAAGAAGTGGGCGCAATATTGGCCTCACGAGCGACTTCACGCAAACTCAAGCTAGAAAAACTCCGCTCCGCACTTAATTGATTAAATGCGGCATCCACTAATGCTCGCCGTGTCTTCTCTTTTTGCTGCGCGCGGATCCCCATGCTGTCTTCCATATTGAGATTGATTTAGCGAATGATACCGTTTTTATTGAGTAAACACAGCCCTCAGTCTTGACCGAAAATCGAACAAAGGCTAAATTAGCTTACAGATGTACGCTCATTTAACATGGAAGCCTTGATGCGCAAACCCCCGATTATTTGGACCAATGTTCTAATCTTCTCAATCACTTTCGCCATTGCCTTTATTTTCGTTCCTTGGCGTGCCATCATCCATGGCTTCGATGGTATGGAATGGCTGGCATTTATCGTGCTGGCATTTTTCAGTGGTTTATCTATTACTGCGGGCTATCACAGACTCTGGTCCCACAAGACTTATAAAGTTCACCCAGTCATCCGCGTGATTTACGCTCTCGGCGGGGCGCTGGCCTTACAAAACAGTGCATTACATTGGTGCAGCGATCATCGCATTCATCATAAGCATGTCGATAATAATGATAGAGACCCCTATTCCGCCAAAATGGGCTTTTGGTACAGCCACATAGGTTGGATGCTACGGGAATACCAACACCAGCGTTATCATGACTACAGCAACGTCAAAGACTTGCAAAATGATGCGATAGTCATGTGGCAACATAAGCATTATGTCAGCCTGTTATTGGTGATGAACCTTGGCCTGCCTTTGTTCTTGGGCTGGCTCAATGGCGACATGCTCTCTATGTTGCTCATGGCTGGTTTCTTACGTTTAGTGGTAGTGCACCACTGCACCTTCTTCATTAACTCGCTGGCCCACATTTGGGGCAAACAGCCATATACAGATAAAAATACCGCGCGGGATAATGGTTTAATCGCGCTGTTAACTTATGGCGAGGGTTACCATAATTTTCATCACATCTTTGAATATGATTATCGCAATGGCATTCACTGGTGGCAGTACGATCCCACTAAGTGGTTGATTAAGCTATTTTCATATTGTGGTCTGGCTAAAGATCTGCGCCAAGTACCGCAAGAGCGCATTGAAACCGCCAAGTTAGAAATGCAGCTGAAGCAGGCGCAAACTCAGCTAGCCAAATTGCCGAATGGCGAAGTGTGGATGAGCAAGCTTGATAATGAGTATGAAGATATAAAACAAGCACTTATCGCATACTACCAAGCAAAGAAAGCCTTGCTGGACGCTAAACGGCAAACCCTCAGCTATTGCGATTTAAAGCAAGAGGTTGCCGAACTGCGGATTAATTTGACGCATAAATTTAAGCATTGGCAGCGGGTGACGCGGGAGCTTCCTTTCTAACCACAGACCTTGTGCTAGGCCGCTTATTTACAAGCCTAAGTTGCATGACGCCTATATCTGGCTATTATGTTCGACATAATATTCCGCTTACAGGTGTCTGCAATGGCAAGTAATATCAAATTAACCGAATATAGCCATGGAGCTGGTTGCGGTTGCAAAATCTCTCCTAAAGTTCTGAGCACCATTTTAGGCTCGCAACTCCCTGAATTTAAAGATCCTAACTTGTTAGTTGGTAATCAAAGTCGTGATGATGCCGCAGTTTATCGTTTAAATGATGAAACCGGCATTATCAGCACTACCGACTTCTTCATGCCGATTGTCGATGACCCTTTTACCTTCGGCCGCATTGCTGCCACTAACGCCATCAGTGATATTTATGCCATGGGTGGCACACCTATCATGGCGATTGCGATTTTAGGTTGGCCAGTGAATAAGCTCAGCGCGGAAGTTGCCCAGCAAGTTGTTGATGGCGGACGTCAAGCCTGCGCCGATGCGGGTATTGTTCTTGCCGGTGGCCACAGCATTGATGCTCCTGAGCCTATTTTTGGTTTAGCGGTTACTGGTCAAATCCCATTAACTGAATTAAAGCAAAACAATACCGCGCAAGCGGGCGATCGCTTATATCTGACTAAGCCGATTGGTGTGGGCATTTTAACCACAGCGCAGAAGCAAAAGAAATTGGCCGATGAAGACTTACATATAGCGCCAGAAGCTATGTGCCAGTTAAACAAGGTTGGCGCCAAGATAGCTAAAATCAGCAGCGTAAATGCCATGACAGATGTCACTGGCTTTGGTCTTGCGGGTCACTTACTAGAAATGTGTCACGGCGCCAATGTTAGCGCGCAAATTGATATGGCGGCATTGCCTTTGCTGACTAAGACCCAACATTATTTGGATCTTGGCTGCATTCCTGGTGGCACCCATCGCAACTTTGATAGCTATGGTGAGCATTTACCAAGCCTGACTGAGCAGCAAAAAGCACTGCTGTGCGATCCACAAACCAGTGGCGGCTTGTTAGTAGCAGTCTCAGCAGAAGGCGAAGCTGAACTGATTAACTTACTGACCGCAGAAGGCATTGCTCCTATCTGTATCGGCAGCTTACTGCCAGCAGACAGCGCGACCACGACTGTGGAGCTCAAATAATGAGTCAAGTCATTCCAGCGAGTCAGTACCGGGATATTTTCCTCGAGGACCGACCGCTGATTGATACTCGGGCTCCGATTGAATTCATCAAAGGCGCATTCCCAAGCTCAGTCAATTTAGTCTTGATGAGCGATGGCGAGCGCCATAAAGTCGGTACTTGCTATAAAGAACAAGGCCCGGAGGCTGCGCTCGCTCTCGGCCATGAACTGGTCAGAGGCAAGCTCAAGCAGCAGCGCGTTGATGCGTGGCTGGATTTTATCAAGGCCAATCCCAATGCCTACATCAACTGTTTTCGTGGCGGCCAACGCTCACGCATTACTCAGCAGTGGATAAAAGATGCTGGGGTGGATGTTGCTTATGTTGAAGGTGGCTATAAGGCCATGCGCCAATATTTGATTGGTGTCATCGATAGTGTGCCACAGCAGTCTATGCAGATATTAAGCGGCATTACAGGTTCAGGTAAGACAGATTTTTTACTGCAGCGCCAAGAAGCGGTTGATCTTGAAGGCATAGCTAATCACAGAGGTTCAAGCTTCGGTAAGAAGCATGAACCGCAGCCAACTCAGATTAATTTTGAGAACAACTTAGCTGTGGCGCTATTAAAGCATCAACAGCGCGCTTGCTCATCACTCTTACTGGAAGATGAAAGCTTTTTGATTGGCCGCTCGGCTATCCCACAAAGCTTTTATGAAAAGATGCAGCAAGCCGATGTATTAGTGCTGGAAGAATGTCAGGATGCGCGCTTACAACGCTTACTTAATGACTACGTGCATATCATGCACCAAGGTTACGTTGAGCGTTTAGGTGAAGAGCAAGGCTTTATCGCCTTTAGCGCCTATCTTGAGCAAAGTATTACTGGCATTAAAAAGCGCTTAGGCGGCAAGCAATATGCTGAGTTCCAGCAGATTATTGCTAGCGCCTTAGATTTACAGCTGTCACGCAATGATACCTCTGGGCATTTAGCCTGGATTTCCTTACTGCTCGATATCTATTACGACCCTATGTATCAATATCAGCTGCAAGAAAAGGCGCCGCGAGTTAAATTCAAAGGCAGCCATGCGGATATGCATCAGTGGCTCGATGAACAAGCCAAATAAACACTAACGCCCTCATCTGAGGGCGTTATTTTTGCCGCTGTTTGCACTTATCTAGCGATTACTTCCGCGTAAATATCTCAGCGCCGCCCGTTTAAACTTGGGCTTAGTTAAACACAGTAAATAAATCACTGGCAGATTAAGCAGCGCAGTAATAGCAAACAGTTGCACAATGCTAAGTTCCAGCACTTGCAGCAACACAATCGCTACTAAGGCCGAGGCAATCATAAAGATGGCATTCAAAATATTATTCGCTGCTATCACTTGCGCGCGCTCCGATGGCCGCGCCTCCGCTTGAATGAAGCTATACAGCGGCACAATATAAATGCCGCCACTCAGCCCCACCATGAATAAATCCACCATTAAGCGCCAGTGACTGCTGCTTTGAATAAAGTAGCTCGCAACATACAACTCGCCATTAGCGAGTGGGGTTACGCCCTGCACTGCCCAGACTAAATCCAGCCCGAATACAGCTAAGCCCAAAAGGCCAATTGGCAATAAACCTAATTCAATCTGCCCTTTAGCAAGCTTGACGCACATAAATGAGCCACTAGCTATGCCAATGGAAAATAGCGCTAACAGTAATGACACCACCCCAGGATTGGCATGTAAAAATAAGCGGGTGAAATTCGGAAACTGAGTAAGATAAATGGCGCCCACAAACCAAAACCAGCTAATGCCAAGCACTGCCGTAAAGATATTGCTTTGCGCTTTAACGCTTTGTAATAAGCGCCAATAGCCTTGATGACTGTTAGCACTTGCCGCCGCTAATGGCGGTAAAGGCGCTATGGCTAAACTGGCTAACCAACCTATGGCGCCAAAGACAGCGACGGCGGATGCACTTAACACAGCAGCATGATTGCTTGCCATCATGATCCCAGCGCCAATAGTGCCAGCTAAAATCGCAAGAAAGGTGCCGACCTCCACCCAAGCATTGCCGCGCACTAATTCACTACTTGCCAGTGATTGCGGTAATAAGGCGTATTTTACTGGGCCAAAATAAGCCGATTGGGTGCCCATCAAAAACAGTAACACCAGCATCCACACATAGCTGTGGGTCATAATCGCCACAGCGCCAGCTAACATAAGCACTAGTTCTATGGCTTTAAGCCAGCGGATCAGCCACGCCTTATCATGGCCATCGGCGATATAGCCCGCATGGGCTGAAAACAACAAAAATGGCAGGATAAATAAGGCGGCCGCTAAATTCACAAAGACGTCGATAGGCATTGGCAAGTCGTTAATGCTGGCCCAAGCCACCATTAACAACAGGGTATTTTTAAAGACATTATCATTAAGGGCGCCAAGGCACTGCACGACAAAATAGGGAAAAAAACGTCGACTGAAAAACATCCGTGTATCCTTTAACGCGTGATGATAAGGACTTAAGTGAGCGTCAGCGCCATCACTAATCGCGCCTGCTCTGGGCCAAAATAGTCCTCCTCAAAGGCTATTTCCACAAACCCTTGGGCAGCGTACATGTGGCGCGCGGGGTTAGTGGGTGACACAGTTAATAAGATGCGCTCAACTCCAGCAGGCGCCTTAGCAATACCCGCATTAATTAGTTGCTTACCTATGCCGCGGCCTTGATAAGAGGTGGCGACGGCTAAGGATAAAATCCAATAATCTTTAGGATCCGATGCCCTCACCGCTAATTGATAACCGACTAAGTTAGCCTGCTCATCTTTTGCCAGCACTAGGCCATCATGCCAGCAATCAAACACTTGGCGAAAGAAAAAGTCAGGATAAGAATGATGGCCAAACACTTGCTGCTCTAGCGCAAAAATTGCTGCGAGATCCGATTTTTCGGCCACAGGTAAAAAAATATTCGTCACTTATTGCTCCTGCAATATTTCATCCCAAGGTAAAGACGGCATGCCTACTACGATGAAATTAGGGTTTTCCATGGTTTCTCTTTCGTTGTAACTCAAGGGTGACAAGCTGATATCCATGATTTGGCCACCCGCTTCTTCAACAATAATTTGCGCCGCACCTGTATCCCACTCACCTGTGGGACCAACTCGTACATAACAATCGGCGCGCCCTTCAGCCACTAAGCAAGCTTTAAGGGCGGCGCCGCCCATGACGACTAACTCACAATGATTAGGGTTAGAAAATAACTTAAGCACTGACTGCGGATCTTGGCGGCGACTCACGGCCAAGCACATATTGCTCTTTTGGCCTTGCGCTAGGGTGCGAGTTTGAATGCGGATTTCTTGATTGGCGGCGCGCTTATAAGCGCCAAGGCCAGCAATGGCGTAGTAACACACATCAGTCATAGGCACATACACTACCCCCATGATCGGGCGGTTATGTTCAACCAAAGCAATGATCACCGAGAAATCACCACTGCCAGCAATAAACTCGCCAGTGCCATCTAATGGGTCCACCAGCCAGTAACGCGGCCAGTGTTCACGCATTGATAGCGGAAGATGACTGTCTTCTTCAGAAATCACTGGAATATCAGGCGTTAACGCCTTAAGGCGAGTGGTAATTAACTGATGCGCAGCAAGGTCTGCCGAGGTCACTGGCGTGTTATCCAGTTTAGTTTGTTGCTCAAAACAGCCATCAAGATAGATAGCTTTGATTGTTGATGCCGCATCACTGGCTATCTCAATCACGGCTTCAAGCCATTGTTCTGGTTGCATGCTTACTCCAGTGGTTAAGGGCCAATGCAAAACCGCTTAACCTCACACAAAATAGGACGGGTTAATCTACTTGAGTATTAAGACTCATGGTTAAGATGCTTAAGCGCTAAAAATAAGGCGCTCACGCTTCTGGATTCGGTAAAGTCGGGATTGTCTAACAGCTGCTCCCACTGCGCCAATGGGCAAGTTTCTATTTCAATGGGCTCAGGCTCATCGCCTTCTAACTTGCTTGGGCTTAAGTCTTGCGCCAAAAAAATCTGCATCTTACTGGAAAAATAACCGGGCGCGAGGGATAGCTCTTTTAGCAAGGTTAAGCGCCCTGCTTGATAACCTATTTCTTCTTGCAACTCACGATTGGCAGCAGTAATAGCATCTTCACCAGGGTCAATTAAGCCCTTAGGGAAGCCTAGCTCATAATTATCTGTGCCAGCTGCATATTCTCGCCCCAGTAACAGCTCATCACCTAATATGGGAACGACCATTACGGCGCCGCGGCTGCCACCTGCCATGCGCTCATACACGCGCTCCACTTGATTAGAGAACTTAAGATGAATTTGCTCAATCTTAAACAAACGACTATGAGCAACGACTTGCCTATGGAGAATTTCTGGCTTTTGCCTTGAACTCATAGCGTCCTCTAATGAGCTGGGTAAATTGAGTTATCTTTTGCTAGCTAATCTTACTATGCTGCTGCTATTGCACAACTGAAAATATCTAGATCATCACAAAGGACACCTATGTTTCCATGGCAACAAATTGATACTGTGTTATTAGACATGGATGGTACCTTGCTTGACCTGCACTATGACAACTGCATTTGGCAGCAATTAGTACCGCAAGCCCTAAGCGCTAAACATCAAATATCGCTAACTGCAGCCCATGCCTTAGTTGATAACGCTTACCAGCAAGTGGCTGGAACATTAGATTGGTATTGCCTAGATTATTGGAGCAATGCTTTAGGCTTAGATATTTTAGCCCTGCATCATGAAGCCGCAGCAAAAATTCAATGGCGCCAAGACAGCTTACCTTTTTTAATAGCCTTAAAGCAGACCAATAAACGCCGAATCTTACTCACTAACGCGCATCCAGATAACTTAGCGCTCAAATTAGCCCACACCGGCTTAGGGACAGAGTTGGAGGGTCAGCTTTCAAGTCATAATACTGGCTTTGCAAAAGAGTGTCCTGAGTTTTGGCAATATGCCATTAAGGCGTTTGACTTGGTGCCAGAGCGCTGCCTATTTATTGATGACAGCCCCAGAATCTTAGCGGCAGCTAAGGCGGCGGGGATTGGTTTTCAGCTCGGAATTACTAATCCAGACTCCCACAAGGCGCCACAAATGATGACAGATTTTATGGCGATCAGTGATTATCAGGTATTACTGCCACCGCTACTTAGCGCCAATGGCTAGATACTGAGTCTGCGATAAGTGTTTGAATGGTTTGAATGAAATATTGATTTTGGTTTAAGACCTCTAGGCAAAGGGTTAGCCTTGCCTAGAGTCTCTACATGATTAAATTACAGCCCAGGAATGCGGCCATTAAATTTAAGCGGGTAATAACCCATATCATCGCTGCGGCCTAAGAAGCTCAAGGCTTTTTTAAGATCGCTTGGCATGGTATCTGTTTCACGTATCTTGGCATCTAGCACTAGTTGCATCTTGTCACCAACAACGGCAGTCCCAGAGATCCCAAGGCCATTGGTGGCTTCATCCATAGCTACTTGCACTTGGCCATCGGTGCAACTCATGGCCACTTGTAACTCACCTAATGGATACTTGCCAAACTGGTTATTAACTTGTAAGTCGGAGGCAAAGGCCTTGCCATCAAGCGCTTCGCACCAAGGCGTGCCTTGCTTAAAGCCTGCGAGCATCACAGTAATATCGCCCTGCGCTTCGGCGCGAAACGGCAAACGCGTATTACCTATTATCCATTTAAGTGGCGCTTCGATTCTGACATCTTTAAGGGCTAAGCCCGCCGCGCTATAACCCAGCCACGCCTTACCATTTACCGCTGAAGCGCGGTTACCTATGATGATTTCTGCCGCCGCTTGGCCTTTTAGTAATTGCGCGGGTAATAATTGCCAGCTCAAATTATCTAGTTGGCGACCATCGATATTCGCCTGCGCTATCTTGCCTGCCCACACACTACCGCTCACGCCTGAGAGCGAGATATTTTTGGGCAGCGTCAGCCAAGAAATAGCGACATTGGCTGGAAACAAGGTCACCATAAACACTAGATACAGCAGGACAAACACGACTAGTTTCTTAAGCACTTTCAAAGCATGTTCCTTATTGCGACAGCTGGATTCGACGCACCTGTACAACGCCAGGGGCATCTGTCTCATTGATATCTAAGCTATCAAGAGACAAGCCTTGCTCTTGCACTAGGTTATCGAGAAAACTCATTAAGGTATTAAAAGGCACATCATCCATCCACAATTGAATCGACTTACCTTGTGGCTGCATCCGGCTAATTTCAAGCTGGAAGTCGCCCGCGGTTTTAGTGACTATATTGCTGATGCTACCGCGATTGCCGCCCTTAGCACCCGCTTGTCGCAAGGCGGTGATTTGATTGGCCGTGGTTTTAACATACTGCAAATTTTGCTGCTGGGTGTGCAAACGCTGCTCGGCGTCTTGCAGAGCATTATTAATTGGACTCCATACACCCCAATAACCTATGCCGATGACTACCATAACCGCCGCCGCGGCGACCATTTGGCGCTCACGCTGCACGAGTGATTCCCACCAGTTCATTAAGCTCTGTTGCATTACATTCTCCTCAAGGTCAGGGTACTGGTCACCGACTGTTCCGCGCTATTCATGGCGCCGGCTTCAACCTTGAAATATTTACTGGCTAACTCGCGAAACTTCTCGATTTGCCCATAACTGCCGGCGGTGACTTGTAAGCGCAACTCACTGCGCTGACTATCAAACCGCAAACCACTCGGCTTAAGGGTTGGCACGGCCTTAAACACAGGTTCAAGCTCACTCAACATAGCAAATAGCTGGCCGCCACCGCCTTGGCCTTGCAATTTACGTAGCTCGCCACCGAGCTGATTACGCAAATTCACTATGCGGCTACTGCCTGGCACCATCTTGGTGAAAATGGTTTGAACTTGCTGCTCGACTTGCTCAGCCTGCTGATTCAGGCGATAAATCGACACGCCTTTATCCACTAAGAACAACACCAGCGCCAGCAGCACCATAGCCGCTACTGGGATCCACCGTTTTAAGGCGGCGCCATAGTGTTTTTGCGGCTTGTAAGCACCTGTGAGTAAGTTGCCAGTGGCACTGGCTATGCCTGAAACCAGCACTTGCATAGGTAATTCAAGGGGCTGCTCACGCATCTCGCAATTCGGTAACGCTAACTCAGTAAAGCAGGCTACAACTGGCGGCTCAGTTACTTTGGCAGTCAATTTAGCCCACGCCAAAGGTACCCAAGAGTTAGGTAATTCAAAGCCTAAGGCTTGATTGGTGCGCAGCAATAATTGATCGCCAAAGGCCATGGCACTCCAATTACAGCCATCCACCAATGGCAGGCATAAGCTATCGGCCAATAAGCTTCGCGCTGTAATGCCGGCATCTGTCAGCCAAGTGAGCCAAAGTTGCATTTGCTGATGACTTACGGCCACTACGCCAAGTAAATCACCATCACGAGCCGATGGCACAAAATGCATATCATCCACATTACCCGCTAGGTTTTCTTCCAGCATAAAAGGTAAGGCCTTTAGCGCCTGACGCTGACCTTTAAGCGGCAAATGCACTTGGGTCAAAGTTAAGCCCGCCGATGACACTAATACGTCAACGGGGCGATGAGCGGCATGCTCGCTAATAGTGGTTAACTGCGCAGGCGTTGCCAGAACACCAGAGGCGATCACTTCATTGACCGCGGCTGACCAAATCAACCAATGGCAAGGGCTCGCATCATCTATGCCTAGACGTATTATCAGGCGTTCACTCACGTTTATTCTCCACTCCTGCATTGGTGCAAGATTGTTATTTTTGTCCACCAAATTGACGGGCTATCACCGCCATCTTATTGCCGCTTTGTCGCTTAAATACTGTGTCCATTAAAAATACGGCATCATCGACCTTGGCCCCAGCCTGCAACAAGAAGTACTGGCTATCGACGACTATGCTCGACTTCATCACATCATTTTGCTGCAGATTAGACACTGAGCCTATCTCCCAAAACTCGGTTATCTTCTCAAAACCGCCATTGGGGCGCTGACCAATAATGTTTTGCGCCTCGCCCACAGAAATTTGATTGTCTAACATGGCAGCAAGCAATGGCGCTTGTTCTGCTTGCAAGGTATTAACGTTCAGTAACTGCCGATCATCGCCTGGAATGGCGCACACATAAGGCTGCAACTTCTGATAAATATCTTGGGTAAAGCCAATGACAGCTCGTAATTCACTGCGATGCTGCAATAGATTATTAGCAGCGCGATAAGGCACAGTTCGCGCTTCATATTCAGCATCTTCCGCGCCCGATGGGCTTACCATATCATCGGCATCCACATAATCTTTAAGGTTATGACTTAAACGTTCGGCGCTATATTCATCCATGCCTAACGCCACTAACAAGGCTTGAAACTGGCGAGTGGGCAAGGGCATTTTAGGCGCGCCGTTCTCAACTTCTTTAGTCTGCTGCGACAAGGCATTAAGGTTAAAACAAGAGCGCATGTCAGTGATCTTGCCTGAGATCTGCCCATGCTCCGCCGGAAACACTACATCGGCTAATGCCCAGTATTGCTGCAAATGCACTGTGCCATCGCTGTCATCAAGATCTTGTTTTAGTACCTTTTTCACTAGCTGTTCGGCGCTCATGGCATACCAATAGGCTTGATCATATTGCGCCAAATTTAAGGTCCGCCGCACTTCTAATTGATTGCGCGAGCTAATGTCTGTGGCTAACGAGGCCAATATCACGACTATCAGCAACACCACTAATAAGGCGACACCAGACTGGCGTTTAGCGCCAATGCCCTTGGTTGATAAGGGCTTAATGACTGTGCGCTTAATGTCTCTGCGCTTAATGCCTTCGCGCCTCATGTATTAGTGTCTCCCTCAGCATCACCGCCTGAGGCATTGCCGTTATAATCGGTATCATTGCTACCCGAGCCATTTTGATCGGTATCGTCCTGGTTGCCATCATTAGGGTTGGCATCATTACCGTCATTATTTGGGGCATCATTTTTAACTAATGAGTTTTCCGGCAGTAAAAACTTACGCTGAATAATGCCATAGCCTTCTTGCTCAACTGAGATGGCAATGGCCAGTGGCATTTGATTGCCATCTATCTTAGTTTGCCAAGCATCATTGATATAAAAGGCATAATTTACGGCTAAGACCTTATCCATCAACACGGTTTTTACGGGCTCAGTACCGATTTCTGGATCTGGGTACGGAAAATGCCAGCGCTCTAAGCGCCCTTCCACTAACACATAGGCAATGGCCTGAATGCTGCCCCTTGGCAATAAGCCATTAGGATTTAACCAGCCTAAGCGGTAAAACACTAAGGCTTCATCATCAGAATCTAATAAGCCTTTACCGGTTTGCAGCACAGTATTACTGCGACTACCATCGGCGCCCCTTGGATGGCGCGGCACCATTTGTTGCAAGTCACGGGCAATGGCACCAAAGCCTATTTGTAAGCCTTGCAAATGCTTAGCAAAGTCTTTGGTGACTTCATTATTTTTCATCACAGCTTGCAGCACTGTATTGGACGCTAAACCCAACAAGGCAAAAATCGCGATGGCAATTAGCATTTCCAGCAAGGTAAAGCCGGCTAGATTGCGCTTATAAGTCTGGGTTAGCCACATAACTACTCACTTGGGCATGAACCCTATCAAAACGGCGGTCATCACTCACACTGATACGGATCATGCGAAAGTTATCATCGGTAGTTTTGACTATTTCGCGGCGCCAAAACCACTCTTTGCCAGCTAACTCTTCTGTGCCTTCTTTCTTGCCGATAGGCAAAAAGTTGGGTTCTAATCGCGCATCGACCATTTGATTGTCAGCCACCCATTGGGCTTGAGTACGCTCTTCTAAAATCGGCATGTTGGCCATCAAGTCGCCCAAGCTTTTGGTAATAGCGAGCGCCGCCACCGCAAAAATACCAAGCGCGACCATGACTTCCAATAAGGTCATCCCCTTATTAAATTTCACTCAAGGACTCCCGACTCACTCGGCCTAAACTGTCGGCAAACACTTTGGCTTGAATAAGCTCTTTGCTATCACCGCGAGTGGAGAAAATCACTTCAAAGGCCGTCACTTCACCGCTAGGAAATAATAATATTTGTGGCTCTGGCTGTTTTTTATCTTGCTCAAAGCCGGCATCAGCCTCTTTAAATGGCTCTTCAAACCAAGAATCATCTTGTTCATCGTCTTGGATAAGCGGCATGCCTTCAACAATCACATCAAGCTGTACTTCTGGCTCTAATTCACGCTTACTCAAGAGCCGGTCTTTCTCGAGAACTTGCCACTTATCCTCATGAAAGACCACAAATTCATAGCTGTCAGGCGCGACCACCACCCCCAAAAACTGGCCGTTGAGTATGGCTTCATCCAGCACCACGCGCACGGCCGTCATAAACTGGTTGGCATGCTTATCTAGTTGTTGCTGCGGGCCGTTACTACCAAGGGACAAAGTAACAGCGCTGGCGGCAATCCCCATTAACAGGACCACCAGCAGCACTTCTAGCAAGGTAAAGCCTAGGTGGCGAGAATTAGCCATTACTGAAATTTCTGTAAATTCCAGTTGCCTATGTCATCTTCAGTACCCGCTTGGCCATCAGGGCCCACACTGAACACATCAATCTTGCCATTTTCGCCCGGGCTTAATAACAAGTAGTCGTTGCGCCATGGGTCTTGTGGCAAACGCTTAAGGTAACCTTCGTTACGATAATTGCGCGGCTCAGGTGAACCACTTGGCTTTTGCACTAAGGCATCTAAGCCTTGCTCTGTGGTTGGATAAATACTGTTATCTAACTTGTACATGTCGAGCGAGTTTTCCAGCGCAACTATGTCGGACACAGCTTTCTGTTGGTCGGCTTTCTCTTTGTTACCCATAAGGTTTGGAACCACCATGGATGCCAAAATACCTAAAATCACAATAACGACCATGACTTCCAGTAAGGTGAAGCCCTGTTGTCTTGTATTTCTTTGCATTGATTACTTCTCCAAAAAAGGCCTGAGGCCAAATAACATCACTATCCACTAATCATATTGTTAAGGGCTAATATCGGCTGCAAAATCGCGAGCACAATAAATAGCACTACCGCCGCCATAGACACTACCAACATAGGTTCAAACACCCCTAAGGCAATATTGACGTTGGCTTCAAACTCATTGTCTTGGTTATCTGCAGCGCGCTCTAGCATCTGCTCTAACTGACCACTCTTTTCACCGGACGCTATCATGTACAGCATCATAGGTGGGAACAGCTTAGTATTGCCAAGCGCCGCGCCTAAGCTAGTTCCTTCTCGCACCCGCGCCGTGGCATCTTCCACCGCTTCGCGCACCCGCACATTTTGCAGTACGTCGCAGGCAATGCGCATGCCCTCAAGTAAAGGCACAGAACTTGCCGATAAAATACTTAACGTCCGGGCAAAACGGGCGGTATTTACCCCTTTGCTGACCTTGCCCACCACGGGCATTTTCAGCAACAAGGTATGATACTTCATTTTAAACAAGGGCTTTTGCAGCAGCTTTTGCATTAATAAACTGCCACCAAGGATTAAGCCCACCATAGCTAGGCCATAGCTTTGCATAAAGTCAGACGCCGCAATCAAGATGCGCGTCGCAGTCGGTAACTCTTGCCCCATGTGCTGAAACTGGCCGACCACTTCTGGCACTACTGCTACCAACAAAATCGATATCACACCTATGGCCACTAAGGTCAGCATGATGGGATAGATCATGGCCTGGGTCAGTTTAGATTTAAGCTGTTGGCGCCGCTCGGTGTAATCTGCCAAACGATTAAGCACAACTTCTAAGTGACCCGACTTTTCACCAGAGGCCACCATGGCGCGGTACAAATCATCAAACACATGAGGATACTCAGCCATGGAATCCGCTAGCGAGTAACCTTCCACCACGCGCGAACGCACCGCCATGATTAAGCTAGCTAAGCGCGCTTTTTCACACTGCTGACCGACGGCTTTAAGGGTTTCTTCAATGGGAATACCCGCGGCCACTAAGGTCGCAATTTGGCGAGTGATCAATGCCAGTTCAGCCACAGAAACCTTAGGCTTAAACCAGCTAAAGCTTTGACGAGTGCGGGTTTCTTTGGCCGCAATTGGTTGAATGTCTAACGGCATCAACTGTTGATCGCGCAGCTGACTACGGGCATGACGAGCACTGTCGGCCTCTATCACCCCTTTTTTCTGGGCGCCTTGTTTAGTGAGCGCCTTATATTCAAATGCCGGCACCTATTATTCCTCGCGCGTAACGCGCAGCACTTCTTCTAAGGTAGTCGCGCCAGCAAGCACCTTGCTCATGCCATCATGACGAATACTCGGCGTTTGTTTACGCAAATGCTTTTCAATGGCAAGCTCGCCGCGACCACTGTGGATGAGCTCACGAATATGATCGTCAACCACTAATAACTCATGGATACCAGTACGGCCACGATAACCATTGTGACCACAAGCGGCGCAGCCATTGGCGCGATAAATCACGACATCGCTGGCATCCTCTTCAATGCCAAGTAACTGACGCTCACGCACATCGGCGGTGTGGGGCAACTTACATTCATGGCATAAGGTACGAATTAAGCGCTGCGCCAGCACCCCGAGTAAACTCGATGACACTAAGAAAGGCTCAACCCCCATATCTTGCAAACGAGTAATGGCGCCAGAGGCGGTATTGGTATGCAAGGTCGAAATCACTAAGTGACCAGTTAACGAGGCTTGCACCGCAATTTGCGCGGTTTCTAAGTCACGGATTTCACCTATCATCACCACATCAGGATCTTGACGCAAAATCGCGCGCAGACCGCGGGCGAAGGTCATATCAACCTTAGTATTAACCTGTGTCTGACCTATGCCATGCAGCTCATATTCTATCGGGTCTTCAACTGTTAAGATGTTAGTATCTTTAGAGTTAATCTCAGTTAAGCCCGCGTAAAGTGTGGTACTTTTACCTGAGCCGGTGGGACCGGTCACCAATAAGATGCCATGGGGTTTACGAATAAGCGCATCAAAGCGCACCCGCACACCTTCGGTCATACCTAACTGTTTTAAATCAAGATTGCCGGCGTTTTTATCAAGCAAACGCAGCACTACCCGCTCGCCATGACTTGATGGCATAGTCGATACTCGCACATCCACCGCGCGGCCACCAATACGCAATGAAATGCGGCCATCTTGCGGCACCCGTTTTTCGGCGATATCAAGCCTTGCCATAACCTTAATACGCGACACCAACAAGGATGACAGCTTGCGATTAGGCTTAAGCACTTCTTTTAAAATGCCATCGACACGGAAGCGAACAATGAGCTGTTTTTCATAGGTTTCAATGTGAATATCTGAGGCTTCTTCTTTAATAGCTTCCGATAACAAGGCATTGATTAAACGAATGATAGGCGCGTCGTCATCACCTTCCAGCAAGTCTTCGGTTTGCGGCATTTCTTCGGCTAAGGTGAACAAGTCCATCTCATTGCCTATGTCTTCCATTAATTGCTGCGCTTCAGAAGAGTTAGCTTGATAAGCGGCGGTTAACCTAGCTTCAAAGGCATCATCGTGTAGAGCAACCAAGGGCAAGGTACGCCCTGAGTAGCGGCGCACTTCTAGCAAGACTGCCAGCGACGTATCGTTACGATGAAACAAGGTGAGCTTGTCGTCTTGCTTATCTAAGGTCACCCCAAAGCGATGGGCGAAAGCAAACGGCAAACGGTCGCGACTGTTGCTAACATAGGCCGCATCAATATCGGCCTCTGACAGCAAGTCTTGGTTAACGTCGGCAAGCTCAGTCGCAAGCCCAGAGATTGGCTGAATATCACTCATCGACTTTATCTTTTTGTTTGTTTTCGTCTAACACTTTTAAGGTGCCATCAGTCTGACGCATAGGCGTTGCTAAGCCTTTACCCTCTTTGTAACGCTCTAAAATCGCATTCACTTCATCGGGTAAATATTCGGCTTGATCCCACTCTTCAAGGATAGGCACATTAGTGTTTGGCATTAAGTTAACGCCGCGCTCTTGCTGCTCTAACTGCAAGGCTCTGAAATAGTTGTACTTACGGCCGGCAATGCCTTCCATAGTAATGCCATCACGAATAATGGTGGGCTTAATAAACACCATCAGGTTTTTCTTTTTGCGGCCCGATGACGATGATTTAAATAAGTGACCAATAATCGGAATGTCACCCAAAAAAGGAACTTTTTGCACGCTTTCTTGCACTTCTTCGTTAATCAAACCACCTAGCACTACGATTTGACCTGAGTCAGCCATCACAGTGGTAGTTAAACGGCGGGTTGCGAAAGTTACGTCGACACCGGTTTTACCGTTAATGCCAGAGACTTCTTGCTCAATGGTGAGCTTAACCGAGGTGCCTTCGTTAATTTGTGGCACTACTTTAAGCTTAACCCCGACCTCTTTACGCTCCACGGTTTGGAAAGGGTTAGAGTTACCGTTTGATGAGTTTTGCGAGCCAGTTAATACCGGCACTTCATCACCGACAATAAATGACGCTTCTTGGTTATCTAAGGTAGTGATAGAAGGTGTGGCCAGTACGTTGGAATTAGTATCACTCGACACCGCTTGAATCAGCGCGCCAAAGTCACCCATAGTAACGCCCCACGCCATGCCGTTCACTTTACCTAACGCCTGCGCCAATAAGGTAATGTCACCGCGCTTAGGTGGATTTTCAGTACATATTGTACCGTCACACACTTTCGAGCCTTCTTCACCTTGGGCTTGCCAAATACCGGCGCCAATTTCACCAATGGTTGGGCCTAAGTTATTAAACTGAGTACCACCGCCTGCGGTCGTAGCCCATTGAATACCAAAGCCAACATCATCGCCTTCGGCAACTTCCACAATAATGGCTTCAACTAAGACTTGTGCGCGGCGAATATCGAGCTGATTTATTACACTTTCAAGTGTGCGCATTTGCTCAGGATCGGCACTGATCACTAACGCATTGGTATCTGTATGCGCCATGATGTTGATTTCGTTGCGGGCGCGGTTATTACCGCCGTTACCTGGAGCGCCGCCCTCTTGGTTTTGCTGCAGTTTTTCAGCAAACCCCGTTAATACTGTCACTAAATCTTCGGCGTTGGCATAACGCAAATAACGCACCTTGGTATTACCACTGCTAGCTTGCTCGGCATCCAGATTTTTAATCAGGCTCACTACGCGCTCGCGGCTTTTTAAATCGCCACTCACAATCACAGCATTCATGCGCTCATCGGCCACCACTTTAGGCGCTTGCCCTGGTAACTGAGCTTGATTGCCACTGGTGCGATATAAACTGTCGATAATACGCACGATTTCACCGGCAGAGGCATGCTTAAGCTTAACCACTTGAGTTTCAGTATCGCCTTGCTTATCAACGCGCTGCACTATCTCAACTAACTTATTCACCACAGCCGCGCGGCCTGTCAGCATCAACACATTCGATGGGTCGTAGTTAACTACGTTGCCGCCACCGGCGTTATCGTTAAGTTGACGCAATAATGGCGCTAACTGCTTAGCTTCAGTGTTATACAAGGGCACTATGCGCGTCACGAGTTCATCACCCACACCCGGCGCAGCATCATCGGCCACGCGAATGGCAGACACTTTAGCGTCCTTGTCCTTCACGACTTTCAAGACATTGTTTTCCATCTCAACAATGGCGTAGCCATAAACCTGCAACACGTTCAGGAAAAACTGGAAATACTGCTCATCGTTGAGCATGTCATAACTGCGGACATCAATCTTGCCACGCACAGTCGGGTCAACAATGATGGTTTTATCGAGGTTCTTACCCACGATATTGATAAACTCTTTAATGTCTGTGCCTTTGAAATTGGCAGCATATTGTTCAGACCAAGCTGGCGACGATAACATCGCCGCGCCAGCGAGCATGGTCGCTACTAGCTTGCGTCGAAACTGGAAGTTTTTCATTGTTCTGTTTTCCCCTAAAACGTGTGTCATTGCGGCAGGCTAAAGGATATTTCGATCAGTTGCCCTTGGCGTTCAACCATCACAGACACATTGGTCAACTCAGGTAGCTGGGCCATCAATTCGATTGATTGGGTCATGTCAGTTAAGTCAAACCCATTGATTGTTTTTGCTAAATCATTGCCTTGAAAACCGGCGCTAGTAAATAGTTGTGGATCTTTGCCAGGGTTCAGGCGATATCCCATTAATTCATCATTTTTTCGCACTGGAGAAATGGCAATGTAGTCGGTGATTTTGCCGGGATTAGCGAGCACGTCATCACGGGTCGCTTTTAGCTCAGAAGCTAATTGGGCATCATTGCTTTTATCTTGTTTAATCGGAGTTTGCCGTTTAGTGGCAACAGGTAAACTAGCATTGCTGGCTGGAGTATAGCTTAAGCCATCAAGCATTAAGGTTTCGTAGCGACCACCATTGGTAATGATGATCCTATCGGCATAGACCTCTTTGAGTGAGGCGGAAGTACCATCTATCTTGTCGCCTATGCTGTAGGTATCTTGATTACCCCGAGATTCAATGACAGCTAAACCATTTTGCAACTCGGTTGATGCCACTACGCCAGTTAACTGAATCGATAAATTGGTTTTTGGCGCATCTATCACCTTGGCGGTTTCTACGACTTTGGGCTTTTCTGCCTTAGCATTGAGTTGACCAAATAAATTTAACTGCTCCAAGGCACTGATATCATGCTGAGATTGGGCGCTAGCCGTGCTGACTGGCTGAGGTTGCCATAGGATGACTTGCTCTTGGGTTGGCATGAGCTTCCAACTGAGCTGGGCACTAATATAAGCAATAACGGCCAGCAGTAACCACAGCAAAGCCTGATTTAACTTACTGATAGGTAAGGCAGTTAATTTTCCCAATAAACGTTCGAGTAGTGTCATTATCACCGGACCCTAGCTAGGCCTCTATTGTCAATTACATTGATGCATGGCATGCCATGCTACCTGAGCCCTACCCGTGCAACAAGTAGTTAACATGGGGGCTGTTGGCGCGTTGGGGTAAATATGATAACTTTCGCGCCAGCGACGTTTGCTATGGCAGTATACTGGCAAACCCGTCGTAAGTCCTTGAACTAGTGTACATGCTATTTCAAATGATGAAATTCCCGCCGTAATCTGCCAGAATACCCGCACCAAGAGGCCTTGTTTGGAGGCACGAATGTCGGAGCAAGATTCCTCTGTTAGACTCGATAAATGGCTGTGGGCCGCCCGTTTTTATAAAACTCGAGCGCTCGCCAAAGAGATGATTAACAGTGGTAAAGTACATTACAACGGCCAGCGCCCCAAATCCAGTAAGAATGCTGAGATTGGAGCCTTGATCAGATTACGGCAAGGCTTTGATATCAAAGAAGTCGTAATAGTTCAATTATCAGGGATCCGCAAAAGCGCCGTCCTTGCCAGTGAGCTTTATCAAGAAACGGCTGAAAGCCAGGTAAAGGCTAAAGCTAACGCAGAAGCAAGACGCTTAAATATCTTGCATAATCCTGCGCCAGATACCAAACCAGACAAGAAACAACGCCGCCAATTGCAGCGTTTTAGAGATGTATAGAAGCGAGATCCAATGACTCAAGATACCTTATACCGCTATTTGTTTGACAATGCGGATGTACGCGGCGAGCTGGTACAGTTGCAAGATACTTATCAAAACATCTTGTCGACTCACGAGTACCCACAAGTACTGCAACAACTGATTGGTGAATTAGTGGCGGCCACATCACTATTAACGGCCACCCTTAAGTTTGAAGGTGACATAGGCATACAGTTACAAGGCAATGGCCCGGTTTCTATGGCCGTAGTTAATGCCAATCACCAGCAAGAATTACGCGGCGTAGCGCGCTGGGATGGCGAGCTTGCAGATGATGCCAGCTTAGAGCAATTATTTGGTCAAGGTTACATGGTTATCACCTTAACCCCGACTCACGGTGAGCGCTATCAAGGCGTAGTGGCCTTAGATAAGCCGAACTTAGCTGCGTGTTTAGAAGAGTACTTTGCGCAATCTGAGCAGCTGCCAACCGCGATTTGGTTATTTACCAGCGCGAGCCACGCCGCCGGCATTATGCTGCAAGTATTGCCATCAGAGACTGATGAAAATACTATGTTTGAGCATTTATGCCAGCTCACTGCCACGATTAAGGCCGATGAAATTCTGCATTTAGATGCCGAAGAAGTACTGCACCGCTTATATCATCAAGAACAAGTACGCTTGTTTGATCCTGTGGCTGTCAGCTTTAAATGCACTTGTTCACGCGAGCGCAGCGCCAATGCCATTCGTACCATAGAACAAAGTGAAATTAACGAGATAGTTAATGACATAGGTTATGTGGAGCTGGGCTGCGAGTACTGCAACAGCCAGTACCGATTTGATGCCATTGATGTTGCGGGTATTTACTCCAACCACAGTGCGCCCAACGTGCAATAACAGCGAGAACCCCATCCTAAAACACGCCTCGATTGGCGTGTTTTTTTATGTCTAAAATTGGTAAGACCCTTTGACATCGCGGTTTTATTTGGATTTATTTCAAACAGCCCCTCCCACTTCACACCCACAGCGAGTTACACTAAACAAACAAAATAGTTACAAAACTGAAATTAATTCGGCGCAGACCGAACCACTCTTAGCCAATAACGGAGACCTTATCATGGCGGCATGTGTACCCCGCGTGTATACCAATCTTGGAATAGCCGAGCTTGTCGAACTTTCTCTTGCCAAGGGAGAAGGCCAACTCACAGCCAATGGCGCATTAGTCGCGACTACAGGTGTAAGAACCGGTCGCTCCCCCAATGATCGCTTTATCGTCAAGGATGCCGATAGCCAAGCCAACATAGATTGGGGCAAAGTAAACCGCCCATTCGATGCCAGCGCTTTCCATGCGCTATGGCAAGAAGTTGAAACCTATCTCAGTGATAAAGACACCTTTGTGTCTGAGTTTGAAGTCGGCGCCGATGCTGAGCACTATCTGCCAGTGCGAGTCACCACAGAATATGCTTGGCATCTGTTATTTGCGCGCAACCTGTTTATTGTTCCCGAGCATTTTAATCAAGCCAATAAGCCGCAATGGCAAATCCTTAATGCGCCTGGTTTTGTCTGCGATCCTAGCCGTCATGGCACCAATTCTGAAGCCTGTGTGATTTTAAACTTTGCTGAGCGCAAGGTGTTATTAGCGGGTTTGCAATATGCCGGTGAAATGAAAAAATCCATGTTCTCAGTGCAAAACTACTTACTGCCAGCCAAAGGCGTACTGCCAATGCACTGCTCGGCTAACGTAGGTGAAGCTGGCGATACCACCTTATTCTTTGGATTATCTGGTACCGGCAAAACCACACTGTCTGCCGATCCTAGTCGCTTCTTAATCGGTGATGATGAACACGGCTGGGCTCAAGGCGGCGTGTTTAACATTGAAGGCGGTTGCTACGCTAAGTGTGTCGATTTAAGCCAGAAGAACGAGCCGGTGATTTGGGATGCCATTCGCTTTGGCTGCGTACTGGAAAACGTAGTGTTAGACGCAAAGCGCGTACCTGATTTTACTGACATTAGCCTCACTGAAAATACCCGCGCCGCTTATCCGCTGGAGCATATTGCTAGACGCCAATTAGAAAATCGCGGCGCCGAGCCTAAGTCAGTAGTGTTTTTAACCTGCGATGTCTCAGGGGTATTGCCACCCGTGTCCTTGTTATCTAAAGAGCAAGCGGCTTATCACTTCTTATCTGACTATACCGCCAAAGTGGGTTCAACTGAAATGGGATCATCAGCGGCCATTGAATCAACCTTCTCCACTTGTTTTGGCGCGCCATTCTTCCCACGCCCTGCCGGCGTGTATGCTGAATTACTGATGAAGCGCATTGAGTCGTTTGGCAGCCAAGTGTACTTAGTCAATACTGGCTGGACTGGTGGCCCATATGGCATAGGTAAGCGTTTTGATATCCCAACCACCCGCGCTGTGATTGATGCCATAGTCCAAGGTAAGCTAGTGGGCGCGGCGACTGAGCATTTAGCCACTCTTAATCTTAATATTCCGCTGGCCGTGCCTGGGGTCGATAGCAAGTTACTTAACCCTATCAATACTTGGCAAGATAAGGCGGCCTATCAACAATATGCCACTAAGTTAGCGCAAGATTTCAATGCTAACTTTGAAAAATACCAAGTGCCTGATTCTATTCGCAGCGCAGGCCCCAAGGTCAGTTAATCTCAGCCAGTGACAGCTGCCAAGGGTTAAGCTTTATGCTCAGCAGCTAACACCACCCAAGGAGGGCTAATGCCCTCCTTGCTTTTATGTGCCAGAATGGCTGCAAATAATTATAGGTGCAGAGATAGAGCATGTTTAGGTTAGTTATGAAGTCCACCTTGGCGGTAAGCTTATTCTTTGCCAACGCGTGTGTTGCGGCCACTGATTTTGCGCATTTAAGTCAAACCCACGAATTATTACCACCAACAACGCCTTGGCAAGGCAGTAGCGAATCCTTATTCCAACCCCAGCACCCCTTAGCCACGGCCTTTGAGCTTAGCCAAGGGTTAACCAGCCCAAACTATCAACAGACTATGGCTTACTTAGATAAGTTAATGGCGCAATCATCCCAAATTAACAAGATGAGCTTAGGTAAAAGCCCGCAGGGGCGCGATATCTGGATGTATGTAGTCTCTAAGGAGGGCGCTGATAATGCCGCCGCCCTAAGGTCCAATCGCAAACCTAGCCTGTTAGTGCAAGCTGGCATTCACTCAGGGGAAATTGACGGTAAAGATGCGGGCATGATGTTAATTCGAGACATAATCACAGGCGCGAAGGCGCACCTGCTCGATAACGCCAATTTGCTATTTATTCCCATATTTAATGTCGATGGCCATGAACGCCAAGGGCAATTTAATCGCGTTAATCAGCGCGGCCCTGAGATTAGCGGTTGGCGCACTACGGCTCAAAATCTCAATTTAAACCGCGACTACGCCAAGAGCGACAGCGCTGAAATGCAGGCGTTATTGCCAGCCATTCATCTGTGGCAACCGTCGTTATATTTAGATGTGCATGTCACTGATGGTATCGACTATCAATATGACATCACCTTTGGCTATAACCTCAAACAAGGCTTAAGCCCAAGCATTAATACTTGGTTTGATAGTGAATATCGCCCGGCGGTGGAGATGAGCCTCAGCCAACATGGCCACATTCCAGGCCCCTTAGTCTTTGCCATTGATAACCGAGATATCAGCCAAGGCATGAGCCACTGGAATCCAGAGCCTAGATTTTCAAATGGTTATGGTGATGCGCGCCATTTGCCTACTGTATTAGTCGAAAACCACAGCTTAAAGCCTTATCGCCAGCGGGTATTAGGCACCTATGTGCTGTTAGAGCAAAGTTTGCAGACCTTAGCCGCTAAGCAAGCCTCACTGAAAGCTGCCATCACTAAAGATCAGAACCGTTACCCAAGCTTAGTGACCTTAAGTTGGATTGATGAAGCGCAGCCACAGAGTTGGGATTTTAAAGGCATAGATTATCGAGTTGAAACCAGCACAATTAGCGGTGATAAAGTGGTGCGCTGGACGGGCGAGCCCAAGCTTTATGAGAACCTTAAGCTCATCGGTAATACTCGCAGCGATAAACAAACTCGGCGACCATCGGCCTATTATGTGTTGCCGCAGTGGACCGAAGTCATAGCTAGACTGCAAATTCATGGCATCGATATGAGCCCACTCATGGGTGAAAGCAAACTCAAATTGCAGCAATACACTTTTACTAGTCGCCAATTTGGCGATAAAGATTATGAAGGCCGGCAACGAGTTAGCACTACCAGTCGCTTAAATGACATTAATGCGACTCTGCCTAAAGGCACAATGAAGATTAGTACTCGCCAGCCACTTGGCGATTTAGCGATATTACTGCTGGAACCCGACTCCCCAGATTCGTTATTGCAATGGGGGCTCTTTAATCCGATTTTTACTCGCACTGAATATATGGAAGATTATGCCGTCGAGCCATTAGCCCAGCAAATGCTCAAAGATAATCCGCAGTTACAAAAAGAATTTGATGCTGCGCTGCAAGATAAAGCGTTTGCGGCCGACCCTAAGGCGCGGCTTGCTTGGTTTTATGAGCGCAGCCCTTATGCTGATGCCCACTATCAAGTGTACCCAGTGTTACGAGCTAAATAGCCTAACTGCCAAATAGTGGCGCAGACATTTGATTAGATGCTTTTAAATCAAAGCATTAATGAAGGGCAAACGCTGCGCCACATGCAGCCATCAGTGATGGTAACAAGACAATGAAGCAACGAATGAGACAACCAGAGACGGCTAACCATGGCTGATTAAAGAGACGGCAGAATTGAGGGCGCTATCAATTAACGCTAACTTTTGCTGACGTTTAAGCTTTTTAACGGCGATTTCGCGGCGCAGCGCATCGCCATGGCTGCCGACCACTTCTTGATAAACTAAGGTCAGCGGCCCTTTACCACGCAGAAAGCGCGCCGTTTTTGGGGAGTTAGCTTGATGCTCACTGAACCTGCGCGCGACATCGAGCGTGATGCCAGTGTAAAGCTGACCAGCATGGCACTGCACTATGTATAAATACCACATTCGAGCCTGAGTTTCAGCGCCCATGCATTTCTTCCTTAACTATCCGTATGCTATTAATAAGCTTTAACTTTCTCACTCGCACCTCTTAGCCATACTAGCGCTATCAACTGGCCCATAGCACTGGTGCAAGCCATAACGGCCTATTCCATAAAAGCTTATAGATTAAAGCAAATACTTAAATAGCTAATACATGGCAAAGTTTGGCTAAGCATAGTAACGGCGCACTTACTGCGAATGCGAGGTTAAGGATTTTACACTGGGTATTGTTGGCTTTAAATAAACAAAGAGCCTAGTTTAGGCTCTTTGTTATGGATTTAAGCTTAAGTCGCTGCTGGACTCATGATGCTCGCGCTTGCTTGGGTTGCCATTGCATCGAGCTCTTTATCAATGAAGAATAAGGCTTTGCCGTCTTCACCCACTAAAATGATGCGATCGACAATCGATTTAAACAGCTTTTCTTCTTCGTGCTGCTCGGCCACATACCACTGTAAAAAGTGGAAGGTGGAGTAGTCTTGGGTCATAAAGGCCGTATGTGCTAACTCGTTAATCTTGCGGGTAATTAACTGTTCATGCTCTAAAGTTTGCTGCATTAATTGCAGTAGCGACTGGTAGTGATGGGCAGGAGCGGCAATGGCGCCAATTAACGGTACGCCTCCAGTTTCACTCACATAAGTAAACAAGCGGCGCATGTGCTGCATTTCTTCATCAGCATGGCTGCGCATAAATTTGGCGGCGCCTTCAAAGCCCTTGTCTTCGCACCAGGCGCTCATCTGTAAATACAAATTAGAGGAATAAAATTCCATGTTAATTTGCTCATTTAACTTGTCGATCATTGCACTTGCTAACATAACACTTCCCTTTAACGACACAGATTCTTGTGCGTTATTGTGCCAACCTAAGCTCAAATTGCAACCACTGATAAAATTAACATATTGATTTAAAATAATAATTAATCTTATTCGCCGCTAACCATTAATACGATTGGTTTAAGTGCACACTTTTCACGGATATCTGCGCACAATTCATGATCATCCTTGGCTACCGTGGCATAATATTGCCAATTTTTACAGCCCAGAGAACTTCCTATGTCAAGCCGCCATGACCCATGTAGCCAACCAGGTTTGCTTCATCCTGACGCCGCAATTCCTTTATTGCTGGAACAAGTCAATGCTATTACTGCAACCGAAGTGGTATTACTGCCTCAGGCCTTAGGTCGGGTACTGGCTGAAGATCTGGTTTCTGCCATTGATTTGCCTCCATTTGCTAATTCCGCTATGGATGGCTTTGCCTTTCGCCATCAAGACTGGCAGGCAGGCCAAGCTCTGACCTTAATCGGGCAATCATTTGCAGGCCACCCTTACCTTGGCGATTATCAGCCCGGCACTTGTATCCGCATTATGACTGGCGCGCCAGTGCCTGCGGGTTACGATAGTGTGCAGATGCAAGAACTCGCGCAAGTCAATGGCGACCAAGTGCTACTTGAGGCGGTTAAGGAGTTAGGCGAAAACGTGCGCCAGCGCGGTGAAGAACTCAGCCAAGGCACTAAAGTTTTACATAAAGGCTGCCACATAGGCCCCGCCGAAATGGGCGTGCTCGCGACCATAGGGATTGCTCAGCTTAAAGTGCTGCGCCGCCTTAACGTGGCGTTTTTCTCTACTGGCGATGAGCTTATGCCTGTGGGTAGTGAGTTAGGTCATGGTCAAATTTATGATTCTAATCGTTATTCTCTGCAAGGCTTACTGAGCCGCGCCGGTGTTGACGTTATTGATTTGGGCGTGATTAAAGATGATCCAGAAGCCATTCGCGAAGCCTTTATCAATGCGGCTAGCAAGGCAGATTTAGTGTTAACCTCAGGCGGCGTGTCTGTGGGGGAAGCCGATTACACTAAGCAAATTTTGGATGAAGAAGGCCAAATCACTTTCTGGAAACTCGCCATTAAACCCGGCAAGCCTTTTGCCTTTGGTCATATTGCCAAAGCGATTTTTTGCGGGCTGCCAGGTAATCCTGTGTCTTCCATGGTGACTTTTTACAAGATAGTGGTGCCTATTCTCAATAAATTACAAGGCTTACCACAAACGCCACCAGTGCGAATTAAGGCCACGCTGCAACAAGCGATTCGCAAGCAAGCGGGACGAGTTGAATATCAGCGCGGTATTTTAAGCACTAGCGCCGATGGTGTTGCCAAGGTTGCCACCACTGGCAGCCAAGGCTCAGGCATGCTCACCTCTATGACCCTTGCCAACTGCTTTATAGTGCTTGAGCAAATGCAAGGGGACACGCCAGCGGGCAGTGAAGTGTTAGTTGAGCCTTTTAATTACCTATTGGATTAATCCCTATGTCGCACTCTGAAGAAATCCTTAGCGATGCTGAAATGCTAAGGTATAGCCGCCAAATTTCGATTAAATCGATTGATCTTGATGGCCAAGAAAAGATCAAGCAAGCCAAGGTGTTGATGATAGGCGCAGGCGGTTTAGGCTGCACGGCCAGCCAATACTTAGTGGTTGCTGGCATTGGCGAGCTCACCTTAGTGGATTTTGATACGGTTGAGCTATCAAACTTACAACGCCAAGTGCTGCATCAAGACCACAACATTGGCCAAGCCAAGGTGGATTCTGCCAAGCAAAGCTTAGAGCAACTCAATCCTTATACGCGCATAGTGACAATGCAAGCCGTTCTCGATGATGAGCAAATGCAGCAACTGATAGCTGAGCACGACATAGTGGTGGATTGCACCGATAATGTGGCGGTACGCGAGCAATTAAACCTCGGCTGCTATCGTCATAAAGTGCCGTTGGTGTCAGCCGCCGCGATTCGCATGGAAGGCTTAATCACAGTCTTTGACTATCAAGACCATACACCATGCTATCAGTGCTTTAGCCAGTTGTTTGGCGAGCAGCAATTAACGTGTGTGGAATCAGGCATATTAGCCCCTGTGGTTGGCCTAGTGGGCTGCCTACAAGCCACTGAAACCATTAAGCTGATTACCGGCATAGGTCGCAGCTTAAGTGGCCGCCTGTTAATGATAGATACCATGACCATGGAATTTAGAGAAATGAAATTACTGGCGCAGCCCAATTGCCCAGTATGTGGTTTGCACTAACTGCCAAGTTTGATGACCAAACTTCCATTAAAAAACCGCCATTAGGCGGTTTTTTTAACTACTTATGCTTTGGCCAGCTTAACGCCTCAGGCACTTGCCATGGGGTTAACACTGGAGTTAGCACTTCTTCGCTAAACCACTCGCCACTTGTGGGCAGCGCGGCAAACTGACAATCGCGGCCATTAAAACAAAAGCGCAATTGCCAAGCGTGTAAGTAACCGCGGTCACTATCATCGCCGCCATAAAGCTTATCCCCTAAAATGGGCACAGCTAATGAGGCTAAAGCCACGCGCAATTGATGGGTCTTGCCACTTAAGGGCTTAAGCAAATACAGCCGCTTACCTGAGACTAAAGATTGCGAGAAAAATTGGGTAATTGCTGGGTTTTCTTTGGTGCGCAATAACTTGTATTGGCTGCGGCGCGATTTGGCCATATCACCAATCACACTGCCCTGCTTTTTCACTGGCTTGCTACCGGCGATGGCTAGGTAGTATTTCTGCACTTGATGCTGACTAAAAAGCTCACCAAATTGCTGCGCAGCCAGCAATGTCTTAGCAAAAATCAATAAACCTGAGGTAATGGTATCGAGCCGATGGACTGGATATAAGTCCATGCCCAAATCCAAGGCTAATTGCGCGGCAACGCCAGCATGGCCGTCTTGAGAGTGAAAATGTACGCCTGCGGCTTTATTGATCACCACAAACTCTGGCTCATTGGCCACGATTTGATACATAACTGTCTTAGTCGTTAAAATCGAATGCTTACTATCAAGCCGGGATGGTTGTCAGTGAGTTCGATAATGGCATGGTGGCGCGATAGTATCGCTTTTACCATCGACAGTCCAAGACCAGTGCCAGCATGATGTCGACTTGGGTCTAAGCGCACTAAGCGATCAAACACTTTATCTTTGGCTTCATCAGGAATGCCTGGGCCGTTATCGCAAATTTGGATAAGATTGCCTTGCTGAATAATTTCAATGCGCGCGCCATCACCAGCATATTTAATGGCATTATCGACCAAGTTAAATAAAGCAGTAAATAGCAGGTATTTATCAGCCTTAATGCTGTAATCATCGCCGCCAATAAAACTTAAG
This sequence comes from Shewanella sp. SNU WT4, assembly GCF_006494715.1. Lineage (NCBI taxonomy): Bacteria > Pseudomonadati > Pseudomonadota > Gammaproteobacteria > Alteromonadales > Shewanellaceae > Shewanella > Shewanella sp. SNU WT4. The sequence continues at coordinate 202,546 of NZ_CP041151.1, forward strand.
GTTTGATCTCTATCTTCTGCCACGGCTTGCGCCATATCGAGCAAATCGGCGCATAACTCATGCAAGTTTAATGGCTGCAATTCTAGTTGCTGCTGGCCTTCTTCAATGCGGGTGATAGATAACATGGCATTGAACGTGGCTAAACAGTTATCTAATTCTTCCAGCAATATGGCGCTGTCTTCCGCGATATTATTAGTGTCTGTCGTCGCTAACTTCTCAATCCCTATGCGGATATGAGATAGCGGCGTGCGTAGGTCGTGGGCGATATTATCTGTCACCCCTCGCACTGCCAACAAGTTGCGCTCAAAGGCATCGAGCACAGTATTAAACTGATTAGCTAATACATCAATTTCATCGCACTGCCGGCTAATAGGTAAGCGCTTATCATACTGACCTTGCTGGATTTTCTGGCTGATTTTATTGTATTGCACTAAGCGCATGAGTAAGGCTTTAGAGAATAAATAGCCAGCGGCCAAGGTTACGACAATCGTAAACATTACAGCCCAAGTGGCGGCATTTAAAAACTTATTGATTAAGGTCGCCAACTGGTCGGTGCGGCTCGCAATCAAGACATCGCCATAGCGCGTATTAAGCAAACCACCGCGATAGAGATTCAGCTTTTCATGGCCTAAGGTCAAGATAGGAAACTCGCGGGTTTCGGGCAGAAAAGGTAAGTGTTCCGGCAAAAATGATAAAGCGCCGCGCGTAACATCACCGTCTTCCCACGCCACTAAAATGCCATTGGGATCGGGCGCACTCACTTGAATCGCAAAGTTTTGGCGATTCACAGTATCAGCCAATTCTTGATAGCGCTGATACTCACTTTGGAGGTGAAATTCCAACTGATGTTGCTGCTCTATCACCAGTTGGCGATACAGCGAAAATAACAAGGTGCCAATAATGATCGTCACAAGCGAAGTAAATATGATGGTAATTCGCCACACACTACTGTGGTAAGGACGGATATTTTTCATGTCACCCAGTTATCTTTTAATGATGATTCAAACAAGAAGCGGCCGAAGCCGCAACCAAGCTTAATGGCGATGACGTAAGCGATAACCGGCGCCACGCACAGTTTCAATCAACTCGCCATGGCCGTATTCTTCAAACTTACGACGCAGCTTAGCAATATGTACATCAATCACATTGGTGCGCGGATCGAAGTGATAATCCCATACTGCTTCAAACAATAAGGTGCGGCTAATCACTTGATTAACATGCTCCATCAGATACTTAAGCAACTGAAACTCTTTTGGTTGCAGCATCAACTCATTGCCATCTAAGGTCACTTGGCGAGTCAGCAATTCCATTTCTAATGGGCCGACTTTCAAATCTGTCATCACTTGAATGGTTTGACCGCGTTGCATCAACTTTTCGGCGCGCACTAACAGCTCAGAGAAGGCAAATGGCTTAGTCATGTAATCATCGCCGCCGGCACGCAGGCCTTTAACGCGCTCATCTACATGGCTTAGTGCCGACAAAATCAGCACAGGAGTTTGACTGCCAGTCGCACGCAGCGCGGCTAACAGTTTCAGACCGTCAAGTTGCGGCAACATGCGGTCTAACAAAATAAGTTCATAATGGCCTGTGGTTGCCATTAATAACCCCTGATGGCCATCAGACGCAGTTTCGATATTGTAACCTTGCTCCTGAAACCCTTTGACTATGTAATCTAGGGTGGTGGCATCATCTTCTACTAATAATATTTTCATGCAAATTCCTCAGTGCCGGGTCAGTAATGGGATTGGCTGCATTCGATCGATATCAAATGCCTGCGTCTGCGCCTTACTGCCATTTAAAATAGTAAATTCGAGATAATTAATGCCAAGATCATTATCAAGCTTCATGTAGATCAACTTACCAGTATTTTTACCTATGGCTGAAGTGAGTAACTGCTTCATTTTATGGTTGCTAGCAACCAGTGAATTGGCCGCTCGGTATTCCGCCATATCTTTTGCTTGTAGTTTACTGGTGAATTTATGCAGCACTTGGCCAGTTTCGGCATTAACAACAAATTCTGTGTGTGATTTATCTTTGGTATCAACTAGCTCAATCTGGTAAACCAAACCCTTATCTTCAAGGCGGGTCTCAAACTCAGACACCACCCCTGGGGATAATTGCGCGACCTCAGCTATCACATTTAATGGTGCGCGCACGTCACTCTGATTCAGTGACTTATATAAATTAGCATCGGCTAGCGCGCCTAAACTCAATGTGGGTAATAGCAAGCCTAAGCCATAAAGCCAAGGTTTCATGGTCTCTCCGATTGTCGAGCTAAATAGTCTCAATCCAGAATATCTGAATTGCACCAAGAATAGAAAAATTTAACACTAGGCAGTAACGACAATGGCAACGAGGAGAAGCTATTTGCCATGGTTTAACTCATTAAACAATGGCAAATATAAATCAAGAATCAACTACTTAACACTTTTAGTATTGTTAACAGGAACCAAAGTGATAGTTTCAACGTCGACTTCTTGACTACCAATATCGCTGTCCACTTCACCCACTAAAGTCACAGGTGTGGTCGCGTCAATGTCAAGTTCACGTAACAATTTATCATCAATATCCACTTGTACTTGACCAGTTTCATCTTCAAACAAGTAATTGTCATCACCGAGATCCTGAATAAGATAACCTGTGATTTCCACATTAACCTTATCATCAGCTGACGCGGCAGTTTTCGCATCCGTCACTTTAGCGGTAGTGCCTGGGCCAGTATACGCTGCCATTGCAGGCAAAGATAAACAACTGCCAAGCACTAATGCGATACTCAATTTCTTTAACATTTTTGAAGCCTCCGTTAGATAAACTTCACTGAGTGTAGCTTAAGAGGATGGACTGCATATGTGGGTGGATATTAACTTTAAATCATTAGTTAAATTATGCTGAAATAATAACTAATTGAGCACCAAATGATGGTGAACACCAGATTAACTCTAGATCATTTAACAACTTCATCCCCAAGAATGTGAAGTTGATCCGACTTTAATGCTACCTCAGTTTCAACATTGACCGCTAATTGTAACTTTTCGAGTAAATGCAGCGGGATTTCAGCATTCAAAATACCATCAACCCCATGAATACTGGCCTGAAGGCGCGCCGATTCGCCCATCAACAACACGCTAGTAATTTTGACGGTTAATTTGTTAAAACTGCGGCACAAGCGCCCCTGACTAATAGAGTTAAAGCGAATGCCGGCATTAGGAATGACCCATAATACCGATTGCCCAACCTCTAACCCTGCCGTGCCTTCACAGGCTATCTGCTGATTACCCAATCTTAACCAAGTAAGATTGTTGCCTTTATCTATGACGGTGACTTGCGATGTAAACATATTGCGCAGTCCCATTTGCCGCGCAACTATGGCAGTTTTTGGCCGAGATAATACTTCCCGCGGCGCCCCTTGCTGCAGCATTTGCCCTTGGCTAATGAGCACCATGTGATCGGCCAGCAATAAGGCTTCATTAAGGTCGTGCGTTACCATGATCACAGGTAACGCGAGCTGTGACTTTAGCCGCGCTAACTCTAAATACAAGCGCTCACGCGTCTCTCTATCAACCGCCGAAAACGGCTCATCGAGCAGTAAAATATTAGGCTCACGGGCTAAGGCGCGCGCTAACGCTACACGCTGCTTTTGGCCGCCCGATAACTGGCTCGGTAATCTCTCGGGTAAACCATCAAGGTTGACCCGCTCTAACCAATCTAAAGCGCGCTGACGGCGCCCTTCTTTAGGCAAATGATCAAGGCCAGACATCACATTCTCAAGCACAGTGAGATTGGGAAATAAGCCAAAATGCTGCGGTACATAGCCGATATGACGCTGCTGCGGGCTTAATTGCACCCCAAGCTTGGCATCACTCCACGGGGTATCGCCAAGATAAATCTGGCTCGAACCTGCGGCGCCAAGACCGGCAATCATGCGCAGCAAGGTAGTTTTACCGCCGCCAGAGGGGCCAACAACCGCTAAGATCTCGCCAGCTTTACAGCTAAATTCAGCTTGCAGCGGAATGGGGCTGGTTTGGGAAATAACACAATGCAAATCAGCGGCGTTCACTATATTGAGCTCCCAAGCGTCGCGATAAACTGGTGGTAATAATTAAGGCGCTAATGGCAAATAGCAGTAGTACTAGCGACATCATGCCGGCCGCATCAAAATCAAAGCCTTGCACACTGTCATAAATGGCAATGGATATGGTTTTGGTTTCGCCAGCAATATTGCCGCCCATCATCAAGACCACGCCAAATTCACCCAAAACGTGCGAAAAACACAGTACCAGCGCAGTTAATACCCCAGGCCAAATTAGCGGTAATTCGATGCGCCAAAATGTGCGCCAACGGCTCATGCCACAGCAAGATGCGGCGTCGCGCAGTTCCGGCGGAATACTTTCAAAAGCCCGCTGAATGGGCTGCACCGCAAAAGGTATGTTCACTATGATGGAAGCGACCACTAGGCCAGAAAAATGAAATACCAGCGCCTGACCAAACCAAGATTCAATCAATTGCCCTATCCAGCTCTGATTACCTAGCCCCACCAGCAAGTAGTAGCCGATAACAGTCGGTGGCAGCACTAAGGGCACCATGATTAAGGCTTCAACGGCTGACTTACCGTTAAAATGTCGATACGCCAGTAAGCGCCCTGCACCTATCGCCAGCGGCACCAATATCAGCACTGTGACTGCGGCCAGCTTGACCGATAGCCATAAGGCGGTCCAATCCATGATTAAGGCTTTCCTGACTCTGGCACGGCAAAGCCATAATGTTTGAAAATAGTCTGCGCCTTATCGGACAAGATAAACTGATAAAACGCCTTAGCGGTATCGCCAGCATTAGGCAGCAAACTCATGTATTGAGTGAGTGGCTGATGATAGCTTTCGGGTAATTCCAGAATATTGGCTTTAGCGGCAAATTGCGGCGCCTTGGCCAGTGACAAGGCGACAATGCCAGCTTGGGTGGAGCCACTAATGGCAAACTGCGCCGCTTGCGAGGCGTTTTCACCTAAGATGAGAAACGACTCCATCGGCTGCCATAAGCCATAATGCTCGAGCACTTCTTGGGCGCGCTCGCCATAAGGAGCGTGCTCAGGATTAGCGATAGTAAAACGCTTGATTTGACCTTGAGCGAGCGCTTGTTTAATCCCTTGTAACTCAGGGTCTAAACTTATTGGGCTATTTTTAGGCGTCACTAAGGCGAGCTTACCGCTGGCGTATAATTGCGGCGCCGTAATAGCAACGCCGTCTTGGCTTAGTTGTTGTAGATATTTGTGATCGGCGCTCAGAAATAATTCAAACGGAGCACCGTGACGAATTTGCGCCACAAAGTTACCCGATGACCCATAAGAAATTCGCACTTGCTGACCTGTTTGCTGCTGAAATTCAGCGGCTATTTCATCAAGCGCAAACTTGATATTGGCAGCGGCAGCAATCGCAGGTGGCTGCGCCCAAGCGCTCGGCGCTAATAACCCCATAACAACTAACACTAAGCTAGCACGCAAGCCTCGGCGCATTTGATCCCAAATATTCATACATCATCCTAATTTTGTTGCCACATACTCGCGGCTTGCTCGTCGCTATCGCGAGCTTCAACCCACAGCTGTTGGTCGCCCTTGCCTTCTAACTTCCAAAAAGGCGCTTTGGTCTTAAGGAAATCAATCAAGAACTCACAAGCCGCAAACGCGGCCTTGCGATGAGCACTAGTAACCCCGATAAATACAATTTGCTCACCTAACCCCATGGTGCCAACACGGTGAATGATGGTGACTTTATTAAGCGGCCAGCGCGCTCTTGCATCAGCCTCTAACTGATTAAGCACGGCCTCTGTCATGCCAGGATAGTGCTCTAAGGTCAGATCGCTCACTTCACTGCCATCATTAAAATCGCGCACCTTGCCAATGAAATTAACCACAGCGCCATCGCTATTATCATTGGCTAATAAGGCATATTCAGCGGCAACATCAAAATCTTGCTGTTGAACTCGGATCATAACTTAGCCTCCGGTCACTGGCGGGAAGAAGGCCACTTCGTCACCGGCCGCCACTGCGCTTGACCACTGACTCATGGTTTGATTAACAGCAACCAGCAATTTATCTGAACCTAACACTTGAGCCCATTTGACATCTTGCGCCGCTAAATGCGCTCGCAATTGCTCAGCAGTGGTGATGCCTTCACTTGGCACTTGGATTGAGGCTACGCCTAACAGCTCGCGCACTTGGGCAAAAAATAAAACATTAATCATGAGATTACACCTTGAAATGGCCAGACTTGCCGCCACGTTTTTCTAATAAGCGTACTTGAGATATCACCATATCTTTTTGTACCGCCTTACACATGTCATAAATGGTTAATGCCGCGACAGCCGCTGCAGTTAATGCTTCCATCTCAACCCCAGTTTTACCGGATAACTTGCATAAGCTTGTGATCTTAACGCGGTTATGGGCAGGCTCAGCTTCCAATTCCACTTCAACCTTAGTCAGCATTAATGGATGGCATAATGGGATAAGATCTGAAGTCTTTTTAGCAGCCTGAATACCGGCAATACGCGCAGTGGCAAACACATCACCTTTATGGTGGCTGCCACTCATGATCATGGCTAAGGTTTCTGGCGCCATTTCAATATAAGCTTCGGCGCGAGCTTCACGCTCAGTCACTTGCTTATCAGTAACATCGACCATATGGGCATTGCCATCGGCATTAATGTGGGTGAATCCTGTGGTCATAAACATACCTTTTTCAATCTAAGTGAGTCCGCAGATGAGTATTGCTGACAATATTAATGCGGCACAAAATTACTGCGGTGATGGCAGCTAAGCGTTACTACAGAGTGTTGATAGTGATAACGCCGCGCTAGCCTCGTCAACGACGAGTACTAGTATTAGCCGCCAATAGAAGCCAGATGCTGAGTCACGCCAGTTAAGCCATCATGCAATAAATGGGTTTGCTTCTTTTGCACTAATTGCTGCTGTAAGCGCTCAATCAGTTCAGGGCGCTGCTCTGGTGTCTGCAATAAGTCGCGCAGTTCAACCCCAGATTCAGTAAATAGGCAAAGGTGCAATTTACCCATAGCCGATACCCGCAAACGGTTACAGCTTGCGCAGAAGTTTTGCGCATAAGGCATGATAAGACCAATGCGGCCTTGGTAATCTGGATGACTAAAGTTTTGCGCTGGGCCATCATCTGGCGCAGGCATATCGTAGTGCCAACCATTGGCGAGCAGATGCTGTTTGATATCAGCACCGGCTAAATGATGGGCTTGAAAGTAATCGCGACCTAAACCCGTTTCCATCAGTTCGATAAAACGTAAGTCGATAGGAGAGTGCTTAATCCAAGCTAAAAAGCGGGGCAAATCTTTATCATTAAGATCTTTAAGCAATACAGCATTGACTTTAACGCGCTCAAAACCGGCAGTTAAAGCGGCATCTATCCCACGCATCACAGTATCAAATTTGTTCTCGCCTGTGATTTGATAAAACATGCGCGGATCTAAGCTATCTACCGAGACATTAATGCGTCTAAGGCCGGCATCAAACCATTCTTGAGCATGCTGCTCGAGGCGATAACCGTTAGTGGTAGTGGCAATTGTCTTGATGTTAGGTTCAGCGGCAACCACTCGAATAATGTCAGTAAAATCTTTGCGCAGTGAAGGCTCACCGCCAGTGATACGAATTTTTTGAGTGCCAACAGCCCCAAACGCGCCCACGAGGTTGCTAATTTCGTTCAAAGAAAGAAATTTAGGCTTGCCGTCGGGACGATACCCATCGGGAAGGCAATAAGTGCATTTGAAATTGCACACGTCAGTCACTGACATCCGCAAATAGTGAAATTTACGACCGTAGCTGTCTTGAAGCTGGGACATGTTAACCTTTCCAAGTGTGGGAGGTGAGTGCATTTCTTTACTCACCCCGGTGGCAAAATTACCACGGCAATCAGTCCGTATCTGTAGTGACGTAGGACAAAAAGCTCGGAGAACCGTCAATAGCCCATTATAGCCAAACTCCGAGTTTCAATCCCATGCCCCTGTACCAAATTTTCAAATAAGCTCGTTAAAAATGGCTATAAATGTGACCATCATCTGATTGCTAACACCTTAAAACGGATAGATAAAGCATTATTACCTCTGTGATAGACCATGAATTTCGGGTAAAGTGAATAAAAAGAAAACAACAAGTTGACTTATTGAGGTTGCAAGATGGAACGTGAATCAATGGAGTTTGATGTCGTTATCGTCGGTGCAGGGCCTGCGGGTTTAGCCGCAGCCTGCCGACTGATGCAAATCGCAGCCGGCGCCAAAAAAACTATTAGTGTATGCGTGGTTGAAAAGGGATCGGAAGTCGGCGCGCATATAGTGTCTGGCGCCGTATTTGAACCAAAAGTACTCAAAGAGCTCTTTCCTGATTGGCAGAACCGCCAAGCCCCCCTTAATACCAAGGTCAATGTTGACGAAATTTATTACCTAACGTCGGCGCAAACCGCTAAAAGCGTGCCCCACTCAGTCACGCCAAAAACCATGCACAATCAAGGCAATTATATTATCAGCGTCGGCAATCTAAGCCGCTGGTTGGCCGAACAAGCAGAAAGCTTAGGCGTGGAGATTTTCCCGGGATTTGCGGCGAGTGAATTACTTTATTATCAAGATGGTAGCGTTAAAGGCATATTGATTGGTGATATGGGGGTTGCCGCCAACGGCGAGCCTAAAGATAGCCATATGCCTGGCATGGAATTACACGCTAAATACACCTTACTCACCGAAGGCTGCCGTGGCCATTTAGGCAAGCAAGTTATCTCCAAATTTCAGCTAGATAAAGGCAAAAGCCCACAGCATTATGCCCTCGGTTTCAAAGAAATTTGGACTGTGACCAATGACAAGCATCAAGCCGGTAAAGTGGTTCATACCGCAGGTTGGCCATTAGATGCTGGCGCCTCTGGTGGCGGCTTTATGTATCACATGGAAAACAACCAAGTGTTGGTGGGGCTCATTGTTGATTTGAATTATGACAACCCGCACTTAAGCCCGTTTGATGAGTTCCAGCGTTATAAGACTCACCCCATTATTGCCAATACCTTACAGGGCGGCGAGCGTATCAGCTATGGTGCCCGCGCCATCACTAAGGGCGGCTTAAATTCATTACCTAAAATGACTTTTAATGGCGGCATGCTGCTAGGTTGCGATGCCGGCACCCTCAACTTTGCCAAAATTAAAGGTACACATACCGCCATGAAGAGCGGCATGTTAGCAGCTGAGACTTTGGCTCAAGCATTGATTTCAGGGGTTCGAAGCGGCAAAGATCTTGACTGTTTTCAGCAGAAATTAGAGCAAAGCTGGCTGTATAAAGAACTTTATCAATCGCGCAACTTTGGACCAGCGTTACATAAATTTGGCACCTTAATGGGCGGCGCCTTTAATGTTATCGATCAAAACTGGTTTAATGGTCAATTGCCATTTACCTTGCGTGATAACGAAGCGGATCATTTAAAGCTAAAACCTGCGGCAGCTGCGGTGAAAATTAGCTACCCCAAACCTGACGGTAAGCTCACCTTTGATAAATTGTCGTCCGTGTATTTAGCCAATATTTATCATGATGAAGATCAGCCCTGCCATCTGCGCTTGCAAGATGCTGCAATTCCCATCACGGTCAATTTAGCCAAGTTTGATGAGCCAGCGCAGCGCTATTGTCCTGCTGGAGTGTATGAAATTCAGCAGTTTGAAGGTCAAGATCAGCTAGTGATTAATGCGCAAAACTGTATTCACTGCAAGACCTGTGACATTAAAGATCCGAGCCAAAATATCACTTGGGTCACGCCCGAAGGTGGCAGCGGCCCCAATTACCCCAATATGTAAGCAAGCATAAGTAACCACACCACAGAGTCATGTGCTCTGTGGTGTGGTTACCTTATTGACTCTGGGCATTCATTCTGCCCATTCACTCAGATCATTGCTGCCTTAAGGCCATGCCACAAACACGGTTTATCGTTCATTAAGCACTAGCAACAACTTAAATACTGATTGTTTGTATGCCAAAACTAAACAATCACTCTAATGTATGGCCTAAGTAATCCGCTAACGGTTGACCTGGAATCGATGAATTTGTTGCCACGGCCAATGCGCCCCAACGGGCAGCTTCTTCCATCGCCAGCGCTAATGGCTGCTTAAGCATCAAGCCATGAATTAGCCCTGCGGCATAACCATCACCCGCGCCGGTGCTATCAACGACATGAGTAGCGACAACCGCGACTCGTGTCACTAAGTTTTCCTGATACAACACAGCGCCATCGCCGCCTTCGGTCACGATAAATGCTTGCAAACTGTCACCCGCTATTTGCTTAGCAAACTCCCACGGCGGTAATTGGCTGCATCCAGCTAAATCTGTGGCTGAGGTAATTAAGATATGGCATGGGCGATCACGATCATCTTTAGCCAATTGCGCTACCACTAAGCAATGAGGCAAAGCAGTTTTGGCCCAGCTGGCCGCGCCTTGGGCCGATGAGTTGATATATAGGGCATCATAACTTGACCATACGGGCGGCGCAGGGAGCTGAAATGTCGGTCGCAGTGGCCGCACTATAGTGCGCTCTTTATCGGGAGTAATAATAAGCAGCATTTCACAGGTATTAGCCTGATAACGCTTAATATAATGACAATCCATGCCCATCATACTAATTTGCGCCACCAGCCAATCCCCTAAGGTATCTGCGCCCACTTGCGTGGCTAAAGACACTTGATGACCTGCCCACAACAAGCCAATGCCAGTATTGGCTCCACCGCCACCAATACGCTTGCCACCGTCTTGATAGTGATAACGCCCTCCGACAGATAACGCCTTATCTAAAATCAATAACCTATCGCAATTCAAATTAGCGGAAAGCATGATGCGAGCCATATTCACTTCCAATGTAGGGACCAAATTTGATGGTAAGGGATATTGGCACCAGCAGCAAATATTGCTGGCTTTTGAGGCTATTTTGGGGGTATTCGCGTTAACAATTATAAAACATTGTTCTCGTTAGAATTTTTTGCATGAGACTGTCAATTTAACTCACTTTACCTTGCCAATTATTGCCAGTAAAGTCCGTCAAATTTTGCCATAGCGCCCCCCAATTAACTCATATTTGGAACCTTAAATCAGTGCCCACAGATATTAAAACTGCCCCCCAAACTAGCACCTTAGTTCCTGTCATGGGGTTAAGTTTATTTGCGTTGGCCTCGGGATTTTTAATGAGCTTAATCCCACTCTCGTTACCGGCATTTAATATAGGCACTCACCTAGCCCCTTGGTTAGCCAGTAGTTTTTATTTTGGCTTACTCATAGGCGCCACTAGCATAGAAGCCATAGTAGCTAAGATTGGCCACAGAATGGCATTTATTGCCTTCTTATTACTGCTGTTACTTACTGTCATCATAATGCCCGCTTTTCCTGACGCTAATCTGTGGTTAGCGGCGCGATTTGTGGCAGGTTTCGCGGTGGCAGGTGTATTTGTGGTGGTTGAGTCTTGGTTATTAATGGCTAATAGTGCCAAACAAAGAGCCAAGCGTTTAGGCCTGTACATGACATCCTTATATGGTGGCACTGCCACAGGACAGTTGGCGGTTGGGCCCTTAGGCACTGAAGGTTGGCTGCCTTTTTTAGTAGTCGCGGCATTACTGCTACTGGCGTGTTTACCGCCATTACTTATATCTAAAGGTCAGCCAGCAAAGCAAGCTCGTCACGGTATTAGCTTGAGTGCAGTTAAAGATATTTCGCGCCCAGCGATTATGGGCTGCTTAGTGTCAGGATTAGTGCTGGGGCCGATTTATGGCTTATTACCGCTCACCTTGCAAATGCAGGCCAAGACCGAGGCTGAAATTGGGGTGATCATGGCCTTAGTGATAGTAGGCGGCATGCTCATTCAACCGTTAGTGAGTTATTTATCCAGCCGTCTTGGCAAGAAATGGTTAATGGCGATGTTTTCACTGCTGGGTGTGGCAGCATTAGGGATTATTTTAACTAGCCAGCAAGCTCAACTGCAGGCTGGCGCTTACATGATTGTCGGAGCGAGCGCTTTTGCTCTGTATCCTATTGCCATCAGCTTGGCTTGTGATAATAGCGCGCCCAGTAAAATAGTTTCTATTACGCAGTTAATGCTATTTAGCTACAGCGTCGGCTCAGTAGCGGGCCCTATCTTAGTTGAGTTTATGCCTAAAGACAGTAATGCCCTGCTCCATTATTTACTGATTTGCCTTATCACCACCAGCTTGTACATGATGATCAAAAGTTATCGCACTCGCCAAAGCAAACCTATATTGCCCTCCATCTAAACGAGCGCTACAGGCTAAATATTTAAACAAAGACTATGCCCATAAATGCTTAGATGAAATCTTTGATAACTGCCTAGAAAAACTCTCTAGGCCGTTATTCATCACTGTATTTAGCCGCTATGTGCTGAAACTCAGTTTCAATTTCAAAAAACACATCGATTAAATCAGGATCGAAATGCGTGCCACGGCCATTGCGGATGATATCCATGGCTTGATCATGGGTCATAGCATCTTTATACACCCGCTTACTAATCAGCGCGTCATACACGTCGGCAATCGCCATTAACCGCGCGCTTAATGGAATGTCTTCACCACTGAGGCCATCGGGATAACCACTACCATCCCACTTTTCATGGTGAAAATGGGCAATATCTTTAGCCGCCGCTAAGAAAGAATCCTCATAACCTATGTCTTCTTCGGCTTCAACTAACGCCCTAAATCCGAAGAAAGCATGCTGCTTCATCACAGTAAACTCATCGTTAGTCAACTTGCCAGGCTTAAGCAAAATATTATCGGGAATACCGACTTTACCTATGTCATGCAATGGCGCTGATTTGAAATAGGTAGAAATCACCTCAGGGGTCAGACGTTCACTGAATCTTGGTAAAAACCTAGCCTTTTCAGCTAACAATTTTACGTACCACTGAGTACGGCGAATATGGTTACCGGTTTCTTGATCGCGCGTTTCGGCAAGGCTTGCGAGCGCCGCTATGGTGACATCTTGCACTTGTGATAATTGATGAATACGGCGCTGAACTTCGGCTTCCAAAAAAGTATTTTGATCTTTCAAAAAGTCTTGGGAAGCTTTAATTTGCAAATGAGTTTTTACCCGCGCAAACACAATCGGTGGACTAATTGGCTTAGCAATGTAATCGCTGGCCCCCAGATCTAGGCCAAATTGTTCATCTTTAGTGGAATCTTTAGCGGTTAAAAAAATCACCGGAATGGAGCGAGTCGCTTCATTTTGTTTGAGGCGGCGACACACTTCATAGCCATCCATGCCAGGCATAATGACATCGAGCAAAATGATATCAATGGGCATTTTGCTCACAACATCAAGTGCAGATTCACCGGAATTAGCGGCTCTAACGAGATAACTATCTTTAAGTAACCCATGAAGAAGCGCTAGGTTCTCAGGGGCATCATCCACTATAAGCACGCAGGGTTTAGAGTCCATCGTGTGTTCTATCCTTGTAATATCATTCACTCAATCCGTTTCGAGCAATATCGATTAACTAACCTACACTTAGTATCAAGCGTCAAAGAGTTAGTTTAAATCTAGACGCTTTATGGAAGAAATTACAACTTTCAAGGAATGAGGTTTGTTTATGGGTTCGATCCGCACAATTTTTATTACGCTTTGTAGCTTAGTCGCGATACTGCTACTGAGTATTGGCTATTTTTCTTACCAGCTTCATTTCAATACCGCGCAATTAGATAAACAGGTCTTAACCATACAAGAGCGTATTATGCTGGCGCACGAGCTCAAGCAAAGCTCAGATCACCTGACTAAATTTGCTCGTACCTATGCCGCCACTGGCAATCCTAAATGGAAAGAATTATTTAATCGGGTCATTGCCGTACGCAATGGTGTGGCGCCGCAACCACCTGGGAATAATTTTGAATATTGGGACGTAGCCTCAGATCCCAATGAGTTACTCATTCCTCACAATAACTCGAATCAAGCGTATCCGAGTTTACTTGAGCGCATGGAAAATGCAGGTATTGCTTCCAGCCAAATTATTTTACTGCGCCAAGCCATAGCGCTATCTGACAACTTAATTAATCTAGAAAGAGAAGCCTTTGATGCCATTGAAGGCATAAAGCGTACCGATAAAGGACTGGTTAAGGTCGACCCCAATCCAAATAAAGCCATTGAGCTGTTATTTAGTAATGCCTACTTTCAAGAAAAACGAAAAATAATGGCGCCCATCGGTGAGTTTTATCGCTTACTCAATGAATCCACCCGCAGTGAATTAACCCAATCTCAACAAAGAATTCATGAGTTATTTGATTATCAGATTACCGGCTTAATTCTATTGTCGGTTTCAGCTCTGGTTTCATTTCTCTTATTGTGGCTCTACGTATTGTCACCTGCCTATCGGATGCAGCGTAAGTTAGTGAGACAAGTCAACAATCATGATTTCGGCTTCCAACTGACGGAAAGCAACAAAGGGGCGCTGCGCCCCTTAGCGCGGGCGCAAAATTTAATCCTGCAAGAAGTGAATCAGCAATTACTGATGAACTCTTCCATCAAAGAATTTACCGACGTAATGCGTGACTCCGCCGACGCCAATCAATTGGGGAGTAATGTGATTAATTTCTTGGCTGAACGCTTTGAAATCCCCTTGATTGGTATTTATAAATTCGTTGATAACCAACTCACACGAGTAGCAGGTTGCGGTTATTCTGGCCGCGGCAGTCAAACCATCGCAGATAAGGATTCGATTCAGATAAGCTTATTGCGTAGCCGTAATCACTTCTCGCTGCGGGATCTCGATGGCAAATATCGCATCCCACTGCTGGATGGTGAATTAGCCTTGGCAGAATTACATTTCTTCCCGCTCAAGGTGAATGACAATATTGTTGGTCTGTTAGAGCTAGGCCTCACGAGTCCGCTCACTGAGTCGCAATTATCATGGCTCAATAAGGTCCAAGATGACTTAGCCATTAATTTTGAACTTGCCCGAAATAGTGAACTGCAAGCCGCGGCAGAGCGGCGCATTGCTGAACAGCTTGAGTTCAACCAACAAGTACTCAACGCGATTCCAAGCCCGATGTATTTTAGAAATGCCAATGGCCGCTATCTTGGGGTCAATAATGGCTTTAGTGATTTTCTTGGTTTGTTTGAAGCCGACATTTTGGATTGCACCCCTGCCGATTTATTCCCCGCCGAAGCCACGCTGGTTTTCAATAATGCCGAAAAAACCTTATTGCAAACCCCAGGCACCACTCAATACGATCTCAACCTTAAAAATGCCGACAATGAACAACGTCATATCAGTATTTTCGAGGCTACTTACTACTCAAGTAAGGGCGATCCCAAGGGCATTGTGGGGCTATTTGTTGATGTGACTGACCAAAAAGAATTGGAGATTGAGCTGCGCGGCGCCAAAGATGCTGCCGATGAAGCCAGTAAGGCTAAGGGTGAGTTCTTAGCCAATATGAGCCATGAAATCCGCACTCCAATGAACGCCATTATTGGTATGTCGCATCTAGCCCTGCATTCTGGGCTATCGGAAAAACAGCATCACTACGTCAGTAAAATTGATCATGCCGCTAAGTCTCTGCTTGGCATCATTAATGACATTCTCGACTTTTCTAAAGTGGAAGCCGGTAAACTTAGCATTGAAAATATCGATTTCTTACTCGATGAAGTGTTAGATAACCTCGCCAACGTGATTGGCATGAAGGCCGATGATAAACACCTCGAGTTTTTATTTGATATCGACCCACACCTACCTTCAGCCTTAGTCGGCGATCCGCTGCGTCTAGGCCAAGTGCTAATTAACCTTTGCGGTAACTCAATCAAGTTTACCGAGAAAGGCGAAATTATCGTTAAAGTTAAGCAGTTAGAAAGCAAGGATTGCGACAACATAGTTATCCAATTTGAAATTATCGATAGCGGTATTGGCATGAGTGAGGAGCAACTTGGACGTCTGTTCAAATCCTTCTCGCAAGCAGACGGTTCAATCACCCGTAAATATGGCGGCACTGGCTTAGGCTTAACTATCTCGAAAAGCTTGGTCGAATTGATGGGGGGCAGCATTTGGGTGAAGAGCGAGCCAGGTAAAGGCTCAGTCTTTGGTTTTACCATTGAAGCCGGCCTGCAAGATGTTAAAGCCAGAAAATTCTATCAACCTATCGATGACCTACAGGCCAAGCGCGTGTTAGTAGTGGATGATAACGATGCCGCCCGAGAAATCATGATGGGCCTGCTCAAGGCCATGAATTTTAGGGTCATGACTGTCAGTAATGGTTTTGAAGCTTTGACCGCCGTAGAAAAAGGCATTAATGAGTTAGACCCTTTTGATGTCGTGTTTATGGACTGGATGTTACCCGGCATTGATGGCATAGAAACCACTAAACAAATTCGCGAAAAAATTGCTGAAGATAAACTGCCGAAACTCATCATGGTCACCGCCTATGGCCGTGAAGTCGGGCTTAGCGGTGATAACGAGAAGTTATTCGATGGCCTAGTCATTAAGCCGGTTAACCCGTCCTTGATATTTGATGCCATCATGAATGCCTTTGGTGTCATGAAGACCACAGAATCACTCAAAGCACGCCGCGCCGAACCTGAGCAAAATGATTACAGCATTATCAATAAGGCCAAAGTGTTATTAGTGGAAGATAACGAAACTAACCAAGAAGTAGCCATTGGCATACTTGAGCCTTATGGCCCTGAGATTAAAGTTGCCAACAATGGCCAAGAGGCACTCGATTGGCTCGAAAAGCAAAGCTTCCAACTGATATTGATGGATATGCAAATGCCGGTGATGGACGGTATTACCGCCACCAAGAATATTCGCAATAAGCTGAAGCTCAATGTTCCTATCATAGCCATGACAGCCAACGCCATGAGCCAAGATGTGGAAAACTGTAAAGCCGCGGGCATGAATGACCATCTCGGTAAGCCGATTAACGTCAATGAGCTGTTGAAAAAAATGACGCGCTGGCTGAATGAAAACCCCAACAATATTACTTATACCTCGCCAACCCTACATAATGCCACGCCAGCCAACCATGCTGTCAGCGCCATTCCCGTGATAGAAATTGCCGATGACCCTAATGACATCTGTGAGTTCTTCCAAACGTCACCGAGCCAACATAACGACGACGACTCCAGTTTTGATGAAAGTATGCCCGCCATTATCAATCTTAATCAGCAAGATGATGTGCCTGCTGAGATTGAAGATACTGTTTATAGCCACCCCCTTGGCGGCGAGCTGCAAATTCTTAATATTGACGATGGCATAAGCCGCTTAGGTGGCAATGCCAAACTCTATTGGCAAATTGTCAGTTCATTTATCAATAGTCGCCTCCAAGAACAAAACGCCCTGCAACAAGCTGTGGCTAGCAGTGATTGGGAGTTTATTGGTCGTGTCGGCCATACCATTAAAGGCGCCGCCGCCAATATCAGTGCCGATAGCTTGTCTGCGATTGGTAAAGAGCTCGAAGATTTAGGCCATAAGCAAATTTTGCCATCCGTTGAGTTTTTATTGCGACTAAGCGACATGCTTCGCCAGTTACAACAAGAAGTACTGACCTTTGGGCCCGTGGTGGCGCCAGCGCCAACAGCCACCACGGCAGTGAAAGCTTATGATGCCACTGAGCTCATGATTGAACTGCAACAACTGCAAATGCTGCTAGATAACTTTGATACTCAAGCGATAGATTTTATTGCTCTGATGAAGCAAAACGCTGTGGCCATTAATGCCTTAGGCATTGATTTTGCCGCCTTAGAAAAGGCGATTGCTGAGTTTAACTTTACGGCCGCACAGGAAGAGTTAAATAAACTGATTACTCAGTCAAAATCGGCGTAGTGACTCAGTCCTAATTTTGTCATAGACAACAGCGATTGCGAGGGATGTGTTACTAACACACTTCGCCATCGCCTGCGGCTATCAAGCCAAGCTTGCCGCTCGGGCTAACAATCAACAAGTATAAGATTAAGATTAGGCGGGGAGATACACGCGAAGGGATACTAAAATCCGTGAAAAATTAGTAAGTCGCTGCTTTTTTAAGGGCCTCAGCCACAATCAAATGACTCATGGCCAAATGAAAAACTTCAAGTTTAGCTTGGTAAACCTTGTACAAGCGGCGGCTATCCTGACAAGTTTCATCCAAACCATAACGCTCACAAAAATCGCTAAATAATAGTATTTGTTCCATGTTCAATCACCGTTTCAACCCCACTTGCTGGCGAGACTAAATCAATCGAAATCACAAATCAATTGGGCTTAATTTAACCGCTATATTACTAATATATCCCACAAGGATGAAAATTAACTACATTTGATCGTGCTACATGTCACATTTACGATTGCTTTCATGAAGTTAGAATTTTCACGCTGTAACTTAACTACCTCGCTGGGATAAATAAAGTTTAATAAAAAAAGACGCCAGCGGCGTCTTTTTTTTATCCAAATGCAAGGATTACATATCTTGCTGCTGCAGCGGTTTACGCAATTGCGCTCTAACGTTATCCATGCCCGAATAAAACTCTTTCATCATCAACAAGCCCATCATCTTACCGTTATCGGTGACGATCAGATTATCAGGATCCATTGGGTCATTTTTAATGGCGCCAATCAGCTTCATCGAGGTCATTTCTTTAAATAAGCTGGTATCTAAATTCACCCCAAACGTCTCTCTGAAATACTTACGAGATAACCGCCCAGAGAACATGCCAAGCAAGAAGCGATACTGCATCACGTCTTTCTTGGAATACAGCTTTTGCTGCTCTACGCTCATCTTACCTGCAGCAATACGCTCTTGGTATTTACGCAGTGAGAAGGTATTGACGTGCAAAGTATCGTTTAAGAAACTGAACGAGCCAGAACCCACACCTAAGTACTCATCATAATCAATGACGTATTCATCAAGACCTTCGTTGTTCGCTTTGCCAAAGGCCCATGCGGTTAACTGGTTATATTGGCCATTAAGATTATTAAGAATTTGACGGTATTGATTGGCCATCTCGCCTTGCGGCGCGGCAAGGGTACCTTTCACGCTTTTGCGGGTTTGATGAGTGATCATCAAAGGATAAGTCGTGATTTGGCGGGGATCTAAACGCTTAGCCATATCTAAATCGTGCTGAATAACCGCTTCAGTTTGGCCGCGGAAACCAAAAATCAAATCGACGTTAATGATCGGGAACAGCTCTTTCGCTGCCATGATCTTATCGAACGTCTGCTGGCCAGTACCAAACTTCTCTAACCTATCGGTCATCTTTAAGATGCCATCATCAAAGCTTTGCACGCCAATGGACATTCTATCCACCAGCCCTTTTAAGTCTTTAAAGCCTGGGCTATCTAAATGCACAGGATCCGACTCGCACGAGACTTCCTTGATAGAGGGGAACAGTTTACGCGCATGCTCAATGGTGCGGGCTAACTCATCTTCTAATACTGTCGTGGTGCCGCCACCTATGTACATGGACTCAAAGTCATAACCTAGGGATTTGACCATTTCCATTTCTTTACGCAGCGAGATGAAGTAAGCGCGAGCTTTATCTTCATTAAACAAGAAGCGATGGAAGGTGCAGTAAGAGCACAAGGTATGACAAAAAGGCACATGGGCATACAGCATGTACTTCTTGCCTTCAATCGGTGCTGGCATAACATCAGCGGATTGGGTGTCTAATCTTAGGTTCTTATCGACATAGAACTGCATCACGCGTTCCATCGAGCTCAGCATCCAATCTGGCACAGTAATATTGGCCTGATATGGGGTAACTATGGTTGAATCTAAGGTTTGAATGATTTGTGACATACCCTTTCCTAAAAGTGAGCCCGTTAACTGTCAGTCGGCCCTGAATACTCTGACCCCCTCAGGCTATCCATTTTGAGATAGTTAAACCGTGAACTGACTAGAAAATAACGCCTCTCATTTCGCTAACCATTAAATTTTTTTAAGATAGATCACACTTTTTAGCGCCAACGCCACCAGAGCCGCGTTTACCTATCACAGCTTTCCCACTAACTCTTTGCACTAGAACACAGAGTTATTGAAATCTCGCACTTCCACTAAGGGAGTATCGAGTACTACGGCCACGGGGGTCTAACTTAACCAAACAGCCCAGCGCAACCAAACTCGCCAGATGCACCCAAGGGTTAGCCCCCCTGACTTTGCAATGCATCCAGCCTGCTGCCATATCCACTTAACTCACCTCGACATTTATCCCCAGTGATGCGATTACAGCACTTATTCTCATCACCGTATGATTAGATTAAGCAAGTTATTCAACTCACAAAGTGATTAAATTAAGAGGGTGATTTGAATCAATCGCGTGGATTTAATGCGCCAAGTGGTTCGCGCAGTTTGGCCAATCTAACCACTCTTGCCGTCAGCAGACCCCCCCCATTGCCGACAGGCAACAAAAAGCCCCGCATCGGCGGGGCTTTTGAGGCGCTAAAGTGTTAAGACTTAGTCTTTATACTTCAGGGTACCGTTCTCTTTGATTTCATCAAACCACAGGTTGTGGTGTTGTGAAGCCCAGTTCTCATCACAGTAGCCAGACACCATACATTCCATACCACCTTCAGACATAACAGTTGCCATGAAGATGTGAACAATGGAGAAAGCACAGATGATGATGGCGCTAACGCCATGAACAATCAGAGCCAATAAGCTTAAGTTGCGGCTTGGTTCAAACAGGTTAGGGAACAATAACATCATGCCAGATACTGAGATCAGTAAACCGAACATGGCGAAAGTCCAGAACCATAACTTCTCACCCGCGTTGGCAAAGCCAGCATCAGGGTGTTGGCCTTTGAAAGGACCGAAGTTAATGTAACCACCAACAACCATGAACCACTTAACGTCGTACATAGTTGGGATTTGGTTTTTAGCCCACAGCACTGTCATCAGTGCCCAACCCAGCATAAATGGAATCGCTACCACGTCATGCACTTGCTTAGCACCATAGACTAAACCAGCCCATACGCCTTCACCCAAATAAGGTTGGAAGAAGAAACGACCTGCCAGCAGTACTAGACCTGTGACAATCAGCAGTAAGCACGGGATGGCGCCTAACCAGTGAATGGCAACATCGGATTTGGACCAGCGAAATACCATCTTGCCTGAATAACCGTGGTGCAACTTAGAAATACCGTTGACCGCAATAAACAGAACAAAAATGATAATCATGCCAAATAATGAGGCCATTAACGCTGGCGCTAACCAGTCGGCACGGGCTTCCAATACTCGTAAATCATAAGTATTGATAGCTTGACCGTGAAACTCACTCTTAGAGTCGGTGTAACCAACCACGCCATCCTTCAGCTGCGCCCATACCTGCGCATCCTGAGACTGGGCCACGGCCGCGTCACCACCATTGGCAAAAGCGACGGCACTGAATAACAGTGCGATGGCTAAGCCTATGTGTTTGAACAGTTTGTTCATAATCTATCCTCTAGGGTTGTCTCTGCCGTAACAGAGACAACTTGATGGACTGTCCTAAACTTGGAAAATTAATCCCAAGCTGCGTTCTTGGCGCCACGGTAAGCCACACGCTCACGGAAGATGGCAGAAACTACATCTGCATCACCCGCTAACAATGACTTAGTCGCACACAATTCAGCACACATTGGCAGCTTGCCTTCAGCCAGACGGTTAGCACCGTACTTCTTCAGTTCAGCTTCAGAGTGGTTCTCTTCTGGGCCACCGGCACAGAAAGTACACTTGTCCATCTTGCCACGGCTGCCGAAAGCACCGCTTTTCGGGAACTGAGGCGCGCCGAAAGGACAAGCATATAAACAGTAACCACAACCAATACAGGTGTCCTTGTCATGCAGTACCAGACCATCTTCAGTCTGATAGAAGCAGTTCGCAGGACATACCGCCATACATGGGGCATCGCTACAGTGCATACATGCCACAGAGATAGAGGCTTCACCACGTTGACCATCATTGATGGTTACTACGCGACGACGGTTAATACCCCACTCTAAAGCAGAGGCGTTTTCGTTCTTACAAGCAGTGACACAGCCGTTACATTCGATGCAGCGCTTGGTATCACATAAAAATTTCATTGTAGCCATAATGGCAATTCTCCTAGCTTATGCAGCACTTACGCTTTGGCAATCTGACACAGAGACGCTTTAGTCTCTTGCATCTGAGTCACAGGGTCATAACCATAGGTCAGAGCCGTGTTACAAGATTCACCGATCACGTAAGGCACTGTGCCTTCTGGATAGTTAGGTGCCAAGCTTTCGCCGTGCATCACACCTGCGAAGTGGTACGGCATAAAGGTTACGCCAGGCTTAACTCGAGGAGTTAACATAGCTTGTACCTTAATGCGTCCGCCTTCAGCGCCTTCCAGCCATACGTCATCACCATTACGGATGTTACGATCAGCGGCATCAGCTGGGTTGATTTCAACAAACATTTCTTGCTGAAGTTCTGCCAACCATGGGTTAGAACGAGATTCTTCACCACCACCTTCGTACTCAACCAGACGACCAGAAGTCAGTACCAGTGGGTACTTACCAGACAGGTCTTTTTCTTGGATTGACTTGTACAGAGTTGGCAAGCGATGTACTTGCATATCGTCATACGTTGGGTACTTAGATACCAAATCGCGACGAGCAGTGTACAGAGGCTCACGGTGTAACGGGATTTCGTCAGGGAAGGTCCATACGATACAACGCGCTTTAGCGTTACCAAATGGAATACAACCATGCTTAATCGCTACGCGCACGATACCGCCAGATAAGTCAGTCTTCCAGTTTTTGCCTTCAGCAGCCACTTTCTCTTCTGCAGTCAGCTCATCCCACCAGCCTAATTGCTTAAGCATTTGGGCAGAGAATTCTGGGTAACCATCTTCGATGTCAGAACCTTTAGAGAAGGTACCTTCGGCTAAGAGGTTTTCACCTTTGTATTCCACACCATAACGTGCACGGAAGTTACCACCACCGTCTTTAACGTGTTTGCTTGTGTCATACAGGATTTGGGTACCAGGATGCTTCATCTCTGGGGTGCCCCAACATGGCCAAGGCATACCATAGGTATCACCCTTACATGGGCCACCAGTGGCTTCCAGCGTCTTGTTGCTGAAAGTGCCCCAGTTCATGGTGTGCTCTTTGATACGCTCAGGGCTTTGACCTGTCATACCAATAGTCCACATACCACGGTTGATTTCGCGGGTAATGTCTTCAATGACAGGAACGCCATTTTCAACAGGAATACGCTTAGTTAACTCTTTATCGATACCGACTTTTTGTGCCAGACGGTACATGATTTCGATGTCAGTCTTAGATTCGAATAACGGCTCGATAACCTGCTCACGCCACTGCACTGAACGGCCTGAGTTAGATACTGAACCACGAGTCTCAAACTGAGTCGCCGCAGGCAGTAAGTACACGCCATTCTTACGGCGATGCATAACACCCGCCATAGTTGGGAATGGATCGACAACAACGACTGTGTCCATCTTGTCTAAGGCGTCACGCACTTCAGACTGACGAGTTTCAGTGTTAACTGATTGACCCCAGAAGAAAGCTAAACGGATGTTATCTTTCTGCGCCAGCTTAGCCTTGTCTTCTAACACACCGTCGTGCCAGCGTGAACAAGGAATACCTGGAGTAGTCATAGGCTCACGACCTAAGTAGGTACCGTGATCGAAGCGGCTCTTCATCCACTCCATATCCAGTTCCCATACGTTGGTCCAGTGCTGCCATGCAGCAGTAGTCAAACCGTAGTAACCTGGTAAGTTGTCAAACAGCAGACCTAAGTCAGTCGCTGCCTGTACGTTATCGTGGCCACGGAAAATGTTAGTACCGCCACCAGATACACCCATGTTACCCAGAGCCAACTGCAGAATACAGTAAGCGCGAGTGTTAGAGTTACCCACGTGATGCTGAGTACCACCCATACACCAAACTACGGTACCTGGACGGTTATCGGCCATCAGTTTAGCGGCTTGATAAACCACTTCTTCTGAACAACCAGTAACGTTTTCAACTTCTTTCGGGTTCCACTTAGCCACTTCTTCACGGATAGTATCCATTTCGAATACGCGTGACTCGATGAATGCCTTATCTTCCCAGCCATTTTGGAAAATGTGCCATAACATACCGTAGATAAACGGAATGTCAGTACCTGGACGAATTGGGCAATGCAGATCAGAGTGAGCAGCAGTACGAGTGAAACGTGGATCAACTACGATGATCTTAGCGTTGTTCTTCTCTTTAGCGATCAGAATGTGCTGCATGGCCACTGGGTGGGCTTCAGCTGGGTTAGCACCAATGAAGAAAATCGCATTGGCATTCTGAATGTCGTTGAAAGAGTTAGTTTGCGCACCATAGCCCCAAGTGTTAGCAACACCGGCTACCGTGGTAGAGTGACAAATACGTGCTGAGTGGTCGACGTTGTTCGTGCCCCACATTGCCGCCAGCTTACGGTAGAAGTAACAGCCTTCGTTAGAAAACTTAGCGCTACCCATGAAGTAAACTGAATCTGGACCTGATTCCTTGCGGATGTCCAACATCTTGTCGCCAACTTCATTGATGGCTTGTTCCCATGACAGACGCTTCCACTGACCGTCAACCAACTTCATTGGGTACTTCAGACGCTTTTCACCGTGACCATGTTCACGCAGTGCAGCACCTTTAGCACAGTGACCACCAGCGTTAAATGGGTGATCGAATGCTGGCTCTTGACCAGTCCACACGCCATTTTGTACTTCTGCATATAAACCACAACCAACAGCACAAGCAGAACAAATAGTACGCTTAACTTCGATTGGAGCATCATATGGAACGTCAGCCGCTTCAGCGCGACGCATCATACCAGTACCCAGTAATGAGGCAGCCGCAATACCACCAGTGGCGATACCAGCATGCTTCATAAATTGACGACGGCTAATACCTAGCGTCGGCTTGTCAGCCACAGTGGCGACATTTGACTTGCGAGTTAATTTCATCGCGAATTCTCCTGATTAGCTGCGCAGGCTATTGTAATAAGCACGAATATGCGCAGTTTCGTGGTAACCATCTTCCGATTTAGCTACCTTACTGCTCTCACTTGCCTGAGCGACGCTGACACCTGCGGTAGCAATCACGGCACCGGCCGCACTACCTACTGTCAGAGCCTTCAGCAGCGATCTGCGGTTCAGATCTGGCTGTTGTTTTTTCATTGTTGCTCCTGATTAATCGACGTTGAAACACATAGACAACGCCTTGATAAAGCCAATTCACCGCAAGCACAACTTGTTGCGAATTGGTTAAAAACTCACGATTTTTCATGGTCTTAAAAAGCGAGTTAACTATAAAAGTTTTATCTGAATAAACCTTGATCAGGGTGGGGTTTCCGGGTTGTTTTCGCCACAATTCGGCCAAGAGTGCGACCTTGATCACATTGTTAATCAGGCTGACATGGTGGGAGCGGCAAAAAACTTTCAAAGATTAGTTACAAATGAAAAACACTTAAACTCTTGGTATAAAAAGCCACCATTTAGCGAGTGTATGTGCGCCTAATTGGCGACTAAAACAGCGAAATTAAACGGTTACACGAGTCAAAGGCGGGGGTAGCCATAAAAATACCCAGCACTTAGGCTGGGTATGGGGCTTGATATAGGCCACTAAATTAACGGTAACTAAGGCAGTTAAGTTAGCCCATTGGGCTTGTATTTCAGCAGACCTTGGCTTTTAAGTTCGTCATACCAAAGGTTGTGGTGCTGCATCGCCCAGTTCTCATCACAATAACCGGACACCATAGACTCAAGTCCACCTTCACTTAATACGGTCGCCATCCACACATGCACTATGGTGAACGCGATTAAGATCACAGCGGCCGCATCATGGGCCAGTAATGCCAGCACAGAAACATCCCGCGCTAGCTCTAATTTGGGCAATAACAGCAATAACCCCGACACCACGACCACTAGTCCAAACAGAGTTAAGGTCCAAAACCACATCTTTTCACCGGCATTGGCAAAGCCGCTATCAGGATGCTTACCCTTGAACGGCCCAAAGTTAATATAGCCGCCCACGGTCGCAAACCATTTAAGGTCGTACATCTTAAAGGTCTGTAGTGGTAGCCATTTCACTATGCACATTATCCAAGACACCATAAACACTGGGCTTATCCAATCGTGAATCGTCTTGCTGCCATAAATCAGCGCCGCCCAGATGGAAGCTGGCACTAAAGGTTGCAGCACAAAGCGCCCCAACAGAATATTAAGCCCAGTAAACATCAAGGTTAAACAGCTAATAGCCATCAACCAATGCAGCCAAATATCGAGCTTACTCCAGCGTTCCACCATTTTTCCGGAAAAGCCATGAGCCAATTTGGCTGGACCATTAATTAGAAAAAACAATAAGAACAAACCAAAGACACCGACAACCGCAAACGCCATCGCTGGCATCATGTACTCACTGCGAACTAGCTTACCCTCATTGCCAACCACATTAATGAGCTGGTCGGCCCCTGTGGTTTGCGCTGAGGTTACCCCTTGATCGCCATTTTTAATGGCCGACCACAACTCGACCTCAGCTTGCTGCGGATGCAACTGTATGGTTTGCATCGCTTGCTGCTGCGCTGCGAGCACTTGTTGTTGCTGCGCCATTAACGCCTGTTCTGACACTGCCTGCTCTGACGGCGCAGGCTTAGGGCTAGCGTCAGCGGCATAAGCCATGGGCGCTGTCACCAGTAGCACTAATGCCAACAGGTGACGGATTTGTTGAATCAACATCTGCATCTCCTTACCTAACACTTAGGTGGCATTACTGCGCTGGGATGCCCCCAGTCTCTGGCACATAGCCCCAAATGGCATTTGGGTTGCTGCGCGCCGCGACTCGAGCGCGGTATATGTTTGAAATCACTTCAGCATCGCCTGCCAGCAGCGCCTTGGTGGAACACATCTCAGCGCATAGCGGCAACTTGCCTTCGGCAATCCGGTTAGCCCCATAGAGCTTTTGCTGTTGCTCTGAGAAGTTATCCCCGGGACCACCCGCGCAAAAGGTGCACTTATCCATTTTTCCGCGCGAACCAAAACTGGTTTTTTGCGGAAATTGAGGCGCACCAAAGGGACAAGCGTAAAAACAATAGCCGCAGCCAATGCAGGTTTCCTTATCGTGCAGCACTATGCCTTCATCGGTTCGATAAAAACAATCGGCAGGACACACGGCCATGCAAGGCGCATCACTGCAATGCATACAGGCCACAGATATTGACGCTTCCCCAGGTTCACCATCGTGCAAGGTCACCACGCGCCGACGCTGAATGCCCCAAACTAAGGCCTCAGAATTGGCATTAGAGCAAGCCGTGACACAACCGTTACACTCGATGCAGCGCTTGGTGTCACATAAAAATTTCATGACTGCCATGATAGCAATCTCCTCATCAAGGGTTATGCCCGACTAATCTGGCACAGGGTGGCTTTGGTTTCTTGCATTTGAGTCACCACATCATAACCATAGGTCATGGCGGTATTGGCGGACTCACCGATCACATAGGGCTCTGTGCCTTCAGGGTAATCCTTAGCCAAACTCTTAGACTCAAACACACCCGCGAAATGAAATGGCATAAAGGTTTCACCGGGAATTACCCTAGGTGTCACCATGGCCGCCACTTCAATGATCGCCCCTTCTGGACTATGCACTTTGACCTTATCACCATCGCGTATGCCCCGGTCTTGGGCATCCTTAGGATTAAGTTCTATGTACATTTCTTGCTGTAATTGCGCTAACCAAGGGTTTGAACGCGTCTCTTCACCGCCGCCTTCATATTCCACTATCCGCCCTGTGGTCAGCACTAGCGGAAAGCCTTTCGCAAAGTCTTGTTTTTGAATGGACTCGTACAAAGTTGGCAGCCGTGCCACATATTGATCAGCATAAGTTGGGTATAGCGGCACTAAGTCGCGCCTTGGGGTATAAAGCGGCTCTCTATGAATTGGAATCTTGTCGGGGAAGGTCCAGACAGTGCAACGCGCCTTAGCATTACCATAAGGAGTGCAGCCATTGGCTATCGCCACACGCTGAATACCCCCCGATAGATCTGTCTTCCAGTTTTTACCTTCGGCGGCGCTTTGCTCAGCTGGAGTTAACTGATTCCACCAGCCCAGTTGTTTAAGCATGGCATCGGTGAATTCTGGATAACCATCTTCAATGGCGCTGCCCTTAGACCAAGAGTCAACCGCCAAGATACTTTTGCCCTCATGCTCAACCCCAAAGCGCGCCCTAAAGGTTCCGCCACCATTACGCACTTCTAGATCGGTGCGATATAAAATCTGGGTGCCTGGGTGCTTCATCTCAGGCGTGCCCCAACATGGCCAAGGCAAACCATAGGTTTCTCCAGCACATGGGCCACCAGCGGCTTGCAGACTATCCGCGCTAAATTCGCCCCAGTTTTCTTGATGTAACTTCAAACGTTCTGGGCTTTGGCCGGTATAGCCTATGGTCCACATGCCGCGGTTAAACTCGCGGGTAATGTCTTCAACTAACGGCTCGCTGCCATTGACCTTAATGTTTTTAAACATTTGGGCATCTATGCCCCAATGCTTGGCCAGCAAATAGATGATTTCATGATCGGGTTTACATTCAAACAAGGGCTCAATGACCTTAGAGCGCCATTGGATCGAGCGGTTAGTGGCTGAAACTGAGCCATAGGTTTCAAACTGAGTGGCCGCGGGCAACAAATACACGCCATCACTGCGCTCAGGCATGACCCCTGCCATAGTAGGAAATGGGTCAACTACGACCACCATATCCATAGCATCTAGTGCTTTACGGACGGTGGGCCCACGGGTTTCAGTATTTACTGACTGCCCCCAGAAAAATGCCATACGAATATTGTCGCGCTGGGCAATTTTATCTTTGGGTTCAAGCACCCCATCTTGCCAACGGGAACACGGAATACCGGTTGAGTGCATTGGCTCTTGGCCGAGATAAGTGCCTTGATCAAAGCGGCTCTTCATCCACGCATACTCAAGCCCCCATACGGCGCCCCAGTGCTCCCACGCACCTGAGGTTAAGCCGTAGTAGCCCGGTAAATTATCAAACAATAAGCCAAAATCGGTGGCGCCTTGCACATTGTCGTGGCCACGGAAAATATTAGTGCCACCGCCAGGCACCCCCATGTTACCTAAGGCCAACTGCAAGATGCAGTAAGCGCGGGTATTGGAGTTGCCCATATGATGCTGAGTCCCGCCCATACACCAGACTATGGTGCCGGGGCGATAATCGGCCAGAATTTTTGCCACTCTAAACATCTGCTCTTTAGTGACACCCGCGATATTTTCGACCACATCCGGCGGGAATTTTTTCACTTCGTCACGAATTAACTCCATGCCGTACACACGCTCTTCTACAAACTGCTTATCTTCCCAGCCATTTTCAAAAATGTGCCATAACAAGCCGTAAATAAAAGGAATATCAGTACCCGGGCGAATATGAACATATTCATCACTCTTGGCCGCGGTATGGGTAAAGCGAGGATCCACCACTATGATTTTGGCGCCGCGCTCTTTACCAATCAAAATATGCTGCATGGCCACAGGGTGCGCTTCACAAGGATTGGCGCCCACAAAGATCATGCTCTTAGCATTACGCATGTCATTGATTGAGTTGCTTTGCGCGCCATAGCCCCAAGTGTTGGCCACACCAGCCACTGTGGTTGAGTGACAAATTCGCGCTGAATGGTCGACGTTATTTGTGCCCCACAAGGCCGCTAATTTGCGATAGAGATAGGCTTGCTCATTAGAGAATTTGGCGCTGCCCATAAAGAAAATGGAATCTGGCCCGGATTGCTCACGAATTTCGAGGGCTTTATTGCCGACCTCATTAATCGCTTGCTCCCAGCTAATGCGCTTCCACTTACCACCTTCTTTTTTCATGGGGTATTTAAGACGACGATCGCCATGGCCAACTTCACGCACAGCAGCGCCTTTGGCACAATGACCACCGGAATTAAAGGGGTGATCGAAGGCGGGTTCTTGATCTGTCCACACGCCATTTTGCACATGAGCATAAATGCCACAGCCAACGGCGCAGTGAGTACAAATGGTTTTTTTAACTTCGATAGGGGTATCGTGGGGGATAAATTCGGCATGAGCTTTGCGCATCATGGCCGTGCCAAGCATGGAAGCGGCGGCTATGCCACCTGCGGATAATCCGGCAGTTTTAAGAAACTGACGGCGATTTAGGCCTAAGCCTGATTTGGGCAAGCTGACCTTATCTGATGTGCGTGTTAGTCGCATCACACATCCTCCTCTAATTGTTGACGCCTAAGCGCCTATCCGAAACCGTTTTATACTGCTGCGTTAACGCAAACTGGCATAGTAGGCACGAATATGGGGGGTTTCTCGGTAACCTTCACCTTTAACTACTGCAGGGGTGACGTCGTTTGATTCAGCTGCTACCGGTGCTATTACTATCACCGCTGCGCTCGCTACTGTGCCGACCGTTAAGGCTTTTAAGGCCTCCCGACGACTCATGGCTGCTTGCTGTTTCATGGCCTCTCCTATTAACACAAGGGCATATGCCCGGCTTACGGAGGCATCCTTGCCTCCTTAATTCACTGTCTACTTTCCTATTACCGCTTGGGCGGCAGACAGTCCCGATAAGGGCTAATCGCCCTTAATTCACCTTAATCTCTTCCACTGCCGCTGTTTCCATATCGGAATTTCCAGGACAATTCACTGGAATATCTAGGCTTAATTGTTCAAATTCAGCCGCTTCTAATACAAAGAAGGCTTTGGCCAATTGTGCCACTGTTACATAAAACGCTGCACTTGGCGCTGCGGCTAAGGTATCGCAAAAACGATTAACCCAGCTGCCCATATGGCGCTGATAGAAAGCCAGTTGACGATAGCTTGGCATCTCTAAAATCAAGGTAGCCATCACTTCACATAAGGCGGCGACGTGATCTTCTGGCTCTTTGACGTTTTCTTCACGCTCAAAACCTAATTGCTTTAAGTCATTGCGCAGTAAGGCTAATGGCTTATCCATCAGCGAGCCTGTCATAAACCAGCTACCGTAAGGCAGCACTTCACCGCGGCCAACACCTAAGAAGACGTCAAAGTATTCATCTTCTAACTGGGTCGCATTAAATTGCGCGGCGGCCAGTTTCAGCGCTAACCAGGCGCGGGTCATGTCATTGTCATCATTCGCTTCAATATCAAGCTCAGCTAAAAAGTCTAATAACTCTTGGCTAGGTTGGCGGCGAAGCAGGGCCGCAAGCAACTGATAAATATCGGCTCGCAACTGATCGTTTTCACTTACTTCTCTTACTTGGTCGGTCATATTTGCACTCTATCTCAGTTGCTTTTCTGGATCTTGAAGTATGTCTTCAAACATATCTTTAACGCGGCAATCACCGCACATTTTTAAGCGTTCAATATTGGCGCTAAAGGCACTGTGGGCCCCGACCATATCGAGCATGCGATGCACCATAGACTGGGTTGCAAACGCACTGCCACAGCGGATACATTCAAATGGCGCTTCTTCTTTAATAGTTTTAAGCGTCTGACGACTGTCACTATTAAAGTTGATTTGCGCCGTTAAGCTAATGGCATTTTCAGGACAGGCCGCTTCACACAAGCCGCACTGCACGCAATCTTGCTCAGTAAAGCGCAAGGCTGGCATGTCACCGCCATCACGCAGCGCCTGAGTTGGACAAATAGCCACACAAGACACACACAAGGTGCACTTTTCAAGATTAACATTCACTTGGCCAAACGGAATATTAGCCATAGGCACAATAGACACTACTGCGCCCGCTTGTGTATTAAGGTGATCGATAGCTGTATATAGCACGCTACGTTTAGACGCTGCGGCAATTTGGGTTGGCGCGATAACCGGCCATAAATTGCTGATAGCCAGCTGCGAATCAAGCTCGGCAATGGCAGCATCATGAATTAAGCTGATGCGTTCTGGTTGTCCCATTTCACTTAAGATGCGATTAGCTAAGCCCAATTCACCATTCAGCATTTGGGTTAAGGTTGGCGCTGTAGTATCGGTTTGCATGATCAACACTTGGCGCGCACCAAAGGCTAACGCCGCAAACCAATGCTCCATCGAAGCGACTGTGATTTCTTCTAAAGCCACAGGCAATACATCACCCGCTAATTGCTGCTGCAATTGCTCGGCGGCGACATTGCTGTCATGGAATAAAATCACCGGGGCTACGCTGGCTTCATCACTAAAGCGCGCAATCAGCTTTTGCAGATAAGTTAATAACGACTGCGGATTAGGTAAGTCATAACTAATGGCGCCAGTTGGGCACGCATTGGTACAACTACCGGCGCCATGACACAGGTATGGGTCAATAGTGATCAACTTGTCTTGGCTGCTGATAGCATCTGCCGGACAGAAGTTAAGGCACAAGTTACAACCATTGATGCCATTGCGGTTATGAGCGCAAATATCGCTATTAACCTTAACGTATCTAGGTTTATCAAACTCACCGACTAACTCAGGAATATCGCTAAGCGCGGCGGCTAACTTGGCTTCGTCATACCCCACATGAAAATAGCCTGGCGGCAACATTTCTAGGTTCAAATTTGGGGTGTGGCTTAAATCTAAAATCATATCAAAGTGTGGCTTGCGAATGGCCACCACACTTAATGGTGCTAAGGTTTCGCCTTGCTCAACCGTCACCTGAAATTGACCTAAAAAGCCTTTAATATCGACAATTTTATTATAAAAACATTCGACATTAACTGCTGAGTTCATCACTTTTTCAAGATGAGCATCATCCTGACTGGTAATAGCATCAGTCGCTAAAATGACTAAGCTCGCCATTTGTGGCAGCTTAGCCGCTGCTAGGCGAGCTAAATCTTCTGGCCCAAGAATAAGCACATTACCTTGGGTGGTATAGCTCACTGTCGGAGGGATCAAATTCTGCAGAATTTGGGTGTTCGCCATGACACGCTGGCGAATATTTTTCAGCTCCAGTGGATGTTGTTTATTGTTCACATTGCATTCCTGAACATGACCCTGTTAATGACTTTGCGTGTGTGTTCCATTTTATATTGTTGAATTTCCATAAGAGTTCTACAAATACACACAGCAAGAGCCATACCAGAGTGGAGGCCTTTATAATTCACTAAACTAACCCAAAGTAACAGGTTGAGTTTCATCGATTGATTCGGTTGCCACTTTTTGATCATTTGCCACTAATGGCTCTGGCAAATTGTCTACATTGTCATCGTGACTATTAAGCATGACATCTGGCGCGGCTTCATCTTGCGCACTATCACTATCCACCACATCCATGACGTGATGATCGTTGATCTGGCTAGTGTGCTCAGCTACTTGTGCGGCTTGTTGCGCCTCTTTTTCGGCTAACTCTTTTTGCTCTCTTTCAATCACTCGCTTAAATACTTTATTGACTAGTTCAGCCGACACTTCAGCGCTTAATTTAGGCTGATTGCTGTAATCCAATGCATATTCAAGTAAGCCATCAATTTCATTAAAGTGAGGCTGTTTCCATAAGGCTCTTAACGCCGCTTTTTTCGCTAATGGGTCAACATTGTCGCCCATAAAGCTGGCAAAGCTGCCGCCCACTTCAATTTTTTCAGGGTCGGGCAAGGGCTGTGGAGCCTCAGCTTCTGTAGGCTCTGCGTCCGCGGGCAAGTCATCGCTGATTTGCGCTGATGATTCCTCTGTTGCCTGCTGCTCTAGCAAGGCTTTCGCTTCATCTTCCTTGGCTTCTGCAGCAACCTGTTGGCGACGTAAGTGCCAACGGCTGAGTAATCCGTTGCCAGATGTCATCGACTTCTCCCTTGCTGGGCTTGTTCTTTACGGCGGTTAACGTGTTTACGTCTGTGCGCACTGATTTCCACTTCGCCATGGCGAGTAATAAAGGCTTCTAACCAGCAGGCTACCGCATCAGGCATAGCCATGCTCAGTACTGGGGTATCACCCTCTAAGCAACCCGCTGCGACATTTTGGTCAGCAGACACCACGGCTGGCACCCAAGTGCCATCTTCTAATTCATCGCAGACGATAAATAACGTTGGATTTTCCATATCCAGATTGAGGCGATAACTGGCGCGCTCATCTAAAAACAGCTCTAACGCCACGGTTTTAAAGCCTGCAGGGGTATTTTCATCCCCAGGTAATACTTGATCTAATTCCCATTGGATCGAGGTCCAGCGTCCCACTTGCTTCTCTACTTTTTTCAGAGAAACGTGCATAGGCCAAATACTTTCAGAATGTTGCATTATGACTCCGAATCTTAATCCTGCTTAAATCAGGAAGGATGTCGTTTACTAAGCGGATCGTGCTCGCTCAAGGGCTAAACCGCAACAAGCAATTTTAATGCCATAGCTACATTCAGAGAGTTCTTTGAGCTGGATCATTAATTGCCGCGTTCCATAGGGACAAATTGTCCAATTATCGCCTTAAGTAGGGACATAATCACCACTGCGACTAAGTAAAGTGAGATCTTTACCGCAAAATATAGCGTTTTTAATTTTAGGTACGATCCTTGCAAGGTAAGGCGTAGAATTTAGCGAGACCAGAATCAATGATAACTCCAACATCAAAAATTGCTTTTATTAAAACTCAAGCCGAAGTGCCTATGACCATAGCGGTCACCGCAGTCAACGAAAAGGGCGAAGTTCAGGATAAATTCATCGCCTGTGAACGGCCATTAACCATTTATCTAAATTGGCGCCCGATAGTGACCTTAATGACCTTAGGCGCCAGACCTGAGGCACTAGTGCTAGGTTATTTGAAAAACCAAGGGTTTATTTCAGATCTTAGCCAACTGAAATCTGTGATTGTCGACTGGGATACTAACTCTGCCGCGGTAGTTACTGATGAGCAAGATGCTGATATAGAACAAAAACTAAGTGAAAAAACCGTGACTACCGGTTGTGGTCAAGGCACTGTATTTGGCGGCTTTATGCAAGGCGTAGAAGATATTGTGCTGCCAACCCCAAGCCTGAAACAAAGCACCTTGTACGCGCTACTCAATAACATTAACGACTATAACGAAACCTACAAGAATGCAGGCGCGGTCCATGGTTGCGGTTTATGTGAAGATGCCACTATCACAGCCTTCGTGGAAGACATTGGTCGCCACAATGCAGTCGATACCTTGGCGGGCGACATGTGGCTAGCACAAGACACTGGCAGTAATAAGATTTTCTACACCACAGGCCGTCTGACCTCAGAGATGGTGATTAAAGTGGCCAAAATGGGCATACCGGTATTGTTATCTCGTAGCGGTGTTACCCAAATGGGCTTAGAGCTAGCGCAAAAGCTTGGTATTACTATGGTGGCGCGCGCTAAAGGCCGTCACTTCTTAGTGTACAACGGCGCTGAAACCATAGCATTCGACGCCAAGCCAGAGGCCAAAGCATGACCGACAGCAGTGATCAGATTTACATGAGCGCTCGCCAAGTCGCTGACTATTTAGATTTAAATGAAAAGAAAGTCTATTCCATGGCTAATGACCGCATTTTGCCAGCGACTAAAATCACGGGTAAATGGTTATTCCCTAAGATTTTGATTGATAGATGGATTATGGACTCCTGCCATAATGGCATGCTCACCGACCGCATGCTGATCACTGGCAGTGATGACCCGTTATTGTCCATGACAGTCGCCCGCATGATGGCCGAAATTGGTAGCCGCGAGTTAATCAGCTATAGCTCCACAGGTTCGCGCCTAGGTTTAGATTTGCTGTCTAAAGGCTATGCCGATGTCTGTACCTTACATTGGGGCTCAATTGAAGAGCGCAACATTCGCCACCCCGCCTTACTTAAAGGTTATGCCAATCATCAGCAATGGGTCATGGTGCATGGTTATCAGCGCCGCCAAGGCTTACTGTTAAGACCAGATTTACATCACCTTGGCCAACAGCAGCAACAATTGGCCTCGCAGCCATTACGTTGGGTGAGTCGCCAAGGCGGCGCTGGTAGTCAGCAACATTTGGAGCATTGGTTACTGACCCAAGGCAAGCAACTCTCAGAAATCAATCAAGTGGTGACGGCTTATAGTGAGCGCGAGCTAGCAGGTTATATTGCTCGGGGAGACGCCGATGTTGGTTTTGGTTGTGAAGCTGTTGCCAACGAAAGCGGCCTGATTTTCATTCCAATTTTGCATGAATCCTTTGATTTTGTCATGCCGCAAAACATCTATTTCAGACGCCAATTACAGCATTTGTTTAAGCTACTCACGAGCGCTGAATCAAGACAAATGGCAGCGTTATTGGGGGGATACGATCTCTCAAATACTGGCAGCTTAATTTGGAGCGCGACCTAAATAAAAACAGGCCATTGATCTAATGGCCTGTTTTAGTTTTCATCTAATCGCTTATATACCTAAGCCTTATATGCCAAAGCTGGGCGCCATGCCAAATTTTGGCTGCTGCGCTTTAAGCTTTAACCATTGCTTGCGATTGGCCGCGGGTAAATAACTCCAGGCCAATACGCGCGTAAGTTTATTGCCTTGCTGCATCTCAATGACTTTCACTTCATCGGCGCCTAATTGAGTTAATAACTTACGGCACGGCGCAAGATTTTCGCCCTTAGAGACTAAAGACGTAAACCATAAACATTGATGGCTGAACTCACGGCTTTCGTTAATCATGTTAGTTAAAAAGCCTAACTCGCCGCCTTGACACCATAACTCATTGGCTTGAC
Source organism: Shewanella sp. SNU WT4 (assembly GCF_006494715.1). Lineage (NCBI taxonomy): Bacteria > Pseudomonadati > Pseudomonadota > Gammaproteobacteria > Alteromonadales > Shewanellaceae > Shewanella > Shewanella sp. SNU WT4. The sequence continues at coordinate 239,156 of NZ_CP041151.1, forward strand.
CGCCAAAGTTAAGCTTAGGCTCGGCCGCTTGTCCTTTAGCTAAACCAAGATTATTCACTTTACGAGTAGCCGCTTGAGTAGCGGCTTGCGCTGATTCGTGAAATGGCGGATTGCACAGGGTAATGTCAAACAGTTCGCCCGCTTGAATAATCCCTTTAAAAATCGCACTTGGGTTAGATTGCAGTCGCAATTGCAGCGCACTAGTTAACAAAGGATTAGCCTTGATGATGGCCGCAACATTATCTAATGAAGCCTGAGCGATATCCGATGCCACAAACTGCCAGCCGTAACTGCTATGGCCAAGTAACGGGTAGACACCATTAGCGCCAGTGCCGATATCAAGCAGCTTAATGGCCTTGCCTGTGATTGGCTTATTATTGATGAGCAGTAAGTCCGCAATATGGTGAATGTAATCCACCCGCCCAGGTATAGGTGGGCACAAGGCGCCTGCGGGTATGCTCCAGCCTTTAATGCCATAATCGGCCAGTAATATGGCGCTATTTAAGCTTTTAACGGCATCTGGGTTGGCAAAATCAATGGAAACTCGGCCATAGCCGTTATCTCGGGAAAAGCTAGATAAGCTCGGAAGAGCAAGACAAAGCCGTTCAAAATCATAACCTTTGTTATGAATATTGCGTGGGTGCAAACCGACTTTGTCGAGCGGCGCTGGGATTTTTTTCGTGTGTTTAAATGCCATATTGACCAATCTAAGACTGATCTACGTCAACACAGATCAATCATATAAATAACGGGTAAAGAGTAAATTGACGACCGATGCCTGACCAGTTTCCTTGGTCAATAGCTCATTGACGGTATCGTAACACTCACGCCGGATCTCTTCACGCCCGGTCAGCGATTTAATTTTTTCTTCGGTTTGATTTCCAATAATTTCAATAATAGCGCTGCGCAGCAAAGGATCGTGACGCTCTAATGCGGCTAAATCAGCCGAATTTTTTACCATCAACTCAATGGTAATGCGCACAAAACCTAACTTATTACCTTTGCTTAGATAATTGGTGACTATTTCAGGCTCAAAGCCGTAATAACCAAAATCGTCTTTAACTTCTTCTTCCGCCGCCATCGCGCTTGTCCCAATAACAGTTGCAAGTATTATCATCATTGCCATTAGTATCTTCATGATAAACATCGATTCCTTAATTAATCTCAGCTGACAAGCTTTGCTATGTGTCGATTTTAGGTCATGGTAAACTGCAGAAGATAGTCATTATTGTGATGAGTTTTCCATGCCCATGACCGACCTTTGCTTTCCTAATGGTGAATCAATTCAATGGTTTTCGCCAGATAAACCCAACAAATTACCAGAAGGTCTTATGGCTCAATGGTTAGTCGATAAGGGAAGCTTAACTGCTAGGCTCAAAAATTGCTGTCAGCAATTCGATGTAAAATTGATAGCGGCAACTCAAACACCATCAAGCCTGTGGATCCGTGAAGTCTTGCTCTGTCTTGATGGTATTCCTTGGATATTCGCCCATACCGAAATTCCCGATGCCTTAATGCACCACCCGCTAAGCCAACTGGCAACCTTAGGTAATCGCCCATTGGGTGAGCAATTGTTTGCCGGCAACTTTACCGCGGGCGCCATTGAAATCGCCAGTTTTAACGGTCAAAAGGCGTTAGCGCGCCTACCTATGGCTATGGTAGCCACAGGCGAAGAGCCGCTTTGGGGGCGCCGCCGTTATTTTCATTTAGGCGATCAATCATTAGTGGTTAGTGAAATCTTTTTGCCCAAAGCGCGCGCCGCCATTGAAGCGAGTGCTAGTGTTCAAAGTTAAGCAGCCAAACAAGTGAGCCTTAAGCGATTAGCCTTGAGTTGCTAGGTAACTGCCGACGCCATCAAGGAACATTTGCACTGATAGCATTACCAGCACCATACCCATTAATCGCTCCATAGCCGTTAGGCCTTTCTCACCAAGCACGCGCGTAAATACCTGATGGAACATTAAGATCACCGCACTCAGCGCCCATGCAGAAGTCAGTGCTACAGTCCAATCGACCATACGATGCGGATCGGTATGCGCTAATAAAATCAGCGCCGCTAAAATAGAAGGGCCTGCCATTAACGGAATGGCCATAGGGACAATAAATGGCTCTTCGCCAGCCGCCAGCCCTGTTACCCCGCCAGGCTGGGGGAAAATCATTTTAATTGCGATAAGAAACAAAATAATCCCGCCGGCAATACTTACCGACTCAGAACGCAGATTTAAGAAATTGAGAATGGACTCGCCAGCGAATAAGAACATCATCATGATCACCAGCGATATTAATAGCTCGCGCACTAATACTCGTCGGCGTTTTTTGGGTTCTATATGGCGCAATATTGACGCGAATATGGGTAGGTTTCCCAGAGGATCCATAATCAAAAACAGCATGACAGCAGCCGACCAAGTTTCCATACAGGCACATCGCTATAGATCAAGAAGATACTGCAGGCATTCTATAACAATCTAGCCACAGGTCTATAGAAATCACTGTTAATACAACGACATTCTCTTACATTTATCATGCCATAAAATTAACAATACTATCTCTGCTGAAATCAATGACAACTGTTATAATGACCGACTTATCTAGCCAACCCCTCTTGAGATTATGCTGTATTTAGTTGCGAGTTGCTTAGCCTTACTATTGGGCCCCTTATTTTATCGTTATTTCACTTCGGGTAGTGGTTTACACAAGGGCCTAGATGGTTTCATTTTTGTCTCATTAGGTGGCTTAGTTCTTATCCACATTTTGCCAGAACTGTTAGAGCACGGTGGGCTGTTGGCGCTGGTGTTTGTGTTCTTAGGCGTGTGGGGACCCACCGCCAGCGAAAAGCTATTTCATCGCTGGTCAACCATGACTCATAACCTCACCTTAATCTTAGGTATCGGCGGGTTATTACTGCACACCATAACCGATGGCAGCGCTATGGTACTGTCGCAGCAAGAGGGTGCTTCGCCCTTATTAGCCCTCGGGGTCGTGCTGCACCGCTTACCTGTAGGCTTAGCTATCTGGTGGCTGTTAAAGCCACAAGTGGGTACACGTTGGGCGAGCGCTGTGCTTGCCGCCATGATGGCACTGACAGCCTTTGGCTACTTTGCCAGTGGCCCGCTTATCCAACATTTAAGCTTAAATAATACCGTTTATTTACAAGCCTTTGTCACCGGTTCTATCTTGCATGTGGTTATGCATCAGCCCCACGGGCAATCAGGCCATGACACCAAAGGCAAGTATGAATATCAAGCCGGTATTGGCAGTTTGCTTGGTGTAGGGTTACTCATTCTGCTGTTGAGCTTAGATTCAGGCGCCCACAGCGGTCATCATCATGATCACAGCACAGAGCAATTAATCGAATGGCTGACTAGCATAGCGCCGGGATTATTGCTGGCCTACGCCGCCGCTAGCCTTAGGTTTGTGTTTGGCATTCGCCCTAATACTCATAAGCTCAACAGCTTATGGCTGCAACGCTTAGCGGGCCCAGAGGCACTGCTAGTGACCTTATTCCTGCTTGGCCCTAAGATGATGTTGCTACAAGGTGCAGGGCTGCTGGTGATTGGCGCTATGCTGAGTTATTGGAAAATAACCCCAGTTCAGCCCCATCAACACATACCACATCAGTCAATTCAGTTTGGTTTTGTCCACTTAGTTGACCGCTCTGCGCCTTGGATTATCTTCTGCTTAATCCTCGCCAATTTAGTGGGCCATCCATCTGTGCCCCTTAATCATCCGTTATTACAACTCGCAGTATTGGCGATAGTGTTTCTGCCAAGTCGTTTTTGTAACTTGGCAGGCGCCGTACTTGCGGTTGCGCTTGCCAACAGCGGCTGGAGTAATACCGCCGTACTATTTGCCTTAATCGCCGCCCCAATAGCTAACAAAGCGCAATTGATGGACTTAACTTGGGCGCAAAGATCACTGTTAGTCGCCGCTATGGCAGCTACCTTATTCATAGGTTCAAGCTTAGAAATTAGTTGGCAGCCATGGTTAGTCTTGCCTGAAAGCGTTAACTACATGGCCTTAGGTATGCTGGCATTATTGTTTGCTGGTAGCTTATTGCGTGTGGGGCCAAGAGGGGTAATGAAACGCTTAATGCTTGATAAAGTAAAAATTAGTCATCACCACGATGGCCATGATCACCATCATTGACATCAAGTTGATAAGCATACAGGCTAACTTAAGTTAACTAACGAGATTAGCCTGTATGTGTATTTTGTTTTTGGCCATCGCTGCCCACCCTAGCTATCCACTGATAGTTTGTGCGAATCGCGATGAGTTTCATCATAGAGCCACCCAACCCTTGCATCGCTGGCAGCAACCGTCTGGCATTCTCGCGGGTAAGGATTTACAAGCCGGTGGCACTTGGCTTGGTATCAATCAGCGAGGGCATTTTGCAGCCCTCACCAACCTGAGAGCGCCAGCATCTGAGCAGCAAAATCGCCTGTCACGAGGAGAATTAGTACTTAAGGCGCTCACTACAGAAAATATCAGCCCTTGGCTAAGCAAACATGCCCGCAGTTACAACCCGTTTAATCTAATTTACCAGCAAGATAATGAGTACTATTGCTTTAATAGCTTGCTCGGCATAAGTCAAAAACTCGCCCCAGGTTTTCATGCCATTAGTAATGGCGCCATGGATGATGAATGGCCGAAGATGGCAACTGGTCGAAATGCCTTAGAAGCCCTAATAACTACTTCACCTACACTCACCCATCAGCAGTTAGAGCCACTACTGCGCGACCAAAGTCGCCCAGAGGATGCGCAGCTTCCTGATACCGGCGTGAGTAAAGAGTGGGAGCGTTTGCTGTCAGCCATCTTCATCACCAGTCCAGACTATGGCACTCGCAGCGCAAGCGTTCTAATTAAAGACAACTATGGTAACTGCGCCCTTAGCGAAACTCGATTTAACAACAAGGGCAAGATACTTGGCACTGAGCTCGTTAATCTGAAGAATGATCATGGGTAATTACCCATTTACCATCCATCTTTTCTATCAACAAGGTAAACACGCCAGAGGGCGCATCTTTGACTCGCTTTAGCTGCCAGCGGCCAACCACTAATGCCGAGTAATTACTGAGCATGCGGATTTCTTTGACGGTAAAACTTAACTTACCCAAAGATTGTGCGTTAGGGTAATTGCGCTTATAGGCAGCTAAAATCTCCTGCCAGCCATAATTAAACTTACCAGCGGACACAAAGCGCAGCTTAGGGTTATTCCAATAACCTTGCATATAAGCATCGAGATCCCCTTGATTCCACGCTTGTTCTTGTGCCCTGATCACAGTCATTATGTCATCGGTAGGTACCGCCTGTAGCGGCAGCGACATGATTAGCAACATCAATAAATAGCAGTGGCGTAGCATTGAATTTCTCCCTTTACTCAATTACCTCCACTATACCCAAGTGAGACACAGATGCTAATTTCAATCATAATTTTGCGTCACGCACCGAGTTAACGGCAATAAAAGCGAATATCCTTAATAATAAATCAAGGTCATCAAGTGCTTGTCCATAAAAGCTAAACCTAGCTATTGCGGCGCTGTGATATGCTAATAATTGCTTTACTAGTTAATCCCATTACCTTTTTTAGCACTAATAGTGAGTCACTATGGTTTATCAATTTTGCCGCTGGTTAATGAAAATCTCAGGTTGGAGTTTTGAAGGCGCGCCGCCCGCCATCAATCAGTACATTATGATTGTTGGCCCCCATACCAGTAATTGGGATTTTATTATTGGAGTTATCGCTAGAGGCGCGCTCAACACTAAGATTAACTTTCTAGGTAAGCATCAATTATTTATACCGCCTTGGGGATGGTTTTTTAAAGCAATTGGCGGCAGTCCAGTCGATAGAAGAAAAAACAATAATCTGGTGGATTCGGCGGCGCAGTTATTCGCAAACCATCCGCACTATAAATTAGCACTAGCACCAGAGGGTACTCGTAGCCCAGTGACTCGTTGGAAAACGGGCTTTTATCATATAGCCACCAAAGCCAAGGTTCCTATTGTTGCTGTTGGCCTTGATTTTAGTCGCAAAAAAATTGTTATTGCCGCGCCACTCATGCCAAGTGACAATCAAGCGCAGGATATCAATCAATTATTAGATTTCTTTCGCACCATTCACGGCCGTAAACCTAAGCTCATTCCAAAATATACGGATTAATAGCCGCACCTGCTCGAAGCTTGAATCGATTATGTTTACAATAGATGTCACTAATGTAAGGCTCACTCTTAGGAAATCTCATGAAAATTGTTATAAATACTGCAAGCGCACCTGCCGCCATCGGTCCTTATTCTCAAGGTATGGCGTTCGACAACTTAGTATTTACCTCTGGCCAAATTCCTTTAGATCCAGCCACTATGGAATTTGTTCCAGGCGGCATTAAAGAGCAATCACAGCAATCACTAACAAACCTTAAGGCTGTGTTAGAGCAAGCGGGTGCGGGTTTAGATACTGTTATTAAAACTACCTGTTTCTTAGCTGATATGGCCGATTTTGCGGCATTTAACGAAGTGTACACTGAGTTCTTTGGCACTCAAGCCGCTCCAGCGCGCTCATGCATTCAAGCCGCACGCTTACCAAAAGATGCCTTAGTGGAAGTGGAAGCCATTGCTTTCATTCGATAAGTAACAGTAAGCACCAACAAAAGGTCACTCATGGTGACCTTTTTATTACCCGTAAATCGAATCCAAAAAGCCCTTCTAAGCTATTGTTCAGCAGCCCCTCAGTTATACCCCAAATAAATGTGACCGTCTAGCTAACCACACCTCGCATCGTTAATCTGATTATTTGAAAATATCTGCTCATTGATAAATTTGGAGCAGGTGATGACAACTCACAAAACAAGTCAGCAGTGGCGACAGTTACTTTTACAACGCAATACTTTTAGTGGCACTAATGTTGAATTCTGCCAACATCATAATGTCTCGATTACCACTTATTATAAACAGCGCGCTTTACTGGTTAAGCAACAGCAGCAACATCAACAGCAACAGCAACAGCAACAGCAACAGCAACAGCAACAGCAACAGCAACAGCAACAGCAACAGCAACATCTAATCGTGCCAGCGCAAACGTCTAACGCCACTCAATCTCGCTTTATACAACTAAAACAAACCACGACTGAAGAGGGCGTTCAAAATTCTGTGTCAGGCTAATTTTTAAATTTCTAGCACGCTATCTAAACGCCCTTCAAAATAAATCGCTAACTGAGATAAACAAAGGCTCCAATTGTGGATTGGCATGGTCCATTTATCTGAGGCGTTTAATATGCCTGCATAAAGTAGCTTCAACAAGCTATTTTCATTAGGAAAAGCACCTTTGGTTTTGGTGAGCTTTCTAAATTGGCGATGTACCGCCTCAACGGCATTGGTCGTGTAAATCACTTTCCTGATATGTTCTGGGTACCTAAAATAATGGGACAAATTATGCCATTTGCGACGCCAAGGGTTGATTACCAGCGGATAAGCATCACCCCATTTGGCCTCCAGTTCGTCCAATGCCATCTCTGCGGCTTCTTTACTCACGGCTCGATACACAGGCTTTAAATCAGCCATAAACGCTTTCTGATGTTTTGAGGCGACATACTTCATTGAGTTGCGGATCTGGTGGATAACACATAGCTGTGTTTCCGTATTAGGGAAGATACTGGCTATCGCCTCAGGGAAACCGGTCAAGCCGTCAACACAGGCGATAAGAATATCTTTTACACCACGATTATTAAGATCGGTCAGTACGGATAGCCAGTAATTAGCGCCTTCATTTTCGGATAAATGAAGCCCTAAAATTTCCTTTTTTCCTTTCATATTAAGCGCTAACAATGTGTAAACGGCTTTACTGACGTAACGCCCATCCTCTTTGACTTTATAATGTATCGCATCAAGCCAAACGATAGGATAATGGCTATCTAATGGGCGCTGTTGCCACGCTTTAAGTTCGGGGATGAGTTTATCAGTGATAGCACTGACTGTTGCGTTAGATACATTGATCCCATACATATCTTCAACATGTTGATTAATATCGCGATAGCTCATACCTATACTGAACATCGATAACACTTTACGTTCGATTTCATCGGTTAGCGTAGTTTGATTTTTCTTAATCAACTGAGGTTCAAAAGTGCCATTGCGGTCTCTAGGGGTGTCTAACTCAAAGTTACCGGACGGATGCTTAATGGTCTTAGGGGTTTTGCCATTTTTACGATTAGGCAGAGGATCATGCGCTAAATGCTGCTCAAGCTCAGCCTGGAGAGCCGCTTCAGTGAGTTGCTTGATCAGTGGACCAAGAATGCTGTCTTTACCTGTGAGGCTTTTACCTGACTGCAGATCTTTAAGGGCTTGTTCGAAGTTAAAAGGTTGGGTCATGTGTCATTCCTGTTTTTGAATATTTTACTGAAATGACACAGAATTATGAACACTACCCGACTGAAGTCTGCACGCAAACTCATCAACACCCAGTGCTGTTTGATACCCGAACTGGCCAACTCACTCTTTCAGCGGATTTAGCAACAACGGTTATAGTTACCATCATTAAGGGGCTAATGGCATGAGGATGTTTGTTGATGTGCCTTCCGTCTATTTATGTGCCGATGCTGTCGATTTTCGTAAATCGATTAATGGATTAGCCGCCTTAGTCGAAGCCGAGCTTGAACTACCGGTGCTCAGTGGTGCGCTATTTGTATTTTGTAATAAAGGCCGTGACAAACTCAAATTACTTTATTGGGATAACACTGGCTTTGCGCTGTGGTATAAGCGATTAGATAAGCATAAGTTCAAATGGCCCAAACTCATATCACCCACCATGACATTAACCGAGCAGCAATTACACTGGTTATTAGGGGGTTATGATGTCATTGGCCACAGTAAAATTGATGTGACGGGTAAGCAACTACTTTAATATTTGCGATCAATTGATGATCATCAAAACAAGGTCAATTAGCACTACAAAGCCTTTCGATATGCCTTAACATAGGCGTCATGAAAAATGAACTCGCCCTTAAACAGCGTATTGCTGAGCTTGAAAAGCTGCTCGAAAATGAGCGTCAATTATCTCTACAAAAAGATGCACTCATCGCAGCTTTAGAAGAGCGCTGGCGCTTGGCTCAACAAAAACAATTCGGCAAAAGTGCTGAAGGCTTTGTTGGGCAAGGCGAGTTATTCAATGAAGTGGAAGAGATTGTTGAAGCCGTTGAGGCCGAGCAACAAACCATTAGCTATACCCGCAAAAAGCCTGTGCGTAAGCCACTGCCAAAAGACTTACCTCGCGAGCAAGTTATCCATGATATCACCGATAAGACCTGTGATTGCTGTGGCGGTGAGTTACATAAAATGGGCGAGGATAAATCAGAAAAGCTTGAGTTTATTCCAGCCCAAATCAAAGTGATTGAGCACATTAGGCCTAAATACGCTTGCCGCCACTGTGATAAATCCTCGACTCAAACGCCGATTAAACAAGCCTCAATGCCAGCGATGCCAATCAATAAAGGCATTGCTACAAGCAGTTTACTCAGTCAGCTTATCACCAGTAAATATCAATACGGGTTACCGCTTTATCGCCAGGAAGCGATGTTTAAGCAATATGGCATTGAGCTCAGTCGCCAGACAATGAGCAGCTGGATAGACAAATCAGCCACCCTCTTCGCACCATTAGTTGAACGGCTTAAAACAGCGTTGTTAAAACAGCCCACGTTGTTTGCTGATGAAACGCCATTAAAAGTGGTGAAATCCGATAAAGTAAACAGCTACATGTGGGTCTATTGCTCAGGTCGAGATTCACCAGCTCCGAATAATCCTATCCCTAATATTGTGCTTTACGACTTCCATAACAGTCGGGCTGCCGCCTGCGTGGTCAATTATCTTGATGGATATCAAGGCTACTTGCACGTAGATGGATATCAAGCTTATGAAAAAACACAGGCAACCTTAGTGGGATGCTGGGCTCATGCTAGGCGTAAATTTATTGAAGCAAAAAAGCTGCAAGGTAAAAACAAAACCGGCAAAGCGGATATGGTATTAAGCCTTATCCAAAAACTGTACGGTGTAGAGTCACGCATCAAAGATAAAACTACAGATGAAAAGTACATTGCCAGACAAGAGGCTAGCCTGCCTATCCTAGGCAAGCTAAAAGCATGGCTTGAGCAAAACCAGCCCAATTTAGTGGGTAATACCAAACTGATGGAGGCAGCTAATTACCTGGCTAATCAATGGCACAAACTCATTCGTTATGTTGATGATGGCAGATTGAGTATTGATAACAATCGTGCAGAGCGAGCCGTAAAACCGTTTGTGATTGGCCGAAAAAATTGGTTATTCAGTCAGACAGCTAATGGGGCTAATGCCAGTGCCACGCTTTACAGCATAGTAGAAACGGCCAAGGTCAATGGCTTAGTACCATTTGATTACATCATGGCCTGTCTTAATGAACTGTGCCAACCAGCACCGGATATCGACAGCCTGTTACCATGGAATTTTAAAAGATAGGTGTAGTTGCCCAGACGCTTACTTTAGTTCAATTGGTATCAGACGTTATGAGTGTAAGCTAATCAAAAATCTAAACGAAAAAAGCCCGTTGCGTGAGCAACGGGCTTTATCGACTCTCTTGCGAGAAATTAGGCGCCTGGAGATGACCTACTCTCGCATGGGGAAACCCCACACTACCATCGGCGCGACTGCGTTTCACTTCTGAGTTCGGAATGGGATCAGGTGGTGCCACAGTGCTATGGTCTCCAGACAAATTTGGAAATTCAGAAAGCTAATTATTGAGTACTCAATCTTCAATCAAGTATTTTTCGATTCTTTATCAGGCTTGTTCAGTAAAACCCATCTGGGTTGTATGGTTAAGCCTCTCGGGTCATTAGTACAAGTTAGCTCAACGCCTCACAACGCTTACACACCTTGCCTATCAACGTCCTAGTCTCGGACGGCCCTTCAGAGGACTTATAGTCCTAGGGATGACTCATCTTGGGGCTCGCTTCCCGCTTAGATGCTTTCAGCGGTTATCGATTCCGAACGTAGCTACCGGGCAATGCCATTGGCATGACAACCCGAACACCAGCGGTTCGTCCACTCCGGTCCTCTCGTACTAGGAGCAGCTCCCCTCAATCATCCAACGCCCACGGCAGATAGGGACCGAACTGTCTCACGACGTTCTGAACCCAGCTCGCGTACCACTTTAAATGGCGAACAGCCATACCCTTGGGACCGACTTCAGCCCCAGGATGTGATGAGCCGACATCGAGGTGCCAAACACCGCCGTCGATATGAACTCTTGGGCGGTATCAGCCTGTTATCCCCGGAGTACCTTTTATCCGTTGAGCGATGGCCCTTCCATTCAGAACCACCGGATCACTATGACCTACTTTCGTACCTGCTCGACGTGTCTGTCTCGCAGTTAAGCTGGCTTATGCCATTGCACTAACCGTACGATGTCCGACCGTACTTAGCCAACCTTCGTGCTCCTCCGTTACTCTTTGGGAGGAGACCGCCCCAGTCAAACTACCCACCAGGCACTGTCCCTAATCCCGATAAGGGACCTAGGTTAGAACATCAAAACTACAAGGGTGGTATTTCAAGGACGACTCCACACAAACTAGCGTTCATGCTTCAAAGTCTCCCACCTATCCTACACATGTAGGTTCAATGTTCAGTGCCAAGCTATAGTAAAGGTTCACGGGGTCTTTCCGTCTAGCCGCGGGTATACGGCATCTTCACCGCAATTTCAACTTCACTGAGTCTCGGCTGGAGACAGCGTGGCCATCATTACGCCATTCGTGCAGGTCGGAACTTACCCGACAAGGAATTTCGCTACCTTAGGACCGTTATAGTTACGGCCGCCGTTTACCGGGGCTTCGATCATGAGCTTCTCCGAAGATAACCCAATCAATTAACCTTCCGGCACCGGGCAGGCGTCACACCGTATACTTCATCTTGCGATTTTGCACAGTGCTGTGTTTTTGATAAACAGTTGCAGCCACCTGGTATCTGCGACTCCCGCTAGCTTAGAGAGCAGGTCTCATCACCGGCAGGAGCGTACCTTCTCCCGAAGTTACGGTACCATTTTGCCTAGTTCCTTCAGCCGAGTTCTCTCAAGCGCCTTGGTATTCTCTACCCGACCACCTGTGTCGGTTTGGGGTACGATTCCTGCTAACCTGAAGCTTAGAAGATTTTCCTGGAAGCATGGCATCAACTACTTCAGTCCCTTAGGACCTCGTCATCAGCTCTCAGCGTAAGTATTCCCGGATTTGCCTAAGAATACCGCCTACTACCTTAAACGCGGACTACCAACGCCGCGCTAGCCTAGCCTTCTCCGTCTCTCCATCGCAGTTAGCACAAGTACGGGAATATTAACCCGTTTCCCATCGACTACGCCTTTCGGCCTCGCCTTAGGGGTCGACTCACCCTGCCCCGATTAACGTTGGACAGGAACCCTTGGTCTTCCGGCGAGGGGGTTTTTCACCCCTTTATCGTTACTCATGTCAGCATTCGCACTTCTGATACCTCCAGCGTGGGTTACCCCTTCACCTTCAACGGCTTACAGAACGCTCCTCTACCGCGCATCTCTAATGAAATGCACCCGTAGCTTCGGTGACTAGCTTAGCCCCGTTACATCTTCCGCGCAGGCCGACTCGACTAGTGAGCTATTACGCTTTCTTTAAATGATGGCTGCTTCTAAGCCAACATCCTAGCTGTCTAAGCCTTCCCACATCGTTTCCCACTTAGCTAGTACTTTGGGACCTTAGCTGACGGTCTGGGTTGTTTCCCTTTTGACAACGGACGTTAGCACCCGCTGTCTGTCTCCCGCATAGTACTCATTGGTATTCGGAGTTTGCAAAGGGTTGGTAAGTCGGGATGACCCCCTAGCCTTAACAGTGCTCTACCCCCAATGGTATTCGTGCGAGGCGCTACCTAAATAGCTTTCGAGGAGAACCAGATATCTCCCGGTTTGATTGGCCTTTCACCCCCAGCCACAAGTCATCCGCTAATTTTTCAACATTAGTCGGTTCGGTCCTCCAGTTGATGTTACTCAACCTTCAACCTGCCCATGGCTAGATCACCGGGTTTCGGGTCTACACCTAGCAACTAAACGCGCAGTTAACACTCGGTTTCCCTACGGCTCCGCTATTCGCTTAACCTCGCTACTAAATGTAAGTCGCTGACCCATTATACAAAAGGTACGCAGTCACGGTCTCAAGAACCGCTCCCACTGCTTGTACGTATACGGTTTCAGGTTCTATTTCACTCCCCTCACAGGGGTTCTTTTCGCCTTTCCCTCACGGTACTGGTTCACTATCGGTCAGTCAGGAGTATTTAGCCTTGGAGGATGGTCCCCCCATGTTCAGACAACATATCACGTGTGCCGCCTTACTCGTTTTCATCTAAGGTTAGTTTTCATGTACGGGACTATCACCCTGTACCGTTGGACTTTCCAGACCATTCCACTAACACCCCCTAGACTTAAGGGCTAATCCCCGTTCGCTCGCCGCTACTTAGGGAATCTCGGTTGATTTCTTTTCCTCTGGGTACTTAGATGTTTCAGTTCCCCAGGTTCGCCTCATACAGCTATGTATTCACTGTATGATGACCACTTATGTGGCCGGGTTTCCCCATTCGGACATCGTTAGCTCAAATGCTTGTTACTAGCTCGCCAACGCTTTTCGCAAGTTACTACGTCCTTCATCGCCTCTGACTGCCAAGGCATCCACCGTATACGCTTAGTCACTTAACCATACAACCCAAATGAGTTTCACTTGAGCGTATTGCAACTAGCTGGTTTTTACTGTCTCTTGCTTTCGCAAAAGAACGCCTTGATTTACTTCATTTCTGAAGTTAAAGAATATCCAAAACACTTGATTAAAGTATTTTGAGAACTCAATTTTGTATCACCTAATGCTTGCGCACTAAGTTCTACTATCAGCTTTCCAAATTTTTAAAGAACGACATCCCTTCAAAGGAAGGTAATGTTTTGCTCGTCAACAAGACAAGGCAATCTGTGTGAACACTCAACAGTAATTCTAAATCGCATAGGTAAGGAGGTGATCCAGCCCCAGGTTCCCCTAGGGCTACCTTGTTACGACTTCACCCCAGTCATGAACCACACCGTGGTAAACGCCCTCCCCGAAGGGTTAAGCTATCTACTTCTGGTGCAGCCCACTCCCATGGTGTGACGGGCGGTGTGTACAAGGCCCGGGAACGTATTCACCGTGGCATTCTGATCCACGATTACTAGCGATTCCGACTTCATGGAGTCGAGTTGCAGACTCCAATCCGGACTACGATCGGCTTTGTGAGATTAGCTCCACCTCGCGGCTTTGCAACCCTCTGTACCGACCATTGTAGCACGTGTGTAGCCCTACTCGTAAGGGCCATGATGACTTGACGTCGTCCCCACCTTCCTCCGGTTTATCACCGGCAGTCTCCCTAGAGTTCCCACCATTACGTGCTGGCAAATAAGGATAAGGGTTGCGCTCGTTGCGGGACTTAACCCAACATTTCACAACACGAGCTGACGACAGCCATGCAGCACCTGTCTCAGAGTTCCCGAAGGCACTAAGCTATCTCTAGCGAATTCTCTGGATGTCAAGAGTAGGTAAGGTTCTTCGCGTTGCATCGAATTAAACCACATGCTCCACCGCTTGTGCGGGCCCCCGTCAATTCATTTGAGTTTTAACCTTGCGGCCGTACTCCCCAGGCGGTCTACTTAATGCGTTAGCTTGAGAGCCCAGTGTTCAAGACACCAAACTCCGAGTAGACATCGTTTACGGCGTGGACTACCAGGGTATCTAATCCTGTTTGCTCCCCACGCTTTCGTGCATGAGCGTCAGTCTTTGTCCAGGGGGCCGCCTTCGCCACCGGTATTCCTTCAGATCTCTACGCATTTCACCGCTACACCTGAAATTCTACCCCCCTCTACAAGACTCTAGTTTGCCAGTTCAAAATGCAATTCCCAGGTTGAGCCCGGGGCTTTCACATCTCGCTTAACAAACCGCCTGCGCACGCTTTACGCCCAGTAATTCCGATTAACGCTCGGACCCTCCGTATTACCGCGGCTGCTGGCACGGAGTTAGCCGGTCCTTCTTCTGTAGGTAACGTCACAGCTAACGGGTATTAACCGTCAACCTTTCCTCCCTACTGAAAGTGCTTTACAACCCGAAGGCCTTCTTCACACACGCGGCATGGCTGCATCAGGGTTTCCCCCATTGTGCAATATTCCCCACTGCTGCCTCCCGTAGGAGTCTGGGCCGTGTCTCAGTCCCAGTGTGGCTGATCATCCTCTCAGAACAGCTAGGGATCGTCGCCTAGGTGAGCCTTTACCTCACCTACTAGCTAATCCCACCTGGGCTTATCCATCAGCGCAAGGACCCGAAGGCTCCCCTGCTTTCCCCCGTAGGGCGTATGCGGTATTAGCAGTCGTTTCCAACTGTTATCCCCACCAATGGGCAAATTCCCAGGCATTACTCACCCGTCCGCCGCTCGCCGGCAAAGTAACAAGTTACTTCCCGCTGCCGCTCGACTTGCATGTGTTAGGCCTGCCGCCAGCGTTCAATCTGAGCCATGATCAAACTCTTCAATTAAAGTTTTGTTCGGACCCAAAGGTCCTGCTCAATGAATTCTGTCGATTCGATGATAAATCATCAAATTTGCATGTTATGCGGACATCTTCGTTGAAGTCTCTTGCGAGACGTGTTAAATCGTTGTCGATTTATCAACTACTGTGAATGTCCACACAGATTTGCTTGTCTTCTACTTGTTAAAGAACGTTGCCGCTACGGGCTAGGGATGCGTATTTTACGCATAAACCTGAGTGGGTCAAGCCCTTATTTCAGGCTTGGATCCAAGCGGTTAAACTTTCGCCTAACACCCTTAATCACTCATGGTTAACTTACTTCGCAAGTTCCATCCTGACTCAGTATCGTTGCTTTACAGCGCCGTTGTCCGTGTCAGTGGGTCGCATTATAGGGCGCTGCCACAATTGCACAAGTGCTAACTGGGTCACTCACGACTGACTGCTCGTTTAGCCATCTATATGGATAAAAATGACACATCCTGAGCTTTTATGACGTGGATTTCACTAAGTCGTATGGCACTAGCACCACCGAAACAGAGTGCCGGATAGTCGATAATTACCAGCCACTTCATATTGATAACTACCACCCGATAATGGGTCATAGAGTTAGGTGCGGCGGCTTTTTATCACGATTGGGGATATGCATGCACAGTAAGAAACATCAGCGCGGAGTCAATGGAGCAGAACGGCTGATGTTCAACAGCTCAAGATGGAAGCCAAGATTTTTAAAATGAGTCTATTTGCAAAAGCTCGTCAGGCTTTCTATCTAATCATTACGCTGTGACCGTCTAGCGAACCACACCTCGCATCGATGTTCTGATTGTCTAAAAATACCTGCTCAATGATAAATTTGGAGCAGGTGATGAAAACATACAAAACAGCGGCACAGTGGCTAGGGTTACTTCAGCAGCGCAGCAATTTCAAAGGCACTAATGTTGAATTCTGCCAACATCATAATGTCTCGATTACCACTTATTATAAACAGCGCGCTTTACTGGGTAAGCAACAGTATCAGCCAAGCGTGTCAGAGCAAACATCTCACGCTACTCAATCACGCTTTATACAACTAAAACAAACCACCACTGAAGTCTGCACGCAAACTCATCAACACCCAGTGCTGTTTAATACGCGAACTGGCCAACTCACTCTTTCAGCGGATTTAGCAACAATAGATATCCTTACCATCATTAAGGGGCTAATGGTATGAAGATGTTTGTTGATGTGCCTTCCGTCTATTTATGTGCCGATGCTGTCGATTTTCGTAAATCAATTAACGGGTTGGCGGCTTTAGTCGAAGCAGAGCTAGAGCTGTCCGTCCTTAATGGTGCACTATTTGTGTTTTGCAATAAAGGCCACGATAAACTCAAATGACTTTATTGGGATAACACTGGCTTTGCGCTGTGGTATAAGCGATTAGATAAGCATAAGTTCAAATGGCCCAAACTCATATCACCCACAATGACATTATCCGAGCAGCAATTACACTGGTTATTAGGGGGTTATGATGTCATTGGCCACAGTAAAATTGATGTGACGGGTAAGCAACTACGTTAATATTTGCGATCAATTGATGATCATCAAAACAAGGTCAATTAGCACTACAAAGCCTTTCGATATGCCTTAACATAGGCGTCATGAAAAATGAACTCGCCCTTAAACAGCGCATTGCTGAACTTGAAAAACTGTTAGCGCAGAAGGATGCACTCATCGCAGCCTTGGAAGAGCGCTGGCGCCTCGCTCAACAAAAACAATTCGGCAAAAGTGCTGAAGGCTTTGTTGGGCAAGGCGAGTTATTCAATGAAGTAGAAGAGATTGTTGAAGCCGTTGAGGCCGAGCAACAATCCATTAGCTATACCCGTAAAAAGCCTGTGCGTAAGCCACTGCCAAAAGACTTACCCCGTGAGCAGGTTATCCACGATATCACCGATAAGACCTGTGATTGCTGTGGCAGTGAGTTACATAAAATGGGCGAGGATAAATCAGAAAAGCTTGAGTTTATTCCAGCCCAAATCAAAGTGATTGAGTACATTAGGGCTAAATACGCTTGCCGCCATTGTGATAAATCCTCAACTCAAACGCCGATTAAACAAGCCTCAATGCCAGCGATGCCAATCAATAAAGGCATTGCTACAAGCAGTTTACTCAGTCAGCTTATCACCAGTAAATATCAATACGGGTTACCGCTTTATCGCCAGGAAGCGATGTTTAAGCAATATGGCATTGAGCTCAGTCGCCAGACAATGAGCAGCTGGATAGACAAATCAGCCACACTCTTCGCACCATTAGTTGAACGGCTTAAAACAGCGTTGTTAAAACAGCCCACGTTGTTTGCGGATGAAACGCCATTAAAAGTGGTGAAATCCGATAAAGTGAACAGCTACATGTGGGTCTATTGCTCAGGTCGAGATTCACCAGCCCCGAATAATCCTATCCCTAATATTGTGCTTTACGACTTCCATAACAGTCGGGCTGCCGCCTGCGTGGTCAATTATCTTGATGGATATCAAGGCTACTTGCACGTAGATGGTTATCAAGCTTATGAAAACACACAGGCAACCTTAGTGGGATGCTGGGCTCATGCTAGGCGTAAATTTATTGAAGCAAAAAAGCTGCAAGGCAAAAACAAAACCGGCAAAGCGGATATGGTATTAAGCCTTATCCAAAAACTGTACGGTGTAGAGTCACACATCAAAGATAAAACTACAGATGAAAAGTACATTGCCAGACAAGAGGCTAGCCTGCCTATCCTAGGCAAGCTAAAAGCATGGCTTGAGCAAAACCAGCCCAATTTAGTGGGTAATACCAAACTGATGGAGGCAGCTAATTACCTGGCTAATCAATGGCACAAACTCATTCGTTATGTTGATGATGGCAGATTGAGTATTGATAACAATCGTGCAGAGCGAGCAGTAAAACCGTTTGTGATTGGCCGAAAAAATTGGTTATTCAGTCAGACAGCTAATGGGGCTAATGCCAGTGCCACGCTTTACAGCATAGTAGAAACGGCCAAAGTCAATGGCTTAGTACCATTTGATTACATCATGGCCTGTCTTAATGAACTGTGCCAACCAGCACCGGATATCGACAGCCTGTTACCATGGAATTTTAAAAGATAGGTGTAGTTGCCCAGACGCTTACATTCGTTTGAGCTAAAGTGGCGCGAAGTAATGCCTCATACCAATCCGTACTAAATTGTGATCTAATACACTCATCATTTTCAACTCATTCTATTCTGTGAAAAATTACACCTCTGTTGAACTCGTTAGATTATCAAAGTCAGAAAAAGACGCCCGCATGCGTATTCGCATTTTGGCTGTTTCTTGCTTCTTGGAATGTCACAATCGTGCTCAAGTTGCTCGGCAACTCAAGGTTAGTCGTCGCAGTGTCAATGAATGGGTTAAAAAGTACTTAGATTCTGGCATTGATGGTTTGAAAGCCAATATGAGATCGACAAATGCGAGTAAACTTAGCGAACAGCAAAAGCGGACTCTTTATCAATATATAGACGATTTAAGTCGCTCAGAATTAGGTGGACGATTAACGGGCGTCGATATTCAATCCTATATAGAACAGCAGTTTGGTATCCATTACCATCTAAACCATGTATATAAAATATTGAAAAGTATAGGTTTAAGCTGGATTACCAGTCGTTCTAAGCACCCCAAACAATCCTTAGAAGCTCAAGCTGAATTTAAAAAAACTCATTTCTAAAACGATCGCAACGATCCCTGTTTATATTTCTTTAGATAGTGTCGATATTTGGTTTCAAGATGAAGCGCGATTTGGTCAGCAGAATACAACGACCAAACTGTGGGCAACAAAAGGCTCTCGCCCCAGAGCGGTAAAGCAGCAACAATTTGAATATGCTTATCTGTTTGGGGCTGTTTGCCCATCAACGGGGGCAACTGAAGCGTTGGTCACTCCCTTTGTTAACCGGGAGGCGATGAGGCAACACTTGAAGCAAATTTCAGAAGCAACCCACTCGGATAGGTATGCTCTTGTTATCATCGATGGCGCGGGGTGGCATACAGACGATATAGCCAAAGACTTTGATAATTTATCAGTTCTCAAATTACCTCCCTATTCTCCAGAGCTAAATCCAATAGAGCAGGTATGGCAATGGCTAAGACAACACTGTTTAGCCAATAGATGTTTTGAAGGCTATAACGATATCGTTGAGCAGTGTTGCAGTGCTTGGAATACATTTATTCAGTGCAAGGACAGAGTAAAAAGTTTGTGTACAAGAGACTGGGCCAAAGTGGGCAATATTTAATGCGGATTGGTATCATAAAAGCTAAAATGCCACAACGAAAAAAGCCTCAGCATTGCTGCTGAGGCTTTTATTTTAATGTTGATGGGTGAATATCGCCTAGCGATGAGCTTATGAGCACGAAGCTGGGGCGAACAGGACAGCCCCGCTAAATCACAGCATCAAATTTCAGATACGAAAAAGCCCTAACATTACTGTTAGGGCTTATCGAAATTTTGGCGGAGCGGACGGGACTCGAACCCGCGACCCCCGGCGTGACAGGCCGGTATTCTAACCAACTGAACTACCGCTCCTTTAGTGATGGCTTGCGCTTCTCACTAAATTCTTTTTGCGTCGCTAACGTGTCAGCGTTAGGAGACGTGCTTTTGCAAGCAAATTAGGCGCCTGGAGATGACCTACTCTCGCATGGGGAAACCCCACACTACCATCGGCGCGACTGCGTTTCACTTCTGAGTTCGGAATGGGATCAGGTGGTGCCACAGTGCTATGGTCTCCAGACAAATTTGGAAATTCAGAAAGCTAATTATTGAGTACTCAATCTTCAATCAAGTATTTTTCGATTCTTTATCAGGCTTGTTCAGTAAAACCCATCTGGGTTGTATGGTTAAGCCTCTCGGGTCATTAGTACAAGTTAGCTCAACGCCTCACAACGCTTACACACCTTGCCTATCAACGTCCTAGTCTCGGACGGCCCTTCAGAGGACTTATAGTCCTAGGGATGACTCATCTTGGGGCTCGCTTCCCGCTTAGATGCTTTCAGCGGTTATCGATTCCGAACGTAGCTACCGGGCAATGCCATTGGCATGACAACCCGAACACCAGCGGTTCGTCCACTCCGGTCCTCTCGTACTAGGAGCAGCTCCCCTCAATCATCCAACGCCCACGGCAGATAGGGACCGAACTGTCTCACGACGTTCTGAACCCAGCTCGCGTACCACTTTAAATGGCGAACAGCCATACCCTTGGGACCGACTTCAGCCCCAGGATGTGATGAGCCGACATCGAGGTGCCAAACACCGCCGTCGATATGAACTCTTGGGCGGTATCAGCCTGTTATCCCCGGAGTACCTTTTATCCGTTGAGCGATGGCCCTTCCATTCAGAACCACCGGATCACTATGACCTACTTTCGTACCTGCTCGACGTGTCTGTCTCGCAGTTAAGCTGGCTTATGCCATTGCACTAACCGTACGATGTCCGACCGTACTTAGCCAACCTTCGTGCTCCTCCGTTACTCTTTGGGAGGAGACCGCCCCAGTCAAACTACCCACCAGGCACTGTCCCTAATCCCGATAAGGGACCTAGGTTAGAACATCAAAACTACAAGGGTGGTATTTCAAGGACGACTCCACACAAACTAGCGTTCATGCTTCAAAGTCTCCCACCTATCCTACACATGTAGGTTCAATGTTCAGTGCCAAGCTATAGTAAAGGTTCACGGGGTCTTTCCGTCTAGCCGCGGGTATACGGCATCTTCACCGCAATTTCAACTTCACTGAGTCTCGGCTGGAGACAGCGTGGCCATCATTACGCCATTCGTGCAGGTCGGAACTTACCCGACAAGGAATTTCGCTACCTTAGGACCGTTATAGTTACGGCCGCCGTTTACCGGGGCTTCGATCATGAGCTTCTCCGAAGATAACCCAATCAATTAACCTTCCGGCACCGGGCAGGCGTCACACCGTATACTTCATCTTGCGATTTTGCACAGTGCTGTGTTTTTGATAAACAGTTGCAGCCACCTGGTATCTGCGACTCCCGCTAGCTTAGAGAGCAGGTCTCATCACCGGCAGGAGCGTACCTTCTCCCGAAGTTACGGTACCATTTTGCCTAGTTCCTTCAGCCGAGTTCTCTCAAGCGCCTTGGTATTCTCTACCCGACCACCTGTGTCGGTTTGGGGTACGATTCCTGCTAACCTGAAGCTTAGAAGATTTTCCTGGAAGCATGGCATCAACTACTTCAGTCCCTTAGGACCTCGTCATCAGCTCTCAGCGTAAGTATTCCCGGATTTGCCTAAGAATACCGCCTACTACCTTAAACGCGGACTACCAACGCCGCGCTAGCCTAGCCTTCTCCGTCTCTCCATCGCAGTTAGCACAAGTACGGGAATATTAACCCGTTTCCCATCGACTACGCCTTTCGGCCTCGCCTTAGGGGTCGACTCACCCTGCCCCGATTAACGTTGGACAGGAACCCTTGGTCTTCCGGCGAGGGGTTTTTCACCCCCTTTATCGTTACTCATGTCAGCATTCGCACTTCTGATACCTCCAGCGTGGGTTACCCCTTCACCTTCAACGGCTTACAGAACGCTCCTCTACCGCGCATCTCTAATGAAATGCACCCGTAGCTTCGGTGACTAGCTTAGCCCCGTTACATCTTCCGCGCAGGCCGACTCGACTAGTGAGCTATTACGCTTTCTTTAAATGATGGCTGCTTCTAAGCCAACATCCTAGCTGTCTAAGCCTTCCCACATCGTTTCCCACTTAGCTAGTACTTTGGGACCTTAGCTGACGGTCTGGGTTGTTTCCCTTTTGACAACGGACGTTAGCACCCGCTGTCTGTCTCCCGCATAGTACTCATTGGTATTCGGAGTTTGCAAAGGGTTGGTAAGTCGGGATGACCCCCTAGCCTTAACAGTGCTCTACCCCCAATGGTATTCGTGCGAGGCGCTACCTAAATAGCTTTCGAGGAGAACCAGATATCTCCCGGTTTGATTGGCCTTTCACCCCCAGCCACAAGTCATCCGCTAATTTTTCAACATTAGTCGGTTCGGTCCTCCAGTTGATGTTACTCAACCTTCAACCTGCCCATGGCTAGATCACCGGGTTTCGGGTCTACACCTAGCAACTAAACGCGCAGTTAACACTCGGTTTCCCTACGGCTCCGCTATTCGCTTAACCTCGCTACTAAATGTAAGTCGCTGACCCATTATACAAAAGGTACGCAGTCACGGTCTCAAGAACCGCTCCCACTGCTTGTACGTATACGGTTTCAGGTTCTATTTCACTCCCCTCACAGGGGTTCTTTTCGCCTTTCCCTCACGGTACTGGTTCACTATCGGTCAGTCAGGAGTATTTAGCCTTGGAGGATGGTCCCCCCATGTTCAGACAACATATCACGTGTGCCGCCTTACTCGTTTTCATCTAAGGTTAGTTTTCATGTACGGGACTATCACCCTGTACCGTTGGACTTTCCAGACCATTCCACTAACACCCCCTAGACTTAAGGGCTAATCCCCGTTCGCTCGCCGCTACTTAGGGAATCTCGGTTGATTTCTTTTCCTCTGGGTACTTAGATGTTTCAGTTCCCCAGGTTCGCCTCATACAGCTATGTATTCACTGTATGATGACCACTTATGTGGCCGGGTTTCCCCATTCGGACATCGTTAGCTCAAATGCTTGTTACTAGCTCGCCAACGCTTTTCGCAAGTTACTACGTCCTTCATCGCCTCTGACTGCCAAGGCATCCACCGTATACGCTTAGTCACTTAACCATACAACCCAAATGAGTTTCACTTGAGCGTATTGCAACTAGCTGGTTTTTACTGTCTCTTGCTTTCGCAAAAGAACGCCTTGATTTACTTCATTTCTGAAGTTAAAGAATATCCAAAACACTTGATTAAAGTATTTTGAGAACTCAATTTTGTATCACCTAATGCTTGCGCACTAAGTTCTACTATCAGCTTTCCAAATTTTTAAAGAACGACATCCCTTCAAAGGAAGGTAATGTTTTGCTCGTCAACAAGACAAGGCAATCTGTGTGAACACTCAACAGTAATTCTAAATCGCATAGGTAAGGAGGTGATCCAGCCCCAGGTTCCCCTAGGGCTACCTTGTTACGACTTCACCCCAGTCATGAACCACACCGTGGTAAACGCCCTCCCCGAAGGGTTAAGCTATCTACTTCTGGTGCAGCCCACTCCCATGGTGTGACGGGCGGTGTGTACAAGGCCCGGGAACGTATTCACCGTGGCATTCTGATCCACGATTACTAGCGATTCCGACTTCATGGAGTCGAGTTGCAGACTCCAATCCGGACTACGATCGGCTTTGTGAGATTAGCTCCACCTCGCGGCTTTGCAACCCTCTGTACCGACCATTGTAGCACGTGTGTAGCCCTACTCGTAAGGGCCATGATGACTTGACGTCGTCCCCACCTTCCTCCGGTTTATCACCGGCAGTCTCCCTAGAGTTCCCACCATTACGTGCTGGCAAATAAGGATAAGGGTTGCGCTCGTTGCGGGACTTAACCCAACATTTCACAACACGAGCTGACGACAGCCATGCAGCACCTGTCTCAGAGTTCCCGAAGGCACTAAGCTATCTCTAGCGAATTCTCTGGATGTCAAGAGTAGGTAAGGTTCTTCGCGTTGCATCGAATTAAACCACATGCTCCACCGCTTGTGCGGGCCCCCGTCAATTCATTTGAGTTTTAACCTTGCGGCCGTACTCCCCAGGCGGTCTACTTAATGCGTTAGCTTGAGAGCCCAGTGTTCAAGACACCAAACTCCGAGTAGACATCGTTTACGGCGTGGACTACCAGGGTATCTAATCCTGTTTGCTCCCCACGCTTTCGTGCATGAGCGTCAGTCTTTGTCCAGGGGGCCGCCTTCGCCACCGGTATTCCTTCAGATCTCTACGCATTTCACCGCTACACCTGAAATTCTACCCCCCTCTACAAGACTCTAGTTTGCCAGTTCAAAATGCAATTCCCAGGTTGAGCCCGGGGCTTTCACATCTCGCTTAACAAACCGCCTGCGCACGCTTTACGCCCAGTAATTCCGATTAACGCTCGGACCCTCCGTATTACCGCGGCTGCTGGCACGGAGTTAGCCGGTCCTTCTTCTGTAGGTAACGTCACAGCTAACGGGTATTAACCGTCAACCTTTCCTCCCTACTGAAAGTGCTTTACAACCCGAAGGCCTTCTTCACACACGCGGCATGGCTGCATCAGGGTTTCCCCCATTGTGCAATATTCCCCACTGCTGCCTCCCGTAGGAGTCTGGGCCGTGTCTCAGTCCCAGTGTGGCTGATCATCCTCTCAGAACAGCTAGGGATCGTCGCCTAGGTGAGCCTTTACCTCACCTACTAGCTAATCCCACCTGGGCTTATCCATCAGCGCAAGGACCCGAAGGCTCCCCTGCTTTCCCCCGTAGGGCGTATGCGGTATTAGCAGTCGTTTCCAACTGTTATCCCCCACCAATGGGCAAATTCCCAGGCATTACTCACCCGTCCGCCGCTCGCCGGCAAAGTAACAAGTTACTTCCCGCTGCCGCTCGACTTGCATGTGTTAGGCCTGCCGCCAGCGTTCAATCTGAGCCATGATCAAACTCTTCAATTAAAGTTTTGTTCGGACCCAAAGGTCCTGCTCAATGAATTCTGTCGATTCGATGATAAATCATCAAATTTGCATGTTATGCGGACATCTTCGTTGAAGTCTCTTGCGAGACGTGTTAAATCGTTGTCGATTTATCAACTACTGTGAATGTCCACACAGATTTGCTTGTCTTCTACTTGTTAAAGAACGTTGCCGCTACGGGCTAGGGATGCGTATTTTACGCATAAACCTGAGTGGGTCAAGCCCTTATTTCAGGCTTGGATCCAAGCGGTTAAACTTTCGCCTAACACCCTTAATCACTCATGGTTAACTTACTTCGCAAGTTCCATCCTGACTCAGTATCGTTGCTTTACAGCGCCGTTGTCCGTGTCAGTGGGTCGCATTATAGGGCGCTGCCACAATTGCACAAGTGCTAACTGGGTCACTCACGACTGACTGCTCGTTTAGCCATCTATATGGATAAAAATGACACATCCTGAGCTTTTATGACGTGGATTTCACTAAGTCGTATGGCACTAGCACCACCGAAACAGAGTGCCGGATAGTCGATAATTACCAGCCACTTCATATTGATAACTACCACCCGATAATGGGTCATAGAGTTAGGTGCGGCGGCTTTTTATCACGATTGGGGATATGCATGCACAGTAAGAAACATCAGCGCGGAGTCAATGGAGCAGAACGGCTGATGTTCAACAGCTCAAGATGGAAGCCAAGATTTTTAAAATGAGTCTATTTGCAAAAGCTCGTCAGGCTTTCTATCTAATCATTACGCTGTGACCGTCTAGCGAACCACACCTCGCATCGATGTTCTGATTGTCTAAAAATACCTGCTCAATGATAAATTTGGAGCAGGTGATGAAAACATACAAAACAGCGGCACAGTGGCTAGGGTTACTTCAGCAGCGCAGCAATTTCAAAGGCACTAATGTTGAATTCTGCCAACATCATAATGTCTCGATTACCACTTATTATAAACAGCGCGCTTTACTGGGTAAGCAACAGTATCAGCCAAGCGTGTCAGAGCAAACATCTCACGCTACTCAATCACGCTTTATACAACTAAAACAAACCACCACTGAAGTCTGCACGCAAACTCATCAACACCCAGTGCTGTTTAATACGCGAACTGGCCAACTCACTCTTTCAGCGGATTTAGCAACAATAGATATCCTTACCATCATTAAGGGGCTAATGGTATGAAGATGTTTGTTGATGTGCCTTCCGTCTATTTATGTGCCGATGCTGTCGATTTTCGTAAATCAATTAACGGGTTGGCGGCTTTAGTCGAAGCAGAGCTAGAGCTGTCCGTCCTTAATGGTGCACTATTTGTGTTTTGCAATAAAGGCCACGATAAACTCAAATGACTTTATTGGGATAACACTGGCTTTGCGCTGTGGTATAAGCGATTAGATAAGCATAAGTTCAAATGGCCCAAACTCATATCACCCACAATGACATTATCCGAGCAGCAATTACACTGGTTATTAGGGGGTTATGATGTCATTGGCCACAGTAAAATTGATGTGACGGGTAAGCAACTACGTTAATATTTGCGATCAATTGATGATCATCAAAACAAGGTCAATTAGCACTACAAAGCCTTTCGATATGCCTTAACATAGGCGTCATGAAAAATGAACTCGCCCTTAAACAGCGCATTGCTGAACTTGAAAAACTGTTAGCGCAGAAGGATGCACTCATCGCAGCCTTGGAAGAGCGCTGGCGCCTCGCTCAACAAAAACAATTCGGCAAAAGTGCTGAAGGCTTTGTTGGGCAAGGCGAGTTATTCAATGAAGTAGAAGAGATTGTTGAAGCCGTTGAGGCCGAGCAACAATCCATTAGCTATACCCGTAAAAAGCCTGTGCGTAAGCCACTGCCAAAAGACTTACCCCGTGAGCAGGTTATCCACGATATCACCGATAAGACCTGTGATTGCTGTGGCAGTGAGTTACATAAAATGGGCGAGGATAAATCAGAAAAGCTTGAGTTTATTCCAGCCCAAATCAAAGTGATTGAGTACATTAGGGCTAAATACGCTTGCCGCCATTGTGATAAATCCTCAACTCAAACGCCGATTAAACAAGCCTCAATGCCAGCGATGCCAATCAATAAAGGCATTGCTACAAGCAGTTTACTCAGTCAGCTTATCACCAGTAAATATCAATACGGGTTACCGCTTTATCGCCAGGAAGCGATGTTTAAGCAATATGGCATTGAGCTCAGTCGCCAGACAATGAGCAGCTGGATAGACAAATCAGCCACACTCTTCGCACCATTAGTTGAACGGCTTAAAACAGCGTTGTTAAAACAGCCCACGTTGTTTGCGGATGAAACGCCATTAAAAGTGGTGAAATCCGATAAAGTGAACAGCTACATGTGGGTCTATTGCTCAGGTCGAGATTCACCAGCCCCGAATAATCCTATCCCTAATATTGTGCTTTACGACTTCCATAACAGTCGGGCTGCCGCCTGCGTGGTCAATTATCTTGATGGATATCAAGGCTACTTGCACGTAGATGGTTATCAAGCTTATGAAAACACACAGGCAACCTTAGTGGGATGCTGGGCTCATGCTAGGCGTAAATTTATTGAAGCAAAAAAGCTGCAAGGCAAAAACAAAACCGGCAAAGCGGATATGGTATTAAGCCTTATCCAAAAACTGTACGGTGTAGAGTCACACATCAAAGATAAAACTACAGATGAAAAGTACATTGCCAGACAAGAGGCTAGCCTGCCTATCCTAGGCAAGCTAAAAGCATGGCTTGAGCAAAACCAGCCCAATTTAGTGGGTAATACCAAACTGATGGAGGCAGCTAATTACCTGGCTAATCAATGGCACAAACTCATTCGTTATGTTGATGATGGCAGATTGAGTATTGATAACAATCGTGCAGAGCGAGCAGTAAAACCGTTTGTGATTGGCCGAAAAAATTGGTTATTCAGTCAGACAGCTAATGGGGCTAATGCCAGTGCCACGCTTTACAGCATAGTAGAAACGGCCAAAGTCAATGGCTTAGTACCATTTGATTACATCATGGCCTGTCTTAATGAACTGTGCCAACCAGCACCGGATATCGACAGCCTGTTACCATGGAATTTTAAAAGATAGGTGTAGTTGCCCAGACGCTTACATTCGTTTGAGCTAAAGTGGCGCGAAGTAATGCCTCATACCAATCCGTACTAAATTGTGATCTAATACACTCATCATTTTCAACTCATTCTATTCTGTGAAAAATTACACCTCTGTTGAACTCGTTAGATTATCAAAGTCAGAAAAAGACGCCCGCATGCGTATTCGCATTTTGGCTGTTTCTTGCTTCTTGGAATGTCACAATCGTGCTCAAGTTGCTCGGCAACTCAAGGTTAGTCGTCGCAGTGTCAATGAATGGGTTAAAAAGTACTTAGATTCTGGCATTGATGGTTTGAAAGCCAATATGAGATCGACAAATGCGAGTAAACTTAGCGAACAGCAAAAGCGGACTCTTTATCAATATATAGACGATTTAAGTCGCTCAGAATTAGGTGGACGATTAACGGGCGTCGATATTCAATCCTATATAGAACAGCAGTTTGGTATCCATTACCATCTAAACCATGTATATAAAATATTGAAAAGTATAGGTTTAAGCTGGATTACCAGTCGTTCTAAGCACCCCAAACAATCCTTAGAAGCTCAAGCTGAATTTAAAAAAACTCATTTCTAAAACGATCGCAACGATCCCTGTTTATATTTCTTTAGATAGTGTCGATATTTGGTTTCAAGATGAAGCGCGATTTGGTCAGCAGAATACAACGACCAAACTGTGGGCAACAAAAGGCTCTCGCCCCAGAGCGGTAAAGCAGCAACAATTTGAATATGCTTATCTGTTTGGGGCTGTTTGCCCATCAACGGGGGCAACTGAAGCGTTGGTCACTCCCTTTGTTAACCGGGAGGCGATGAGGCAACACTTGAAGCAAATTTCAGAAGCAACCCACTCGGATAGGTATGCTCTTGTTATCATCGATGGCGCGGGGTGGCATACAGACGATATAGCCAAAGACTTTGATAATTTATCAGTTCTCAAATTACCTCCCTATTCTCCAGAGCTAAATCCAATAGAGCAGGTATGGCAATGGCTAAGACAACACTGTTTAGCCAATAGATGTTTTGAAGGCTATAACGATATCGTTGAGCAGTGTTGCAGTGCTTGGAATACATTTATTCAGTGCAAGGACAGAGTAAAAAGTTTGTGTACAAGAGACTGGGCCAAAGTGGGCAATATTTAATGCGGATTGGTATCATAAAAGCTAAAATGCCACAACGAAAAAAGCCTCAGCATTGCTGCTGAGGCTTTTATTTTAATGTTGATGGGTGAATATCGCCTAGCGATGAGCTTATGAGCACGAAGCTGGGGCGAACAGGACAGCCCCGCTAAATCACAGCATCAAATTTCAGATACGAAAAAGCCCTAACATTACTGTTAGGGCTTATCGAAATTTTGGCGGAGCGGACGGGACTCGAACCCGCGACCCCCGGCGTGACAGGCCGGTATTCTAACCAACTGAACTACCGCTCCTTTAGTGATGGCTTGCGCTTCTCACTAAATTCTTTTTGCGTCGCTAACGTGTCAGCGTTAGGAGACGTGCTTTTGCAAGCAAATTAGGCGCCTGGAGATGACCTACTCTCGCATGGGGAAACCCCACACTACCATCGGCGCGACTGCGTTTCACTTCTGAGTTCGGAATGGGATCAGGTGGTGCCACAGTGCTATGGTCTCCAGACAAATTTGGAAATTCAGAAAGCTAATTATTGAGTACTCAATCTTCAATCAAGTATTTTTCGATTCTTTATCAGGCTTGTTCAGTAAAACCCATCTGGGTTGTATGGTTAAGCCTCTCGGGTCATTAGTACAAGTTAGCTCAACGCCTCACAACGCTTACACACCTTGCCTATCAACGTCCTAGTCTCGGACGGCCCTTCAGAGGACTTATAGTCCTAGGGATGACTCATCTTGGGGCTCGCTTCCCGCTTAGATGCTTTCAGCGGTTATCGATTCCGAACGTAGCTACCGGGCAATGCCATTGGCATGACAACCCGAACACCAGCGGTTCGTCCACTCCGGTCCTCTCGTACTAGGAGCAGCTCCCCTCAATCATCCAACGCCCACGGCAGATAGGGACCGAACTGTCTCACGACGTTCTGAACCCAGCTCGCGTACCACTTTAAATGGCGAACAGCCATACCCTTGGGACCGACTTCAGCCCCAGGATGTGATGAGCCGACATCGAGGTGCCAAACACCGCCGTCGATATGAACTCTTGGGCGGTATCAGCCTGTTATCCCCGGAGTACCTTTTATCCGTTGAGCGATGGCCCTTCCATTCAGAACCACCGGATCACTATGACCTACTTTCGTACCTGCTCGACGTGTCTGTCTCGCAGTTAAGCTGGCTTATGCCATTGCACTAACCGTACGATGTCCGACCGTACTTAGCCAACCTTCGTGCTCCTCCGTTACTCTTTGGGAGGAGACCGCCCCAGTCAAACTACCCACCAGGCACTGTCCCTAATCCCGATAAGGGACCTAGGTTAGAACATCAAAACTACAAGGGTGGTATTTCAAGGACGACTCCACACAAACTAGCGTTCATGCTTCAAAGTCTCCCACCTATCCTACACATGTAGGTTCAATGTTCAGTGCCAAGCTATAGTAAAGGTTCACGGGGTCTTTCCGTCTAGCCGCGGGTATACGGCATCTTCACCGCAATTTCAACTTCACTGAGTCTCGGCTGGAGACAGCGTGGCCATCATTACGCCATTCGTGCAGGTCGGAACTTACCCGACAAGGAATTTCGCTACCTTAGGACCGTTATAGTTACGGCCGCCGTTTACCGGGGCTTCGATCATGAGCTTCTCCGAAGATAACCCAATCAATTAACCTTCCGGCACCGGGCAGGCGTCACACCGTATACTTCATCTTGCGATTTTGCACAGTGCTGTGTTTTTGATAAACAGTTGCAGCCACCTGGTATCTGCGACTCCCGCTAGCTTAGAGAGCAAGTCTCATCACCGGCAGGAGCGTACCTTCTCCCGAAGTTACGGTACCATTTTGCCTAGTTCCTTCAGCCGAGTTCTCTCAAGCGCCTTGGTATTCTCTACCCGACCACCTGTGTCGGTTTGGGGTACGATTCCTGCTAACCTGAAGCTTAGAAGATTTTCCTGGAAGCATGGCATCAACTACTTCAGTCCCGTAGGACCTCGTCATCAGCTCTCAGCGTATGTATTCCCGGATTTGCCTAAGAATACCGCCTACCACCTTAAACGCGGACTACCAACGCCGCGCTAGCCTAGCCTTCTCCGTCTCTCCATCGCAGTTAGCACAAGTACGGGAATATTAACCCGTTTCCCATCGACTACGCCTTTCGGCCTCGCCTTAGGGGTCGACTCACCCTGCCCCGATTAACGTTGGACAGGAACCCTTGGTCTTCCGGCGAGGGGGTTTTTCACCCCCTTTATCGTTACTCATGTCAGCATTCGCACTTCTGATACCTCCAGCGTGGGTTACCCCTTCACCTTCAACGGCTTACAGAACGCTCCTCTACCGCGCATCTCTAATGAAATGCACCCGTAGCTTCGGTGACTAGCTTAGCCCCGTTACATCTTCCGCGCAGGCCGACTCGACTAGTGAGCTATTACGCTTTCTTTAAATGATGGCTGCTTCTAAGCCAACATCCTAGCTGTCTAAGCCTTCCCACATCGTTTCCCACTTAGCTAGTACTTTGGGACCTTAGCTGACGGTCTGGGTTGTTTCCCTTTTGACAACGGACGTTAGCACCCGCTGTCTGTCTCCCGCATAGTACTCATTGGTATTCGGAGTTTGCAAAGGGTTGGTAAGTCGGGATGACCCCCTAGCCTTAACAGTGCTCTACCCCCAATGGTATTCGTGCGAGGCGCTACCTAAATAGCTTTCGAGGAGAACCAGATATCTCCCGGTTTGATTGGCCTTTCACCCCCAGCCACAAGTCATCCGCTAATTTTTCAACATTAGTCGGTTCGGTCCTCCAGTTGATGTTACTCAACCTTCAACCTGCCCATGGCTAGATCACCGGGTTTCGGGTCTACACCTAGCAACTAAACGCGCAGTTAACACTCGGTTTCCCTACGGCTCCGCTATTCGCTTAACCTCGCTACTAAATGTAAGTCGCTGACCCATTATACAAAAGGTACGCAGTCACGGTCTCAAGAACCGCTCCCACTGCTTGTACGTATACGGTTTCAGGTTCTATTTCACTCCCCTCACAGGGGTTCTTTTCGCCTTTCCCTCACGGTACTGGTTCACTATCGGTCAGTCAGGAGTATTTAGCCTTGGAGGATGGTCCCCCCATGTTCAGACAACATATCACGTGTGCCGCCTTACTCGTTTTCATCTAAGGTTAGTTTTCATGTACGGGACTATCACCCTGTACCGTTGGACTTTCCAGACCATTCCACTAACACCCCCTAGACTTAAGGGCTAATCCCCGTTCGCTCGCCGCTACTTAGGGAATCTCGGTTGATTTCTTTTCCTCTGGGTACTTAGATGTTTCAGTTCCCCAGGTTCGCCTCATACAGCTATGTATTCACTGTATGATGACCACTTATGTGGCCGGGTTTCCCCATTCGGACATCGTTAGCTCAAATGCTTGTTACTAGCTCGCCAACGCTTTTCGCAAGTTACTACGTCCTTCATCGCCTCTGACTGCCAAGGCATCCACCGTATACGCTTAGTCACTTAACCATACAACCCAAATGAGTTTCACTTGAGCGTATTGCAACTAGCTGGTTTTTACTGTCTCTTGCTTTCGCAAAAGAACGCCTTGATTTACTTCATTTCTGAAGTTAAAGAATATCCAAAACACTTGATTAAAGTATTTTGAGAACTCAATTTTGTATCACTTAATGCTCGCGCACTAAGTTCTACTATCAGCTTTCCAAATTTTTAAAGAACGACATCCCTTCAAAGGAAGGTAATGTTTTGCTCGTCAACAAGACAAGGCAATCTGTGTGAACACTCAACAGTAATTCTAAATCGCATAGGTAAGGAGGTGATCCAGCCCCAGGTTCCCCTAGGGCTACCTTGTTACGACTTCACCCCAGTCATGAACCACACCGTGGTAAACGCCCTCCCCGAAAGGTTAAGCTATCTACTTCTGGTGCAGCCCACTCCCATGGTGTGACGGGCGGTGTGTACAAGGCCCGGGAACGTATTCACCGTGGCATTCTGATCCACGATTACTAGCGATTCCGACTTCATGGAGTCGAGTTGCAGACTCCAATCCGGACTACGATCGGCTTTGTGAGATTAGCTCCACCTCGCGGCTTTGCAACCCTCTGTACCGACCATTGTAGCACGTGTGTAGCCCTACTCGTAAGGGCCATGATGACTTGACGTCGTCCCCACCTTCCTCCGGTTTATCACCGGCAGTCTCCCTAGAGTTCCCACCATTACGTGCTGGCAAATAAGGATAAGGGTTGCGCTCGTTGCGGGACTTAACCCAACATTTCACAACACGAGCTGACGACAGCCATGCAGCACCTGTCTCAGAGTTCCCGAAGGCACTAAGCTATCTCTAGCGAATTCTCTGGATGTCAAGAGTAGGTAAGGTTCTTCGCGTTGCATCGAATTAAACCACATGCTCCACCGCTTGTGCGGGCCCCCGTCAATTCATTTGAGTTTTAACCTTGCGGCCGTACTCCCCAGGCGGTCTACTTAATGCGTTAGCTTGAGAGCCCAGTGTTCAAGACACCAAACTCCGAGTAGACATCGTTTACGGCGTGGACTACCAGGGTATCTAATCCTGTTTGCTCCCCACGCTTTCGTGCATGAGCGTCAGTCTTTGTCCAGGGGGCCGCCTTCGCCACCGGTATTCCTTCAGATCTCTACGCATTTCACCGCTACACCTGAAATTCTACCCCCCTCTACATGACTCTAGTTTGCCAGTTCAAAATGCAATTCCCAGGTTGAGCCCGGGGCTTTCACATCTCGCTTAACAAACCGCCTGCGCACGCTTTACGCCCAGTAATTCCGATTAACGCTCGGACCCTCCGTATTACCGCGGCTGCTGGCACGGAGTTAGCCGGTCCTTCTTCTGTAGGTAACGTCACAGCTAACGGGTATTAACCGTCAACCTTTCCTCCCTACTGAAAGTGCTTTACAACCCGAAGGCCTTCTTCACACACGCGGCATGGCTGCATCAGGGTTTCCCCCATTGTGCAATATTCCCCACTGCTGCCTCCCGTAGGAGTCTGGGCCGTGTCTCAGTCCCAGTGTGGCTGATCATCCTCTCAGAACAGCTAGGGATCGTCGCCTAGGTGAGCCTTTACCTCACCTACTAGCTAATCCCACCTGGGCTTATCCATCAGCGCAAGGACCCGAAGGCTCCCCTGCTTTCCCCCGTAGGGCGTATGCGGTATTAGCAGTCGTTTCCAACTGTTATCCCCCACCAATGGGCAAATTCCCAGGCATTACTCACCCGTCCGCCGCTCGCCGGCAAAGTAACAAGTTACTTCCCGCTGCCGCTCGACTTGCATGTGTTAGGCCTGCCGCCAGCGTTCAATCTGAGCCATGATCAAACTCTTCAATTAAAGTTTTGTTCGGACCCGAAAGTCCTGCTCAATGAATTCTGTCGATTCGATGATAAATCACCGAATTTGCATATTATGCGGACATCGTTCGTTGAAGTCTCTTGCGAGACGTGTTAAATCGTTGTCGATTTATCAACTACTGTGAATGTCCACACAGATTTGCTTGTCTTCTACTTGTTAAAGAACGTTGCCGCGATGGGCTAGGGATGCGTATTTTACGCATAAACCTGAGTGGGTCAAGCCCTTATTTCAGGCCTGGATCCAAGCGATTAAACTTTCGCCTAACACCCTTAATCACTCATGGTTAACTTGCTTCGCAAGTTCCATCCTGACTCAGTATCGTTGCCTTACAGCGCCGTTGTCCGTGTCAGTGGGGTGGATTATAGGGCGCTGACCCAATTGCGCAAGCGCTAATTGGGCCAGCCACGACTGACTGCTCATTTAGCCATCCATATGGATAAAAAGGACGCAAATACGTCCTTTTTATGAGTGGCATAACGATTCAAACCTGTTTAACCACGGCCTTAGTTACTAAAGAAGCGTGACTCTTGCTCGGCTACGACTTGCTTACCGTCTATGTCGGTTAGTACTTGAATCGAGATTTTAGTGATTGGCCGGTTAAGATTAATAGGATCCATCTCAATACTAATAGGTAGTACTAACACTTCGCCGCCTTGGGACTTAACTTCTTTAGGCCCTAACCACTGATAATCCTCTAAACCTTCCACCTTAAATTGGTGAATATGAGCCTCCTCTGTCTTATTGAGGATTTTTAAGGTGTAGGTATTTTCAATCATACCGTCAAGATTTGTGCGATATAGAGTATTTCTATCGCGGATGACATCTACCCGCATTGGCGCAATGCTGGCCGTGGCATAAGTGAGTAGTAGTATCATCACCACCAGTACGGCGCCGTAGCCCAGTAACTTTGGACGCAATACCTGCTCTTGTTTGCCTTCTAGCTTATTCTCAGTGGTGTAACTAATCAGTCCTTTAGCGTAACCCATGCGGTCCATGGTTTGATCGCAAGCATCAATACAGGCGCCGCAGTTAATACACTCGTATTGCAAACCATTGCGAATATCGATACCCGTTGGGCAAACCTGTACACATAAGTCACAGTCGATACAGTCACCTAAGCCTTGCTCTTTATGATCGGCTTTTCTCGATCTTGGTCCACGAGTTTCGCCGCGCGCGGCATCGTAACCCACTATATAGGTATTCTTGTCAAACATAGCCGATTGGAAGCGCGCATACGGGCACATGTGCACACACATGATTTCACGCATCCAGCCGGCGTTGCCATAAGTTGCCAGGGTAAAGAACATCACCCAGAAATAGATGCCACCACTAGCGTTAAGGCTAAAAAAATCACTGTAGAGTTCTGAAGTAGGAACGAAATACGATACGAAAGTCATGGCTGTCAGCCAAGACACTAATATCCATGCCAGATGCTTAGCGCTCTTACGCCATACCTTATTAAATGACCATGGCATTTCATCAAGCTTGATCCGCTTATTGCGGGCTCCTTCTATTTTTTCTTCAAACCAGATAAAAATAAAAGTCCACATGGTTTGCGGGCAGGTATAACCGCACCATACTCGCCCTAAATAGGTGGTGATAAAAAATAAGCCAAACGCGGCAATCATCAAGACAGCAGCAAGTAGGGTTAAATCTTGCGGCCAAATGGTTAAACCAAAAATATGAAACTTTTGTTCGCCGAGGTTAAACCACACGGCTTGCCGGTTTCCCCAAGGTATCCAAGGCAGTAATAAGAAGAATGCCATAGCCACCCAGCCCATGCGGCGTCGAAGTTGAGTCCAGACGCCTTGAACGGCACGGACATAAATGCGATTGCTTGGATTAAACCGGTCGGCTTTGTTGGCATCAGGCTGATGGATCTTGATACGTTCCGCCTTAGAAAAATCCTTATTCCCCGATCCTGACGTCATAATTCAATGCCTTACTGCGTTGGTTTATTTTAAGTTTCTGCTTTATTATACCCATCATTGTAATGGTTATTCACCTAGTTGGGCTAAAAGATGAAGGGATGGATTATAATCGGCACGGTTGGTGCGGCCTTGTATTACACAGCTACTACCACCACTTTGCTTGATACGCCGATCACAGCCGGCAAATCAGTGCTGCAAGGTTGGCATAGCAAAATCCAATCCTTAACCGGCACTAAGATAATCAAAGCTGATACGGCCTTTTCATCCCTGAAGCAGCAGGTTGAAGGACGCTTATCCAGTCATGAGCTGAAGCAACTTGATACCATCACTGTTAGCCCAGAATCCATCGCCCAATTTTCCGAGCAATATTGCCAATCAACTCGTGTAGCGCACCCAGTTATCAGCGTTGATAATGTACGCTTTATCTGCGACCGCCTATAACCTGTCGTTGGTGGCAGCAAACGCGCCACCATTAATACTTACTTTGGCAAAAGTTGATCTTATCGGCCACTGCACCTAGCCTTTGGCCATTATTCACCACAGGACATACATGATGACCCACGCTGCTACTGATAAGGTATCTGATATTTTCGACCCATTACTTTGGGACAAAGTTGAAGGTTTTACGTTTGAAGATATTACCTACCATAGAGCCAAAGCTCATGGCACAGTGAGAATTGCCATTGATCGCCCTGATTGTCTTAATGCATTTCGTCCAAAAACCGTTGATGAACTCTATATTGCCTTAGATCATGCTCGTCAGTGGTCTGATGTTGGCTGCGTACTATTAACGGGTAATGGGCCATCGGCTAAAGGTCAGTGGTCGTTCTCATCGGGCGGCGATCAACGCATTCGCGGTAAAGATGGTTATAAGTACGAAGGCGCAGAGGCTGGTACTGCCGATGTGGCGCGTATGGGACGTTTACACATTTTAGAAGTGCAGCGACTTATTCGCTTTATGCCAAAAGTAGTGATTGCTGTGGTTCCTGGTTGGGCTGTTGGCGGCGGTCACAGCTTACATGTGGTGTGTGATTTAACCTTAGCCTCAAAAGAGCATGCCATCTTTAAGCAAACTGATCCTGATGTTGCCAGCTTTGACTCTGGCTATGGCAGTGCTTACTTAGCCAAGATGATAGGTCAAAAACGCGCGCGCGAAATATTCTTTTGCGGCTTCAACTACAGCGCCGATGAAGCTTTTGATATGGGTATGGTTAACCGCTCAGTGGCACACGCCGATTTAGAAACTGAAGCGCTGCACTGGGCCAAAGAAATCAATTCAAAATCGCCAACCGCAATGCGTATGCTCAAATATGGCTTTAACTTGCCTGATGATGGCTTAGTCGGTCAGCAATTGTTTGCCGGTGAAGCAACGCGCTTAGCCTATGCCTCTGAAGAAGCGAAAGAGGGCCGTGATGCCTTCTTAGAAAAACGCGATCAAGACTTCTCTAAGTTCCCTTGGCATTATTAATCACGATAATAACTGAGTTTACATTTTGCTATTAAGCCGCCTCAGGGCGGCTTTTTTATGAGTAATAGTCAAAGCAATAAGAAACCGATAGCCACAATCGAAACAAACTTATATACGCAGCAGTTGATAATGATTATCATTTGATTATTGAGTGTCACTTTGATTGGGGTAATGAGTATGCGGAAAACGATTAGCTTTGCCATTTTACATTTTAGCGTCGCTTTTAGCGTGACTTACTTGCTCACTGGCAGCGTTATCTTAGGCGGCGCGATTGCCTTACTAGAACCTGCCGTAAATACAGTGGTATTTTATTTTCATGAAAGAGTCTGGAAAAGAATTGAGCAAAAACAGCAGCAAGCTGCCGCTCAAACTAAGCTAATGCTGGTGTAAACCTTAAACTTTATTCAATTTGAATGGATAGCATAAAAAACTAGAGCTGGCTCACCATTATGATATTGGCCATTGAACCATAATGCTTGCAGGCACCTCTAACCAATAACTTATTGTTATTCAATCAATCATGAAAAAACTATTGCTCGCATCTATGCTAATTTTTACGCCACTCACCGAAGCAAGTGCCTTGCCAGAGGCTTTGCAAAACATTGCCGCAGTGCAAAAAGCCGATGCGCGGGTTATTACTTCTGGCCTGCCAACGCCAGCGGAATTTGATTCACTCGCGCGTTCAGGGGTAAATGTCGTTATTAATTTAATGCCAGATAGCAGCAATGACAGTTATCACAACGAGGCGCAATTAGTCCAAGCGGCAGGTATGGAATACGTTTATATTCCCGTTGATTGGCAACATCCGACCATTGATGATGTAAACCGCTTCTTTGCGGCCATGCTGAACCATCAAAACCAAGATATTCTAATTCACTGCAAAGCTAACTATCGCGCCTCGGCTTTTTATTACCTTTATGAAGTGACCCAGCTTGGCAAAAACCCACAAGCAAGCATGCAGCATACTATGGCGCCGTGGGGAGATATTGAGCGCAGCTTGCAGCAATATCC
Organism: Shewanella sp. SNU WT4; assembly: GCF_006494715.1. Taxonomy (NCBI): domain Bacteria; kingdom Pseudomonadati; phylum Pseudomonadota; class Gammaproteobacteria; order Alteromonadales; family Shewanellaceae; genus Shewanella; species Shewanella sp. SNU WT4. The sequence continues at coordinate 278,355 of NZ_CP041151.1, forward strand.
GCAGTGGCAGCAATTGATTAATCAGGTATTGGCGCAGTACGACCAATAAAAAAGGCGCTACTGGAGCGCCTTTAGGGAAAACCGTGAATGATTACTCAACGGTAACCGATTTGGCCAAGTTTCTTGGCTGGTCAACGTCCGTGCCCTTAATCAAGGCCACGTGGTATGACAGTAATTGCAGTGGAATAGTGTAAATCAGTGGCGCCATAAAGGCATCACAATGAGGCACAGGGATCACCTTCATAGTGTCATCCGACTCAAACTCAGCATCAACATCAGCAAACACATACATTAAGCCGCCGCGCGCACGCACTTCCTCAACGTTAGATTTAAGCTTTTCTAACAACTCATTGTTAGGCGCCACCACAATCACCGGCATGTCAGCATCGATTAAGGCTAAAGGGCCGTGCTTCAATTCACCAGAGGCATAAGCTTCAGCGTGAATATACGAAATCTCTTTAAGCTTTAACGCGCCTTCCATAGCAATCGGGTATTGATCGCCGCGCCCTAAGAATAAGGCATTATTTTTATCTGCAAAATCTACCGCTAATGCAGCAATGGCATCATCCAATCCTAATGCTTGTTCCACTTTAGCTGGCATAGATAACAAACTTTGGGTGATATCGGCTTGCATTTGCAGCGACATACCGTTGTGACGACCAATGGCGGCAGTCAGCATCAATAAACCCGCTAACTGCACAGTAAAGGCTTTGGTTGAAGCCACACCAATTTCGGCGCCAGCCTTCATCATGTAAGCCATGTCAGATTCACGCACCAATGATGAACCTGGCGAGTTACAAATGGTCAGCGTCGCTTTATAACCCATTTCTTTAGCTAAACGTAACGCCGCCAAGGTATCTGCGGTTTCACCAGATTGTGAAATAGTCACTAACAAGCTGTTTGGGAATAAGTGCGACTTGCGATAACGAAACTCTGATGCGATTTCGACATTACAAGATACCCCAGCCCAATCTTCTAACCAGTAACGCGCAGCCATACCTGAGTGATAACTGGTGCCACAGGCAATAATTTGCACGTGCTTAATGTCTTTTAAAAACTCACCCGCATTGGCACCAAAGGCAGTATCTAACACTTGCTTGTTAGCTATGCGGCCTTCAATAGTGCGTGATAACGCTAATGGCTGCTCATAAATTTCTTTGAGCATATAGTGGCGATATTCACCTTTATCGCCAGCATCATGGGTGACTTCAGATTCTTTGATTTCACGCTTAACTGGCGCGCCATTAACATCAAAAATAGCTACCTGACGACGGGTCACTTCAGCCACATCGCCTTCTTCTAAAAACGCGAATGAGCGCGTCACAGGTAATAAGGCTAATTGATCTGAGGCGACAAAGTTTTCACCTAAGCCAAAACCTATCACTAATGGGCTACCAGAGCGCGCAACCACTAAACGCTCGTTATCGCGTCTATCCATAACCACTGTGCCGTAAGCGCCTTGCAGTTGCTTAACTGTGGCTTGCACCGCAGCCAGTAAGCTCGCGTGGGTTTTTAATTCATGGTGCACTAAGTGGCAGATAACTTCAGTGTCAGTGTCAGAGGTAAACACATAACCTAAGCCTTTAAGCATGTCGCGCAGCTTGTTATGGTTTTCGATAATACCGTTATGCACCACGGCAATATCATCACTGGATACATGAGGGTGGGCATTACGCTCACTTGGCTCGCCATGGGTTGCCCAGCGAGTATGGGCAATACCTGTGCCGCCTGCTAATGGATGCTTATCTAACGCAGCTGTCAGTTCCTGAACCTTGCCGACGCGGCGGGTACGGTTTAGCTCGCCATTATGAATAACGGCGACACCCGCCGAATCATAACCGCGGTATTCTAAACGGCGTAAGCCCTCAACCAAGATTTCAGCAACATCCCTTTGCGCCACGGCGCCAACGATTCCACACATAGTTCACCTGTTATTTCAAAGATAAATGGGTAGTGTTTAACACTAAGTTATTCTTGATAAGGGGCAAGAATAACTTCAACCCCTTGTTGACGGATGGCAGCAGCAGCTTCTAGCGGCAATCTGTCATCCGTGACTAATTTATTAACCGTGCTCCACGGCAATTCCAAATTAGGAATACGGCGCCCAAGCTTGTGCGATTCGAGCATGACCACAACTTCACGAGATACTTCTGCCATCACCTTGCTTAAGCCTGTGAGTTCATTAAACGTAGTGGTTCCTCGGGCTAAATCCAAACCATCGGCGCCAATAAACAATTGATCGAAGTTATATGAACGTAGCACTTGTTCGGCGATACGACCTTGAAATGATTCAGAATGCGGATCCCAAGTGCCGCCGGTCATCAATAAGGTCGGCTCGAACTCGAGATCATGAATGGCATTGGCAAGCAGCAAGGAGTTAGTCATCACCACTAGGCCGCGCTTATCGTTCAAATGCGAAATAATGCCTATGGTCGTGCTGCCAGAATCAATAATGATGCGATTGTGATCATCAATCAGCTTGGCCGCAGTGGCTGCGATACTGAGTTTATTGGCCGACAGCAGTTTATAAGAGCCTTGGGTAATATCTTGAGGCACCGCCACCGCGCCACCATAACGACGAAACAACAGACCGTTTTTCTCTAATGCGGTCAAATCTTTACGAATAGTCACCACAGAGGTTTCAAATAAGAGGGATAGCTCATCAACACTGACTTCCCCTTGCTCATTTAACAGGTTAAGTATGCCGTGCCGTCGCTGCTGGGTGTTTCGTTTAGTCATTTATCTTTCGAGTTAAGTTTCGTTTCGAAAGTTAATTATATACAAATGAAAGAAGTTTGCCAGTAACCAAGACGATATTGCTGATAAAAAACTCATTTTTTGATGAGTAGTACGCGATGCACTAAATCACAGCCATAAAAAAAGCAGCCGTTTGGCTGCTTTGTGAGTGTAATAATTTGCTTAGAACTTAGCTTCAACCGCCAACGCTAGGCTGCGGCCAGCGCCTATGCTCACGTCTTGATAGCTACCGCCATCGAGATATTCTTTATCAAAGAGGTTTTTGATATTCATGCGCAGATTAACTTCCGTGCCTTGAATGTCCCACGCATAGGCAGCGCCTAAGTCAAAGCGGACAAAACCATCTTTAGTAATAGTATTGCTGGTATTGGCAAAACGCTCACCCACATACACAGCGCCAAAGTTCAGGGCTAAATCATCATTCACTTCATAACGAGTCCAGATATTGGCTGACCACTGCGGAGCATCAATCGGCGTTTTGCCATCAAGTTGCTTGCTATCACCTGTGCCAGTTTTATATTTAGCATCTAAGTACATCATAGAACTGGTGATAAACCAGCTGTCACTCATCTGGCCCTGCGCACCCAACTCAAAGCCGCGGTGATGTTGCTCACCATCTTGGTTAGTTATGTACTTGTCACCTGCTGGCGTTTCTTGATCAAAAATCTGTTTAACCACTTTATTGTCAACGTTAATATCAAACACTGCTGCCGTCAGTAATAAGCTGCTGTTAAACAGTTCCCACTTAGTACCCAATTCATATTGTGTGCCATATTCAGGCTTAAGATCTAACTGGTCATTGACGTCGAACTCATCATTCACCATGCCTTGCGGCGTGAAACTTTTTGAGTAGTTAACATAAATGCTGCCGTGATCAGTTGGCGCGTACACTAAACCCACTTTTGGCGATAAAGCATAGCTGTTATTGCCTTGGCCTTCTTTTTTCTGCTCGTCGTAACGCACACCAGCTAACACTTTCCATTCTTCCGTCAAACTCATCAGATCTTGGACGTAGAAACCATAGTGGTAATACTCAGAGGTTGATTTAGCTTTAGTAGCATTTAAGTAGTTAACATCGGGAGCCACTATTTGCCCAGGCATGACAGTGGCAGATTCGCCGCCATCATAAAACTGCTGATAGTAATAATTTAGATAATTACCACCAATCAATAACTGATGCTCGATGCTGCCAGTATCAAAGTCAGCCAAGAAATCTACATAAGCCGTCTTATGCTGCCAATTATCATGGCGATCGAAAGGTTTAACTGTATAACCATTTTCAAATGGGTTTTCAGTATAGGTAGGTGATGAGCCTAAACGTTGACGCTCAAATTTCTGATGGTTATATCCCGTCTTCACTTTGAGGTTATCAGAGAGCTGCCAGCTAATATCTGCGCCTAAGTTAGTGACATTGTTGTCAGTGAAAGTCCAAGGCATTTCCCAGATGTCTTTACGGTCACCAATAATCTCGCCTTGGCTGTTTAACCAAGCACCTGAATCTATGTTGGTTTTGTCAGAAGTATTATCGTATTTCACCGATAATGTCAGATCATCGGTCACATCAAAATCTAAGGCAACGAAACCTAACAGGCGATCACGCTCTTGATGCTCGCCGTTAAAGTATTCACGCCAGTATTGAGTGTCTTGTTTTACTAACACAGTGCGATAACGCACGGTTTGATCTTCATTGACGGCGCCGCCGGCATCTAACTGAAAACGAGTTGAACCTTGATCGTCAGTATCAAACCCTAAGTTAAACAAGCTATCGTAGGTCGGCTTTTTGGTAACCATGTTAACTAAGCCGCCAGGACCAGACTGGCCATAGAGCATAGACGATGGGCCTTTAAGCACTTCAACTTGCTCAAGGGTTTCAATGGGCTGCACGTAATGCGACCAGTGCTGCTGACCATTTACTAGGAAACCAGAACCAGAATCCAATTCAAAACCACGAATAGCGAATACTTGGCGGTTCCATTTTTCGCTGCCAGAAGTGACAGATGAGTCATTGCTCAGCACTTCACCTAAGTTAGTGGCAAGCTGCTCATCGGTGACGAAATCAGGGATCACGGTAACTGACTGTGGGGTATCAATTAATGCAATATCACCGCGCATAGCACCACTAGCATTGCCGGCTTTATAGTTATTGAATTGCTGAGCAACAACACTGATACGCTCAATGTTAGCCGTTGCAACGACTTGAGCATTACCCTCGTCAGCTACAGCATTAACACTTAATAAGCTCATGATTGCCAAACTAATTGATGATCTTCTGGTGTTCATTACTATCCCCACAGCACGACATTGTACTTTATGTCGCAAAGCCTAAATGAGAATCTATATCATTCACACTCTTTTTTACATATTTATGGTAATAATTGAACTAGATCACTTATTTAAGGGGCTAGCTCTGCTGTAAAAACTTTTAATTAAGCTCAGAAATAAAAAAAGCACCTCTATGGTGCTTTTAATCAGTGTCACATTTAAGTGAATTAAGCTTACTTGGCTTGCTTTTGTGGGCGCTGCCAGCCACAAAAATGCTTTTGCTTAACGCGGGTGATCACTAACTCATTAGCGCCCACATCACGAGTGATAGTAGAACCTGCGCCTAAGGTCGCGCCTTTGCCAATAGTGACTGGGGCAACTAATTGAGTGTCACTGCCAACAAACACATCATCTTCAATCACAGTTAAGTGCTTGTTAGCGCCATCATAGTTACAAGTAATAGTGCCAGCACCTATGTTTACGCCGCTACCAACCTGCGCATCGCCTATATAGGTCAAGTGACCAGCTTTCGAGCCTTCGCCCAATACTGCATTTTTAATTTCAACGAAATTACCGACGTGGGCGTCACGCTTAAGCACAGCGCCCGGACGTAAACGTGCAAATGGGCCGGCGTTAGCCGCTTCTTCTAAACTGGCGCCATCCACTAAGGTGTAAGGCTTAATCTCAGCGTTATCGGCAATAGTACAATCTTTTAAAATCGCGCCAGCGCCAATAGTGACATTGTTACCTAACACTACTTTGCCTTCAAAGATGACATTAATATCGATCATCACATCCATACCGACGGTCACTTCACCGCGGATATCAATGCGACTTGGATCGCGTAAATTGGCGCCTTCTAGCATTAATTTCTCGGCGGCACGTGCTTGATAAGCACGCTCTAACTGAGCTAATTGCACGCGATTGTTAGCGCCTTCCACTTCAATGGCCAGTGGCGGCTGCGCGGTAGTAATCTCTACGCCATCACGTTTTGCCATAGCAACGATATCAGTTAAGTAATATTCACCTTGGGCATTGTTTGACGACAACTGACCTAACCACGCCTTCAATTGCTTGCCGGGGGCTGCCATGATGCCACTGTTGATTTCTTTAATTTGAAGCTGGGCAATGCTCGCATCTTTTTGCTCAACAATACCGATGACATTGCCAGCGCTATCGCGCTCAATGCGGCCATAGCCAGTAGAATCGAGAAGAGTCACAGTCAAAATGGCAAGGCCATCGGCAGCGCGAGACGCCAGTAAGGCTTCTAACGTAGAGGCTTGAATTAACGGCACATCGCCATAAAGAATTAAGACGGTATCATCATCTTGAATATTGGCGTTAGCCTGCGCTACTGCATGGCCAGTGCCTAACTGTTCGGCTTGCTCAACCCAGTTAAGGTCTTGCTCACCTAAGCGCGCTTGCAATTTATCGGCGCCATAACCGTAGACTAAGTTAATCTTGTCGGCGTTAAGCTCGCGAGCGGTATCTATCACATGCTGCACCATAGGCTTGTGCGCGACTGAGTGCAGTACTTTAGGTAAATCAGAACGCATGCGGGTGCCTTTACCGGCAGCGAGAATAACGACATTGAGCGACATGTTAGCTTCCTTTTCAATTTGCTGGCGCCATTGTAGCCAAAAGCCATACAAAAATCAGCGGCCTGAACCCACAATCCCTATGGGTCTTTAAGATTGGCATGATTATTATGGCCAGTAACAAAAAAGGCGCCCCGAAGGACGCCTTTTAACTAACCTAAACCTTAACGGTGCAGGCCTTTCTTGATGGTTTCAACCACACGCAATTGAGCGACGGCTTGCGCCAATTCAATCGCGGCAGCAGCATAATTGAAATCAGCTCCAGCATTAGCCATATCGGCTTCTGCGCGGCGCTTGGCTTCTAAAGCCGCTGCTTCATCAATGTCTTTGGCACGCAAAACCACATCAGCCAACACAGAAATTGAACTAGGTTGCACTTCCAGAATACCACCTGAAAGATAAAACACTTCTTCATTGCCGTTTTGCTTGACGATGCGCGCCATGCCAGGCTTGATCTTAGTCAACAGAGGTGAGTGACCGTGCATAATGCCCAGTTCACCTTCAGCACCACTTATCTGCAGGCTTTCAACCCGACCGGAAAAGATGCTGCTTTCTGCACTAACGATATCAAGCTGTACTGTAATGCTTGCCATCGGGGTTCTCCTTAAAACACTAAGCAATGATGCTTAGTTATTTTTTGTTAGCTCGCTCGATAACTTCATCGATTGAACCAGCCATGTAGAACGCCTGCTCTGGAATGTGATCAAATTCACCTGCCAGAATACCTTTAAAGCCACGAATAGTGTCTTTCAGGGCAACGTACTTACCTGGAGAACCGGTAAAGACTTCAGCAACGAAGAACGGCTGTGACAAGAAACGCTCGATTTTACGGGCGCGGGCCACAGAGGTTTTATCTTCGTCAGACAATTCGTCCATACCTAAGATAGCAATAATATCTTTCAGCTCTTTATAACGCTGCAGCACGGTTTGTACGCCGTTAGCAGTGTCATAGTGCTCTTGGCCAACAACCAGAGGATCTAACTGACGAGAGGTAGAATCCAATGGGTCAACCGCTGGGTAAATACCCAGAGAAGCAATTTGGCGTGACAATACAACTGTCGCATCCAAGTGAGCAAAAGTGGTTGCTGGTGACGGGTCAGTTAAGTCGTCCGCAGGTACGTATACCGCCTGAACAGAGGTAATAGACCCTGTCTTGGTTGAAGTAATACGCTCTTGCAGAACACCCATCTCTTCAGCCAATGTTGGCTGGTAACCTACCGCTGACGGCATACGGCCTAACAGTGCAGATACTTCAGTACCGGCCAAGGTATAACGGTAGATGTTGTCTACGAACAACAGTACGTCTTTACCTTCGTCACGGAACTTCTCGGCCATAGTCAAACCAGTCAACGCTACGCGCAGACGGTTTCCTGGTGGCTCGTTCATCTGACCATAAACCATGGCTACTTTGTCTAATACGCCAGAATCTTTCATCTCGTAGTAGAAGTCGTTTCCTTCACGGGTACGCTCACCTACACCAGCGAATACTGACAGACCAGAGTGGGCCTTAGCGATGTTGTTAATCAGTTCCATCATGTTAACTGTTTTACCAACACCCGCACCACCGAACAAACCGATTTTACCACCCTTAGCGAATGGACAAACAAGGTCAATAACCTTGATACCAGTCTCTAACAGTTCAGTCGTGTTCGATTGTTCTTCATATGAAGGCGCCGCACGGTGAATCACATAACGCTCTTCTTCACCAATAGGACCCGCTTCATCAATAGGCTCACCCAGAACGTTCATAATACGGCCCAGGGTAGCAACCCCTACCGGAACGTTAATAGCAGAACCTGTATTTGCGACTTCAAGACCACGACGCAGACCATCAGAAGAACCCATGGCGATAGTACGAACTACACCACCACCCAGCTGTTGCTGAACTTCCAGCACCAAACCGTGACAGACACCTTCGCCTGTGATCTTCAGAGCGTCATATACTTGAGGTACGGCAACTTGTGGAAATTCTACGTCCACAACCGCGCCAATTACTTGGACAACAGTACCTGTGCTCATGATTAATCCTCTAAAACTTGTATTCGTTACCTAACCTAAACCGCTGAGGCACCTGACACAATTTCCGACAGTTCCTGCGTAATCGCAGCCTGACGGGCCTTGTTGTACACCAACTTCAAGTCATTGATAAGTTCGCCAGCATTGTCGGTTGCCGCCTTCATTGCCACCATACGGGCAGCCTGTTCAGACGCAATGTTTTCAACAACACCTTGATACACCTGAGATTCTACGTAACGAACCAAAAGCTCTTCTAACAGTTCTTTTGGATCCGGCTCGTAAATATAATCCCAGTGATGTGACTTACTATCATCATCGGATTTAGGTAAAGGCAGCAGCTGTTCGATCACGGGTGTCTGCGCCATGGTGTTCACAAACTTGTTGAATACCACGTACAGACGATCCAGTTTGCCTTCGTTGTAAGCTTCTAGCATGACTTTCACAGTACCGATCAAGTCACTCAATTTAGGTGCATCACCTAAACCTGAGGCTTGAGCCGATAATGGGCCGCCGAAGCTTTTGAAAAACTGCACACTACGAGCACCAATGGCACAAAATTCAACTTCTGCGCCTTGCTCTCTCCAGCTTTTCACGTCTGCCACAACCTTTTTAAAGAGGTTGACGTTCAGACCACCACAAAGACCACGGTCGGTGGCTACTACTATGTAACCTACTCGCTTAGCCTCTCGCACCTCTAAATAGGGGTGTTTATATTCAAGAGAACCTTGCGCGACGTGACCGATCACCTTACGCATATTCTCCGCATAAGGACGGCTAGCAGCCATGCGCTCTTGTGCTCTGCGCATCTTACTGGCTGCCACCATTTCCATAGCGGACGTGATCTTCTGAGTGTTTTGTACACTCGCGATCTTGGTTTTAATCTCTTTAGCGCCGGCCATCTCTACTCTCCAATCTGGACCTTGAGGTGTCTACGACACCTCGATGTTTTTTACCAGGTTTGGGTTTTCACGAACTTGTCCAGGCCAGCCTTCAGTTCACCTTCGATATCAGCGTTATAATCGCCAGACTCGTTAATGGTGTTCATCAACTGTGCATGTTCCGTGTTCATGAAAGAGAGCAGAGCCGCTTCGAAGCTACCGATCTTATTCAGCGCAACGGCCTTCAGGTAACCTTTTTCAGCTGCGAAAATAGACACAGCCTGATCAGCTACGCTCATAGGCGCATATTGCTTTTGCTTCATCAGTTCGGTAACACGCTCACCGTGCTCTAATTGAGCGCGAGTTGCATCGTCAAGATCAGATGCAAACTGTGAGAACGCAGCCAGCTCTCGATACTGTGCCAGTGCGGTACGAATACCACCGGACAGTTTCTTGATGATCTTAGTCTGAGCCGCACCACCAACACGAGATACCGAAATACCTGGGTTAACCGCTGGACGTAAGCCAGAGTTAAATAAGTCGGTTTCAAGGAAAATCTGACCGTCGGTAATAGAAATTACGTTGGTCGGTACGAACGCAGAAACGTCACCCGCTTGGGTTTCAATGATTGGCAGAGCGGTTAACGAACCTGTCTTACCTTTCACTGCACCTTTAGTGAACTTCTCTACATACTCTTCGTTAACGCGTGAAGCACGTTCAAGCAAACGAGAGTGTAGATAGAATACGTCACCTGGGTAAGCTTCACGTCCTGGTGGACGCTTAAGCAGCAAAGAGATTTGACGGTATGCCACAGCCTGCTTTGACAGGTCATCGTATACGATCAGTGCATCTTCACCACGATCACGGAAGTATTCACCCATAGAACAGCCAGAGTATGGTGCCAAGAACTGCAGAGCTGCAGCTTCAGAGGCGGTAGCCACAACCACGATAGTGTTGGCTAATGCACCATGCTCTTCAAGTTTGCGTACTACGTTGGCGATGGTAGAAGCTTTCTGACCAATGGCTACGTACACACACTTGATACCAGAATCTTTCTGGTTGATCACGGCATCAATCGCCATCGCTGTTTTACCAGTCTGACGGTCACCAATGATCAATTCACGTTGACCACGACCAATAGGGATCATGGCATCAACGGCTTTATAACCAGTTTGAATTGGTTGTGATACTGACTTACGCTCAATAACACCAGGAGCAATCACTTCAACAGGCGAGAAACCATCGTTATCGATTGGTCCTTTACCGTCGATTGGAGCACCCAGAGTGTTAACCACGCGACCCAGCAAACCACGGCCAACTGGAACTTCCAGAATACGACCAGTGGTCTTAACTTTTACGCCCTCAGCTAAATCAGCATAAGGACCCATTACTACGGCACCGACAGAATCACGTTCTAAGTTCAACGCGATAGCATAACGGTTACCTGGCAGTTCGATCATTTCGCCTTGCATTACATCGGCTAAGCCGTGAATGCGAATGATGCCGTCACTTACTGCAACAATAGTACCTTCGTTGCGAGCTTCACTAACGACGTCGAACTGCTCGATCCGCTGCTTAATCAGATCGCTGATTTCAGTGGAATTCAGTTGCATGCTCAAACTCCCAATTACGACTGTAGGCTATCAGCAAGACGAGATAATTTACCTCGAACCGACCCATCAATGACGAGGTCTCCTGCCTTAATAATTGCACCAGCGATTAAGCCAGCATCGACACTACAGTTCAGCTTAACTTTGCGTGTGAGACGTTTCTCCAACGAGATACTAATCTGCTGTACTTGCTCGTCACTGAGTTCAGTTGCTGAAACCACTTCGGCCTCAACAATTTTTTCCCAGTCGTTGCGGAACTCAACAAACAGTTGAGCGACAGCAGGCAGAACCTCGAGGCGACCGTTTTCAGCCATTACCTTGATCAGGTTTTGTCCTTGTGTATCCATCTGCTCGCCACACACACTGATAAACAGTTGTGCGAGTTGAGCACTGGCCATTGAGCCAGAAAGCAATGGACGCATAGTGTCGTTTTCACTCACTAGTGCAGCAAAATCAAGCATTTCTGCCCATTTTTCCACGGCTTGATGTTCTACAGCAAAGTCAAAAGCTGCCTTAGCATAAGGGCGAGCAATGGTGGTTAACTCAGCCATAACTCCACTCCCTTATCAAATTTCAGCAACAAGTTTATTAACTATGTCGCTATGGGCGGCTTGATCGATCGAACGCTCAAGGATTCTCTCTGCGCCGAGAACGGCCAGAGAGGCAACCTGCTTACGCAGATCTTCTTTCACGCGATTACGTTCAGCTTCAATTTCTGCTTTACCCTGAGCGATGATTCTTGCACGCTCAGTGTCTGCTTCAGCTTTGGCTTCTTCAACAATTTGATTTTTGCGCTTGTTAGCAGCATCAATAATTTCGTTGGCAGTAGCTTTAGCTTCTTTAAGTTGGTCAGTTGCTTTCGCCTGAGCCAACTCCAGGTCTTTTGCCGCGCGGTCCGCAGAAGCGATACCATCAGCAATCCTTTTTTGGCGTTCTTCGATGGCATGCATCAAAGGTGGCCAAACATACTTCATGCAGAACCACACGAAGAGAATAAAGGCGACCGTCTGACCGATTAGGGTAGCGTTGATATTCACAACAGCCTCCTATTTAGAGTTAAGACAGAAGCGTTTTTTTACAGCATTGCACCCAGAGGGTTAGTGAACAGCATATACAATGCAATACCTACGCCGATCATTGTTACAGCGTCGAGCAGGCCAGCTACGATGAACATTTTAACTTGTAGCATTGGGGCCATTTCAGGTTGACGCGCAGCGCCTTCCAAGAACTTGCCGCCCAAAAGACCGAAACCGATAGCGGTACCAAGGGCACCCATACCAATCAGCAGAGCAACAGCAATTGCAGTAAAGCCCAGAATCGTTTCCATCTGTATCTCCAGTTCTAAATCTTTAATTTAGTGATGATTTAGTTTAAAAATTTCTTCAGCAACCCTTAATGATCTTCATGCGCCATGCTTAAGTAAACAATGGTTAGCATCATGAAGATAAACGCTTGCAGTGTGATAACCAAAATATGGAAAATCAACCAACCCAGCTGGAGTGTTACCCCAAGGGCGGAGATTGCCAAATTGGCACCATACATCAGCGCAATAAGGATGAAGATCAACTCACCCGCGTACAAGTTACCGAATAATCGCAGTGCCAAAGAAATTGGCTTAGCAATTAAAGTAACTGTCTCCAGCAGGAGGTTGACGGGTATCATTGCCCAATGGTTAAAGGGCTGTAATGTCAGTTCTTTCACGAACCCTGATATACCCTTGACCTTAATGCTGTAATAAATAATCAGCACAAATACACCTAACGCCATAGATAGCGTGATGTTCAGGTCCGCTGTAGGTACCACTTTCATGTAGTCAACCCCAACAAGCTCTGCAGCTTTAGGGAGCCAATCTACTGGCACCATATCCATGAAGTTCATCATGAATACCCAGCCAAAAATGGTCAGCGCGAGAGGAGCAATCAGAGGGTTTTTGCCGTGGAAGGTTTCTTTAACACTGCTATCAACAAATTCAACGACCATTTCGACAAAACACTGAAGTTTGCCAGGTACGCCAGTTGTCGCTTTTTTAGCAACGCTGCGGAAAAGCCCCAAGAACAGGACACCCAGACCAACCGAAAAGAGCAACGAATCAATATGCCATGTCCAGAAGCCCGCCTCACTACATGCAGAGTTGAATGCTAACCCGTTATCGGTAGCACACACTTGCAAGTTGGTAAGGTGATGCTGGATATAGCCCTGCGGTGTTAACGCTTCACCAGTTGCAGCCATGATTCATCCCACTTAACTTTGCTTGAAGTATAAAGGTGCAGCCCAATGTACCGTCAATGCGATAGCGTAAGTCACAAACAATGGCATAAACTCCACGTCCATGTACAAAAATGCTAGCGAAAACAATACTATGGTCAACAGCATCTTTACCGCTTCCCCCAAGTAGAAAGATTTTATAACCTTGTCTGCTGAACTTGCTCCCGAATGAGAGAAAGCGAGGGTTGCGAATACAAAATTAGGGAGCACAGCGATTAATGTCCCAGCTAATGCCGACACACCAAAGCGAACTCCCCACATTCCAGAGAAGATAATTGTTACAACTCCAGCAACAAACACTTGCATCAGGACTAACCGATAGGCTGACCCGCGCCCGCGTCGTGCCAAAATTTTACTCAATTTTCATTCTCCACTTTCTGTCTTAATGTTTTTATGACCGAGCATGTTAAATAACATCGACAGCCATGCTACAAAAAGCCTGCGAAAGTATACCTTTTCAAGGACTCTTTGCAATGATGAGATTATGAAAAAAAAGACTTTTAACGTGATGGATGCTCAAATATATAAAATTCATACTTTAACAATTGTCACAAAATTACATATAAAACTGTTAACGTTAATTTTTTAATGAATTTTATTCAAAATGCCGTCTAATTCAGCGAGATTTTGATAATTTATTACAATTTTACCCTGTCCTTTATTATTGTGACTAATTGCAACTTTAGCGCCCAATCGCTCAATTAACTGGCTCTCTAATCGGCTTACATCGGGATCTTTAATGTTTATTTCAGCAACTTTAGGGGGATTATTTGTTTTAGTGACTAAGTTTTCGGTTTCGCGCACCGTAAGCCCTTTACTAATCACTAATTTAGCTAGCTCAGTTTGAGTTTCACCCGAGACGCCAAGTAAGGCGCGGGCGTGCCCCATATCTAAGTCACCATTTTCAAGCATCAGCTTAACCGCTTCATTGAGGCCGTTTAAACGCAGCAAGTTAGTGACTGTCGTGCGTGACTTGCCCACAGATTCGGCAACTTGTTGATGAGTTAGCTTAAATTCTTTAATTAAGCGGTCCAATGCTATGGCTTCTTCCATGGCATTTAGGTCTTCACGCTGAATGTTTTCAATCAGTGCTATGACTATGGCCGATTCATCGGCCACATTTTTAATGAGACACGGCACTTTATCTAGCTTGGCAAGGCCAGCTGCGCGCCAGCGCCGCTCACCCGCCATGATCTCATAGCGGTTTTGGCCAATTTGGCGCACTACTATCGGCTGAATAATACCTTGAGTCTTAATTGAGCTCGCAAGCTCTTCTAGCGCCTCGGCCGACATGTCTTTACGGGGCTGATATTTTCCTGGCTGAAGTAAATCAAGATCGAGATGACGCAACACATCATCAGTAGCTATGGCATCCTGATGATGTGTTGTTTCGATAACAGTATCATGGTGAATTTTCTGATTGGCAGCGTGACTGGTACTCAGTAATGCATCCAAGCCTTTACCCAGCCCGCGTTTCTTAATGGTCATAATCTTCCTTTATGCTTTTTCAGCTAACTGTTCCGCACGTCGAATAATTTCACCGGCCAGTGCAAGATAGGCTTTAGCGCCAGCGCTGGTCTTGTCGTAATACATAGCTGGCGCGCCAAAACTTGGCGCTTCGGCTAAACGGATATTACGCGGGATAACTGTGCGGTAAACTTTATCACCGAAGTGTTGTTTGAGCTGATCTGATACGTCATTGGCTAAGCGATTGCGAGGATCATACATAGTGCGCAGTATGCCTTCGATATAGAGCCCAGGGTTCACCATGGCGCCGAGTTTACCTATGGTATCAATCAGAGCCGTTAAGCCCTCTAAGGCATAATACTCGCATTGCATCGGCACTAGCACTGAGTCGGCAGCCGACATGGCATTAACGGTCAGCATATTGAGTGAAGGAGGGCAATCGATGAAAATAAAGTCGTATTGATCGCGAATTGGCGCCAAGGCATTGCGTAAGCGCACTTCTCGGGCAAAAAACTGAATGAGCTTAATTTCAGCGGCGGTGACATCACCATTACCGGCAATCAAATCATATTTGCCCGCAGTATTACGGATCACTATTTCTTCAAACGGCTTTTCTTCGACCAATAATTCATAGGCTGTATTATCAAGATCATACTTGTCGATACCGCTGCCCATAGTGGCATTTCCTTGCGGATCCAGATCGACCACCAAAACTTTACGCTTAGTGGCGGCGAGTGATGCAGCTAAATTCACGCATGTAGTTGTTTTTCCTACGCCACCCTTCTGGTTGGCCACGGCTATAATTTTCGCCACTTTGTCACCCTGTCTGTCAGACTCAAATTAACGAAATATCACACATTTTTTTAGATAATGCATGAGTTATCAAAGCGGTAATGAATAAATTGTGGGATGTCCGCCTCGATGCCAAGCAGACAATTCCAATATCAGACTATTGTTTGATGAGTTTGAGCAAATGTCGTTGCTCGTTCAAATCTGGTAGCACTAGCTCAATAGTATCAATCAACTTAAAACCTGCTGGAATCGATGCCATTTCCTGCTCATTTAGCTGACCTTTCAAGGCATAAAAACAGCCATTGTCTGTCGGTAAATGATGACACCAAGTGAGCATATCCGTCACTGAGGCAAAGGCACGACTGAGCACACCATCAAACTTTTGTTCAGGATCAAAGGCTTCAACACGACTTTCGATGGAAGTGATGTTAGTTAATCCAAGTTCAAAGGCCACTTGTTTTTGAAAACGAATGCGCTTACCTAAGCTATCAAGTAAAAAGAACTGCTTATCTGGATTAATAATGGCTAACGGGATCCCCGGCAGCCCAGGGCCAGTACCTACATCAATAAAGCGCTCACCTTCTAAATAGGGCGATACCACTAAGCTGTCCATGATATGGCGAATAAGCATTTGCTTAGGATCACGCACCGAAGTGAGGTTATAAGCCTTGTTCCATTTATCCAACATACCAACAAAATTAAGCAGTTGCTCTTGTTGTTTCGGAGTTACATCTAAGCCGGTTTGGGCTAAATAGGTCGTGAGTAGAGCCTGCACTCGACACCTCAAAAAATAAGTGGGTATTCTGAGCACTATTATGCGGCTCAGGATAAAAGAAGGGAAGCCTAAGCTTCCCTTGAATAATACTAGTAAGCCGTTTGTACTAAGCTGATTTACGCAATAAACCGCGCTTTTTCAGATGCACTAATAAAATTGAAATGGCCGCGGGAGTGATCCCTGAAATCCGTGAGGCTTGGCCTATGGTTTCTGGCTTATGGGTGTTGAGTTTGGCAATTACTTCATTGGATAACCCAGGTACTTCATGGTAATCCAAGGTTAACGGTAAGCCGGTATTCTCATTACGCATAGCTTTCGCAATTTCATCTTGCTGGCGCTGAATGTAGCCTGAATATTTTACCTGAATTTGCACTTGCTCTGCGGCCCTTGGGTCGCTAATGGCAGGGCCAAAACCTTCAACTTTCATTAGCTTGTCATAATCAAGTTCAGGTCTTTTCAGCAAATCTTCAAAGGTTGCTTCACGGGTAATTGGCGTATTCAAGTGTGGATTCAACGCTTCTACCAAAGGCGAATTTGCATGGATCCACTGACCACGTAAACGTTGTAATTCAGTTTCAATCGCTTCGCGCTTGGTATTGAATTTAGCCCAACGGTCATCATCAATCAGACCTAACTCACGACCTTTTTCGGTTAAGCGTAAATCAGCGTTATCTTCACGCAGCAACAAACGGTATTCGGCGCGGCTAGTAAACATGCGGTACGGTTCTTTGGTACCTAAAGTTGATAAGTCATCAACTAACACCCCTAAATACGCTTCATCGCGACGTGGTGCCCACGCATCTTTTTCTTGCACGAATAACGAGGCGTTCATACCGGCTAACAAACCTTGGGCACCCGCTTCTTCATAGCCAGTAGTACCATTGATTTGTCCTGCAAAGAATAAACCTTTGATCGCTTTCGTTTCTAATGAGTTTTTCAGATCTCTTGGATCGAAATAATCATATTCAATAGCGTAACCAGGACGAATGATCTCAGCATTTTCCATGCCTTTGATCGAACGCACCAAGTTGATCTGCACATCAAAAGGTAAGCTAGTAGAAATACCGTTAGGGTAAATTTCTGTGGTGGTTAAACCTTCTGGCTCAATAAAAATTTGATGTGAGTTTTTATCAGAGAAACGATGAATTTTATCTTCAATGCTTGGGCAATAACGTGGGCCAATGCCTTCAATCACGCCTGAATACATAGGACTACGATCTAAGCCACCGCGAATAATGTCATGGGTTTGCTCATTGGTATGAGTCACATAGCATGATACCTGGCGTGGATGTTGCTCAACATTGCCAACGAACGACATCACAGGTAATGGGTCATCACCTTTCTGCTCAGTCATTTGAGCAAAATCAATGGTATTGGCATCAATTCTTGGTGGTGTACCTGTCTTTAAGCGACCAACTCGAATCGGTAATTCACGTAAACGATTGGCTAAGGCGATGGAAGGTGGATCGCCAGCACGACCACCGCTGTAATTCTCTAAACCAATATGAATTTTACCGCCGAGGAAAGTACCTGCAGTTAACACCACACTCTTGGCAGCGAACGCTAAACCCATCTGGGTGACGACACCAACCACTTGATCGTTTTCAACCACAAGATCGTCTACGCCTTGTTGGAAAATACGCAGGTTTGGCTGGTTCTGTAAAATATTTAAGATCGCATGTTTATACAAAGCGCGATCAGCTTGAGCTCTAGTCGCTCGTACTGCTGGGCCCTTACTTGAATTTAAGGTCCTAAATTGAATGCCGGCTAAGTCGGTGGCTATTGCCATTGCGCCGCCTAAGGCATCAATTTCTTTAACCAAATGGCCTTTACCTATGCCACCAATGGCTGGGTTGCAAGACATTTGTCCAAGAGTATCAACGTTATGGGTCAGCAACAGGGTTTTTGAGCCCATTCTGGCAGCAGCCAATGCGGCTTCAGTTCCGGCATGACCACCACCTACAACAATTACATCAAACCGTTCATGAAAATGCATAAAACTGCCTTTTGATATTAAAGATCGAAACTTTACGAGTTGGCTATTTTAGCATTTGTCTGTGCCAAGGTGAATGATCTATTTGCATTGAAAGATCTCAAGGTGATCGGCTTAATAGATCTTAAGATCTTTATATAGATCTCTTATTATGTCTTATTATTAGGATCGCCATTTTCTGTGGGTAAGCCTATAACGTCTTAAAATTCATTAGCTTGCGGCATTCTGATCCTGTGATCTACCGGGGATCTATTAGCAAATAAGGTGGGGATAGATCGCTACTTTATCCACAGGTACGATCTTTAACCAAGCAGGAGTGTGAATAGTACATGAGTTGATCAGAGAAAAATAATAGCTTATCCACAGATTTATCCTTTTGGAACGTAATTTGTGGATAAGCTAGATCTAAATTGTGGGTAGATCTGGTTTTATTGATCTTATGATCGGTTTAGATGCGGTTGATCCATTGCTTAAGCCAATGAATAGCGGCATCTTCCGGGATCGTTTGCTGTTTAATGTCGATTTGGATCTTGTCCACAATTTCCGTGGCGCCTAAAAATGATAACTCTGAAACTAAGCTTTCCGGCCCCTGACAAAAAGTGTCGTAGTTGGAGTCGCCGATGGCACACAAAGCAAAAGTGAGCTCAGCAAGCGAGGGTTGTAAGAGGCGTAATTGCTTTAATAACGGCTGTAAATTGTCTGGTAAATCACCTGCGCCATGGGTAGATGACACGATAATCCATAGGGATTTTGGATCTAAATCGGTTAATTCTGGCGCTAAATGTAAGGTGATTTCATGGCCCAAATCACTCAATAATGGCAGCATTTCATCAGCTACATATTCAGTGCCACCTAAAGTAGTACCGACAATAATTTCAATTTTACTCATGATTTTTCCTAACTGGGGACCTGTAGTCCTAAATGATGGGGCTATAGTAACTGATTGCTTAGTATGGCTTCTAGCAAGCTGACAGGGCTTATTAGCCTATAAATTGACTATTTTATGCTGATACTTGATAGATAGCAGGTCAAAAAGAGGTGAGTTTTTAGCTGAAGTTGGCTTATTGGGCATAAAAAAAGGAGCCTGTAGGCTCCTTTAATCGTTATTTGCCGATACAGAATGAACTAAATATCTTGCCTAACAGGTCATCTGAAGTGAATTGGCCCGTAATTTCTGATAATGCTTGCTGCGTCATGCGCAGTTCTTCTGCTAACAATTCACCCGCCTCGTAAACTTCTAGCTGCTCTTTACCTATTTGTAAGTGCTCAGCGGCGAGGGCTAGCGCTTCTAAATGGCGTCGGCGAGCAATAAAACCGCCTTCAAGGTTGCTTTGGTATCCCATCAAACTTTTTAAATGTTGCTTGAGTTCCTCTACACCTAGGCCTGTTTTCGCTGAAATTCGATAGACGCTGTGGCCTTGCTCTTCAGTGCAATCTAACGATTCGCCGGTGAGATCGGCTTTATTACGTATCACAGTAATGCCTAAACCCGCAGGCAGGCGATCGATAAAATCTGGCCAGATATAGTGTGGATCGACGGCGCTAGTCGTGGTGCCATCCACCATAAACAGCACTCGATCAGCACTTTTTATTTCATTCCAGGCGCGCTCAATACCAATTTGTTCAACGGTATCTGTGGTATCACGCAGGCCTGCGGTATCGATAATATGCAAAGGCATACCATCTAAATGTATGTGTTCACGCAATACATCGCGCGTAGTACCGGCAATTTCGGTCACAATGGCTGATTCTTTACCGGCTAAGGCATTCAATAAGCTTGATTTACCAGCATTGGGGCGACCAGCGATAACCACTTTCATGCCTTCGCGAATAATTGCGCCTTGTTTTGCGCTCGCTTGCACAACATCTAGTTTATCTATGATGCGATATAGGGCGCTGGCAATTTTGCCATCAGACAGAAAATCCACTTCTTCATCGGGGAAATCAATGGCAGCTTCGACATAGAGGCGTAAATTGGTCACTTGCTCGACTAAAGTGTGTACTTCTTTTGAGAATTCGCCTTGCAGTGATTGCAGCGCACTTTTGGCTGCTTGTTCACTGGTGGCATCAATCAAATCGGCAATGGCTTCAGCTTGAGTTAAATCGAGCTTATCATTCATAAAGGCTTGTTCGCTGAACTCACCTGGGCGAGCAATACGAATACCGGTAATTTCCAGTACGCGTTTTATCAGCATATCGAGAACGATTTGACCGCCATGACCTTGCAGTTCAAGAACATCTTCACCGGTAAATGAGTTTGGGCCTTTAAAGAATAAGGCAATACCTTGGTCAATCACATGACCATTGGCCGCTTTAAAATCACAGTAATCAGCATAGCGAGTCTTAGGTAAGTGACCGAGCACTTCCATGGCGGCAGATGCTGCTAATTTTCCCGAAATGCGGATGATGCCCACACCGCCACGACCGGGGGCGGTAGCCTGTGCCACGATAGTTTCTGTTGTCACGCGTGTTACCCATTTCAAATAAAAGAAAACAAAAAGGCGGCAATAAGCCGCCTTTTTTTGGTTTAGCTATCGGCTTATTTTAAGCCTTTTTTCTCGAGGTTGGCATAAATAATCTTCTGCTGGATAATAGCAACTAAGTTACCTACTAACCAGTACAGAACCAGACCTGCTGGGAACCACAAGAAGAATACGGTAAATACCACAGGCATCCACTGCATCATTTTAACTTGCATAGGGTCCATGGTAGGTGCAATAGGTTGCATCTTCTGCATGTACCACATAGACGCGCCCATCAGCAGCGGCAGAATGTAGAATGGGTCTTGAACCGACAGGTCATGGATCCATAAAACAAACGGTGCGTGACGTAATTCAACGCTTTCTAACAATACCCAGTACAAGGCAATGAAGATTGGCATCTGTAACAAGATAGGTAAACAGCCACCCATAGGGTTAACTTTTTCTTTCTTGTACAGTTCCATCATGGCCTGACCCATCTTTTGACGGTCATCACCAAAGCGTTCTTTCAGTTCAGCCAGTTTTGGCTGCAGGTTACGCATCTTAGCCATAGACACATATTGTGCCTTGGTTAATGGATAGAGTAAGCCACGAACTGTCAGAGTAATTAAGATAATGGCCACACCCCAGTTACCAACGATTGACTGGAAGAACATCAATAATTTGTAAATTGGAACGGCTAACCACCACAAGAAACCATAATCTACCACTAGGTTCAGCGTTGGTGAGATGGCAGATAATTGCTCTTGGTATTTAGGACCCACATAGAATTGAGCGGCCAAATTTACCGTGGTGTCAGGCGCAATATTCTGCACTTGGCTACGGAAGCCAATGTTGGCCATACCGCCACTAACACTGGTAAATAGGGTATTTTGCTCAGTGGCTTGTGGAACCCAAGCGGATACAAAATAGTGCTGCAACATAGCGGCCCAGCCACCTTGGGTGACGGTATCTAAGTTGCTTTTACTCATATCTTCAAATGAGTACTTTTCATAACGCTCTTTAGCGGTAGAGAAAGCGGCGCCACGATAAGTTGGCATCATCATGCTAGATTCACTAGCCTTGACGGTTTGCTTAATCTGACCGTACATCTGAACTTGTAATGGCTCAGCAGTGGTGTTTTTGATGCGGTAATCAACACCAATATCGAATTTACCTTGGTGGAAAGTAAATACTTTAGTGTAAGTCACACCATCAGCAGCAGTAAAAGTTAAAGGAACTTCCAGTGTCGTTTCACCCGCAGCCATAGCGTAATCTTGCTTGGTAGCAGTAAAATGAGCACGGCCTTTAATGCTATCAATACCATTGGTACCGATTAATCCACTTTGGGCAATGTAGGTATAAGCTGGAGTTTGCTCAAGTAATACAAAAGGCTGATCTTTGTTTTGTTCTAGCTTGTGGGCTACTAACGCCGCATAAACTATATCACCACCTACTGGATTGATTTTCACATCCAACTGGTCGGTTTTAACACTGATCAAGTCTTTTGAAGCCGCTGTATGAAGCGCAGGAACACTAGCATCTGATGACGGAACATCAGAATTATGGTCTGCAGTAGCGGTTTGAGAAGCTACAGTCGTGTGTATCGGCGCTTGAGGCGCGTTGTCAGTCTGCCATTGTTGCCACAGCAGGAAGCTGACAACCAGCAAACCGATTAGCAATATATTACGTTGAGATTCCATAACCTTATTTATTGCACCTGTCGTTTTTGGGGGGGACGGGATCACTACCGCCGGGATGTAAAGGGTGACATTTTAATATGCGTTTGAGAGCAAACCAACTCCCTTTTACTGATCCGTGAGTTTGAATTGCTTCTATCGCGTAATGTGAGCAAGAGGGAGTGAAACGACATCGAGGACCCAGTAAAGGGCTGATGAAGATTTGATAACCACGAATGAACGTGGTTGCTAGCCATTGAATCGGCGAGAGAGTTTTCGCCATAGCTTTTCTATCAAACAATGTAATTCTGCATTATCCATCGCTAAGCAACCGTGACGAACCAAAACCACGATATCAGCATCAGGGATTTGATCTTGATGTAAACGGAAACTTTCCCTAATGACTCTTTTGATGCGATTACGTTGATTAGCATGTTTAACTTGGCGTTTAGGCACAGTTAATCCAAGGCGAGGGTGTTCCTGACCATTAGAAATTGCAAGCAAGGTAATATCAGCAGAAGATGCTTTAAGGGGATTGTTGAATACAGATTTAAATTGCGCGGGAGTTAACAAGCGTAACTCCCGCGTAAAGGTATAGCTAGTCACCTAGTTATCTACTTATTAAGCAGATAAACGAGCGCGACCTTTCGCACGACGACGTGCAAGCACCTTACGGCCGCCTACAGTAGCCATACGAGCGCGGAAGCCGTGAGAACGCTTGCGCTTCAGGTTGCTAGGTTGAAAAGTACGTTTACTCATGATGGCAATCCGTCTTTGTTTAGTTAATGTGCCTTAGCGTCAAAATGAGACTAAGGTGGAAAAAGAGGCCGAATTGTAATCACTTTATTAGGGGCAGTCAACAGAAAGCCCTAATGAAACTGAAATACTCTTCAACTTGGTTAATCAAGATCCTGCCCAGATACACCAGAAAATGTGGATAAGTCTGTGAAGTACCACTACATCTGGTGTTTGTTGATTAATTAAATTAGATCTTACGCCACTAAAATAGATCGGCTAAGATCCCTTTATAAAGCGGCAGTTTGCTGAATTTCGCACATATTTGATCGCATTAGATCTTGACTGATCATGCCTTTTTGGATCCAATTTCTTAGTTGGGGATAAATATATTTAAAGGATAGCGATCAGCGTGATCTCCCTATAGAATACCTATCCTTTCGGTTGGTCTTTTTGGGGATAAGTTCAGTGGCGGTTTCACTTTGGCAACAATGTATCGGACGACTGCAAGACGAGCTGTCTGCTCAACAATTCAGTATGTGGATAAGACCGTTGCAGGCCGAAATGGATGGCGAGACACTGGTGCTTTATGCGCCCAATCGTTTCGTGCTCGATTGGGTTCGTGATAAATATATCAATATTATTAATCAATTCTTTATTGAACAACTAGGTAGTAATGCTCCTAAGTTGCGTTTTGATATAGGTAGTCGCCCATCAGCCAAGCCGGTTGCTGCGCCAGCGCCAGTAAGAACGGCAGGTCCAGCTATGGTTCGCCCACAAGTGGCAACAGGTTTTCAAAGCCAGCGCGAACCAGTATCTAATATTAATCATCGCAGTAACATCAATCCGACTTACCAATTTGACAATTTTGTTGAAGGTAAATCGAACCAACTCGGCAAAGCGGCTGCATTACAAGTAGCTGAAAATCCAGGTGGTGCTTATAACCCATTATTTCTTTATGGCGGCACGGGCTTAGGTAAAACTCACCTGTTGCATGCTGTTGGCAATGGCATTATTAAAAATAATCCCAATGCGAAAGTGGTTTATATGCATTCAGAGCGCTTTGTTCAAGATATGGTGAAAGCGCTGCAAAATAATGCCATTGAAGAATTTAAGCGTTATTACCGTAGTGTAGATGCGCTTTTTATCGATGATATTCAGTTTTTTGCTAACAAAGATCGCTCGCAAGAAGAGTTTTTCCACACTTTCAATGCGTTATTAGAAGGTAACCATCAAGTCATCTTAACCTCAGATCGTTATCCTAAAGAAATTGATGGCGTTGAAGACAGATTAAAATCACGTTTTGGCTGGGGCTTAACGGTAGCTATCGAGCCACCGGAATTAGAAACCCGAGTAGCAATATTAATGCGCAAGGCGCAAGAAAGCGGCATTAATCTGCCAGATGAAGTGGCTTTCTTCATTGCTAAGCGTTTACGTTCAAACGTGCGAGAACTTGAAGGCGCGCTCAACCGCGTGATTGCTAATGCCAATTTTACTGGCAGACCGATCACCATTGATTTTGTGCGTGAAGCACTGCGCGATTTATTAGCTCTGCAAGAAAAACTGGTCACTATTGATAATATTCAAAAAACCGTGGCAGAGTATTACAAGATAAAAATGGCTGACATGCTATCAAAGCGTCGCTCACGTAGTGTGGCTCGTCCGCGCCAAGTGGCCATGGCATTATCGAAAGAATTAACCAACCAAAGTTTGCCTGAAATTGGCGATGCTTTTGGTGGGCGTGATCATACTACTGTGCTACATGCTTGTCGTAAAATCGCGCAATTGCGCGAAGAAAGTCATGACATTAAAGAAGATTATGCGAACTTGATTAGAACTTTATCTTCCTAAAAGGCAGGGAACCGCAAACCATGAAATTTTCAATTGATAGGGATGCCCTTTTAAAGCCGTTACAACTTGTGAGTGGGGCTGTCGAGAGACGCCATAATTTACCTATTTTAGCCAACCTATTGGTAGAGGTAAGTGGTCACTCACTCAAGTTGACTGGTACGGATCTTGAAGTTGAATTAGTGGGTCAAGCTCAGCTTCATGGCGATATCGTCGAAGGGCAAACGACAGTTCCTGCTAAAAAGTTACTGGATATCGTTAAATCCTTACCAGAACAAACAGAAATTAAAGTCGAGCAGCAAGACAATAAGTGGTTACTACGTTGTGGCCGCAGTCGTTTTTCATTAGCGACCTTGCCAGCGCAAGAATATCCAAATGTTGATGCTTTTCAGGCGGATACTGAATTAACTCTTAAGCAAGGTACGCTTAAATCTCTGATTGATGCCACGCAATTTTCTATGGCTAATCAGGATGTTCGTTATTATCTGAACGGTTTGTTACTTGAAACTGAAGGCAATATGTTGAGAGCTATTGCGACTGATGGTCATAGATTGGCGTTAAGTCATCGCACCACGGAAGCTAATTTGCCTGAAAGACAAGTGATTGTACCGCGCAAAGGCGTGATGGAATTAGCGCGTTTGATGGATGGTGACGATCAAGATATTACTTTGGCGATTGGTGAAAATGCCATTCGCGCGACCACGGCTAATGCGGTGTTCACCAGTAAGTTAGTGGATGGTCGTTTCCCTGATTATCGCCGCGTACTGCCTAAGGGCGGTGATAAAATCGTGATCGCCAGTCGTCATCATTTAAAGCAAGCGTTAACCCGGGCATCAATATTGTCCAATGAAAAATTTCGCGGTGTGCGCATTCAGTTAGAGCCAGGTTTGATGAAAATTACGGCGAATAACCCTGAGCAAGAAGAAGCGGAAGAAATCATTGATATTGATTACCAGGGACAAGCGTTGGAAATTGGTTTTAACGTCAGTTATTTATTAGATGTTCTCAATAACCTTAAAAATGAAGATGTACGTATTACTCTGATTGACGGTAACTCAAGTGCTTTACTTGAAAATTACCAAGATCAAGATTCTATGTATGTTGTCATGCCAATGCGTTTGTAGGAGATTGTGGCAGAGTTCTCTGCCATTTTTATGAGCATTTCACGCTTAACTATAGAATCCTTTCGCAATCTATCTTCAGCCCAATTGTCCCCCGGCACTGGGCTGAATTTGATCTATGGCCCCAACGGCAGCGGTAAGACCAGTATTCTTGAGGCCATTTATTTTTTGGGGATGGGGCGCTCTTTTCGCAGCCACATCAGTCAACGAGTCATACAGCGCGACGCCGAGCAGCTAACCTTATTTGCTCAGTTGCAACATGAACAAAGCGGCCAAGCAGGCAAGGTCGGCTTTAGAAAGCACAGAAACGGCGATACTGAGGTCAAAATTGATGGCGCTCGGGTCAAGCGTTTATCTGTGTTAGCCGAATCCCTACCCATACAGGTCATTACACCCGAAAGCTTTTCCCTGCTGTTTGAAGGTCCACAGTCGCGGCGGCAGTTTATTGATTGGGGTACCTTTCATGCCGACCCGCATTTTTATCCTGCTTGGGTCAATGTTAGACGCATCATGAAGCAGCGTAATCAGTTATTACGAGACGGTGCTAGCTATCAGCAAATTCAGTATTGGGATAAGGAGTTAGTTCGTTATGCTGAGCCTGTTACTGAGGCAAGAAAACGGTATGTGGACTCGTTAAATGAGCGACTAAAGGGTATAATCGAGGAGTTTTTACCCCAGGTAGAACTAAAGATTTCTTTTACACGCGGATGGGATAGTAAAACTGATTTAAATCAGTTGCTTGAACAGCAATATCAGCGTGATCTGGGAATGGGGCATACGGTAAGTGGTCCACATAAAGCGGACTTGAGATTGCGGGTAGAAAATTTACCGGCACAAGACGCTTTATCCCGTGGGCAGCTGAAGTTATTGGTATGTGCCTTACGTATTGCCCAAGGCCGTTTATTAAGGCAACAAACTGGCAAAAACAGTATTTATTTAGTCGATGATCTGCCTTCAGAGCTAGATGCTCAGCACCGACAATTACTGCTAAAACAATTGACCGATACGGGCGCACAAATTTTTGTGACCGCTATTGAACCTGCAGCCATTGTCGATTGCTTACACATAGCACCGAGTAAGGTGTTCCATGTGGAACAGGGGCTGGTAACGCAAATTGAACACACGATGAGAGAATAATATGTCAGAGAATAGTTACGATTCTTCGAGTATTAAGGTCCTTAAGGGCCTTGATGCGGTACGTAAAAGACCTGGGATGTATATCGGTGATACCGACGATGGTTCAGGTCTGCATCATATGGTGTTCGAAGTGGTCGATAACTCAATCGACGAAGCTTTGGCTGGCCATTGTCACGATATTACCATCAGAATTCACACCGACGGTTCTGTGTCGGTGCAAGATGATGGTCGTGGTATTCCGGTAGCTATCCACCCAGAAGAAGGTGTTTCGGCGGCTGAAGTTATTATGACGGTACTGCACGCTGGCGGTAAGTTTGATGATAACTCTTATAAAGTGTCTGGTGGCTTACACGGCGTTGGTGTTTCAGTAGTAAACGCCTTGTCTGAAAAGCTGCAGATGACCATTCGCCGAGATGGCAAGGTCTATGAGCAGTTTTATACCCACGGTGTGCCTGATGCGCCAATCAAAGAGATTGGTCAAGCAAGCAAAACCGGTACTACGATTCGTTTTTGGCCAAGCCATGAGACTTTTACTGATACCTTGTATCACTATGAGATCTTAGCTAAACGCGTACGTGAGTTGTCATTCTTGAACTCAGGCGTTGGCATCCGTTTAATGGATGACCGTGATGCTAAAAATGAATTTTTCCAGTATGAAGGCGGTATTAGCGCATTTGTTGATTACTTAAATCGCAACAAGACGCCAGTCAACAAAGATGTGTTCCATTTTACTCAAGAGCGTGACGACGGCATTACCGTTGAAGTGGCTATGCAGTGGAATGATGGTTTCCAAGAAAACATTTTTTGTTTCACCAACAACATCCCACAGCGCGATGGCGGTACTCACTTAGCGGGTTTCCGTAGTGCCTTGACTCGTAACCTTAACACTTATATGGAGCGTGAAGGCTTCAATAAGAAAGGTAAGACTAACGCGACTGGCGATGATGCTCGTGAAGGTTTGACCGCGGTTATTTCGGTTAAAGTACCAGATCCTAAATTCAGCTCGCAAACTAAAGATAAATTAGTATCGAGTGAAGTTAAGACCGCGGTTGAGCAGACCATGGGTGAAAAACTCAATGATTATCTGCTGGAAAACCCAGGCGATGCTCGATTAATTGTTGGCAAGATCATTGATGCTGCGCGTGCTCGTGAAGCAGCCCGTAAAGCCCGTGAAATGACTCGTCGTAAAGGCGCGTTAGATTTAGGTGGTTTACCGGGTAAGTTAGCCGATTGCCAAGAAAAAGATCCTGGTTTATCTGAAATTTACATAGTGGAAGGTGACTCGGCCGGCGGCAGCGCCAAACAAGGCCGAAATCGTAAAAACCAAGCTATTTTGCCGCTTAAGGGTAAGATCTTAAACGTTGAAAAAGCGCGTTTTGATAAGATGTTATCTTCACAAGAAGTGGCGACACTGATCACTGCCTTAGGTTGTGGTATTGGCCGCGATGAATATAACCCAGATAAAACTCGTTATCACAACATCATCATCATGACGGATGCTGACGTCGACGGCTCGCACATTCGTACCTTGCTGTTGACCTTCTTCTTCCGTCAAATGCCGGAACTGATTGAGCGTGGTTATATTTATATTGCCCAGCCGCCTTTATATAAAGTGAAACGCGGTAAGCAAGAGCAGTATCTGAAAGATGAAGCGGCCAGAACTCAGTATCTGACCACGCAAGCGTTAGATGGCGCCACCTTATACTCAGCACCAGGCATTCCTGGCATGAGCGGTGGCCCATTAGAGCGCTTAGTGAATCAGTTCCGTGAAGTTGAAGCCATGATTGAGCGTCTGTCTTTACGTTATCCACGGATTGTGACTGAACGCATGCTGTATCACCCAGAAGTCACGACTGAAATGCTGTTAGATGAAGGTTTGATGACAGCTTGGTGTGATTCGTTAATTGCTGACTTACGTGAGCGTGAAAACACCGGCGTGCTGTATTCAGCGCAAGCGATGTTTGACCCTGAGCGTCAGCAGTATTTACCGCAAATCACCATTCGTAAGCATGGTATAGATACTCATTACTTGCTGGGTCATGACTTCTTTAGTTCTGCTGATTACCAGCGTATGGTGCGTCTGGCATCTGAATTAGAAGGTCTGGTCGAAGCTAATGGTTATGTACAGCGCGGCGAACGTACTAAGCAAGTGGCTAGCTTCGCAGAAGCACTTGAATGGTTGATGCAAGAAGCTCAGCGCGGTTTATATATCCAGCGCTATAAAGGACTGGGTGAGATGAACCCAGAGCAATTGTGGGAAACCACTATGGATCCTGAGCAGCGCCGTATGTTGCAAGTGACCATTGATGATGCCGTTGGCGCCGATCAATTGTTTACTACCTTAATGGGCGACAATGTTGAACCAAGACGTGAGTTTATTGAAGCTAACGCCTTGAACGTGGCTAACCTAGACGTCTAGTGCTCTAAGTTAGTTAACATTAAACGCGACGCTTGAGTCGCGTTTTTTTTACCAAATTTCGACTAAAATTAATCAGGTAAAGGGGATTGAGAGTCAGTTATATTGCTAATAGCCAAGGTGGCACCGTGAGAAAATTATTTGGCAAAATTTTTAATTTTAGAGATGACGTTGAAGTCAGTATCTCTAAACCTGCTTCCCAAGCGACTATGGCGGGAGAGCAAGCAATAGCCGCTGTGAGTGCGGCTAAGCCCATCCACAAATCATCCCAAGTGACGCCTGTAGAATCTAAATTAATCAATAGTATTGATTCATCCGCCATGTTTTATAGCTTGTTGTTTCAAGTAAATTCCGAAGACAGTGGCGGGGTTGCTAATAATCTCGAGAAAAAAGTCATAGAAAATGTGGCTAAGGCATTAAGCGACCCAGAACAAATCGCTGCTAAAGTCTTAAAACTTTCCAGTCGAGTGATAGAGATTGATAAGCAGCTAGCTAATCCTGAATGCGATGTGCAGGCGATTTTAAAGCTATTGCAGCAAGACCCTATGATTAGCATCGAAGTGCTAAAACTCTGTAATTCACCCGCGTTTAGGCGCGGCACTAAAGACGTCACTAATCTTCAGCAAGCGTTAGTATCTTTAGGGCGCGACCAAATTCGCCGCTTTGTCACCTCAAGCATGGTGAAAGACATTATTGATATTAAGCCTATTTACTACCGCCGCTTTGGCGCGCAAATTTGGCACCATTCATTACAAGTGGCATTTTTGGCGGGAGAAATGGCCACAGATGATGCCGATACTGTATTTTTAATGGGCTTATTGCATGACGTTGGCAAGATAGCCATTTTTAAAATTTTATTGGATCAATTTGTAGTGGCTGAGGTTGGTGAGCAGCCAAGATCGCACTTATTTAGACAAGCCATGACGAGTCGCAGCTTAGTGCTGAGTGCTAGTTTGATGAAATGTTGGCGTTTACCGCCTATTTATTGTGAACAATTAGAAAGGCTTGCGAATGTTAACTATCGCCCCGATGGCGGCTTAGCGGCGGTGATATGGCGCGCCAATGCCATTAGTGAACTCTCAATGCTGTATCAAGCCAAACGCTTGGATGAAGAACAGTTACCTTTGCATTTACAACGTATCGACTTATCGTTAGAAGACTTTTTAGAGCTTCACGAAAAATTAGTGACTCTTGAGAATTAATAGTTACCTCTTACATAAACACAAGCAAGATACAAAAAGACCAGTCATAGGACTTAATGCCGATCGTTTTAAGTAGTTGAACGATCTTTCAAGGGCTTCATAATCAGCCGCAACCTAAGTTGCAGCTGATTTTTTTATGTCTGAATTTTCTAAAGAGCTACTCGTTACCGCTGAATTTTTCCAAGCGCAAGATATTGATGTATTCGCCAAACATGTTCCCATGGATTGGGTGGCTGAGGCTGTGCAACAAACTGGCAGGGCCTCGCTTCGAACCCGCCGTTTCCCTGCAGAGCAAGCTGTTTGGTTGGTTCTAGGCATTGGTTTGATGCGTAACCGCTCGATTCAGCAAGTCTGTGATACGCTCTCACTGGCATTTCCCGACTCCAAGGGGGAGCTCCCGCCACTGGCGACCAGTAGTATCATCAAAGCCAAAGAAAAGTTGGGTTCAGAGCCCATGCGTTATCTGTTCAAAACAACCGCTGCACAGTGGGAAACACAGTGCGAATTTGATGAGATAGCGGGATTGAAATTGCTCAGTGTTGATGGGACGTATTTTAAGACGCATAACACTGAAGAAAACCATCACTTTGGCTTTGCACAAAGCACGGCTTCTTTTCCCTCTGTGCTGGCGGTCACCTTAATGTCTACTCGTAGCCACTTACTTTCTGATGCGGCTTTCGGGCCTGTTACCCACAGTGAAATTCACTATGCACAGCAATTGGTTGGCTCAGCTCCCGAGAATTCGCTCACGTTGTTTGACCGTGGGTTTATGTCTGCCGAATTGCTCATCAGCTGGCAAGAAAGCGGTGCAAACACCCATTGGTTAACCCCGATAAAGTCTAAGACCCGCTATCAAATTATCGAGTCATTCTCAGAGTATGACCATCTGGTTGAGATGCCGGTATCACCCCAAGCTAAACAGCAAGCGCCTTATCTGGGGGAGAGCTGGCAAGCCCGCCTTATTCTTATTCCGTCACCCAAAGGTGATATCAAAGGGTTTATCACGTCCTGCCTATGCCCCAACAGCTATCCAGTGAACGATTTACTCAAGGTGTATTGGCAGCGATGGGAGATAGAGAGGGGTTATAGTGAGCTAAAGCAATATCAACTGGAAAATAAACCAGTCCTGCGCAGTAAGAAGAAGGATGGGGTGTATCAAGAATTATGGGGGATCTTAACGACCTACAATATTGTTCGGCTAGAGATGGCCGCAATGGCAGTGCAGCATAAAGTTGAGCCACAGAGGATAAGTTTCATTAATGCCCTGTTTTTAATACAGGATGAGTTTGGTTGGAGTGACAGAGGGAGTCCGGGAGCGATCCCACAGCACTTAAAACGACTGAGGGAAAATGGCAAAAGGTTGATTTTACCCCCAAAGAGGAAGCGGCCCAGCTACCCGCGTGTGGTGCTAAAGAAAACAGTGAAATATCCAAGTAAAAATGCCACTCGCTCTTAAGCGAGTGGCATTAGTCATAGGACTGGTCTTTTGTTTATTAACATAGATAGTCAACGAATACAGATGACTATGAATGCGGTCTAGTGATTATTGCAGCAACGAAATATCAGCAACATGCCAGAACTGCTGGCGCAATTGGCCTAGCAATGCCAAACGGTTGTGACGCAAGGCTAAATCATCGGCCATGACCATTACCGCTTCAAAGAAGTTATCTACGTCGCTGCGTAATCCAGCCAGCAGAATCAAAGCTTGCTGGTAATCACCGCGTGCGAATAATGGATCTAATTGCGGCTGTAACTTGTTTAAGTGCGCAGCAAGTTCGATTTCTTCTTTGGCCGTTAATAACTGGCTATCAATGGCTGTTGGTAATTCACCTTCAACCTTGGCCAGAATATTACTCACGCGCTTATTAGCCGCGGCTAATGCCATAGCAGCATCTAAGCTTCTAAAGTGAGCCACGGCTTGAATACGGGCATCAAAATCCGCTGGGCGAGTAGGGCGACGAGCCAGTACCGCTAAGATAACGTCAACGCCTATGCCTTTATCTTGATACCAAGCACGAAAACGCGCCATTAAGAACTCAAGCACATCTTCATTCGCATTGGCATTAGTTAAGGTTTCGCCGTGTAAGCGAATACCTTCAGCAATTAAATCCACTAAGTCTAATGGCAGCTTGTTTTCAACGATAATTCTCAGTACACCGATAGCGGCGCGGCGCAGCGCGAATGGGTCAGCCGCACCTTTTGGCGCTTGGCCAATGCCGAAAATACCGGTTAAGGTATCAAGCTTTTCAGCTAAAGCAACGGCGCACGATACACCTGAGCTTGGCACAGTATCACCTGAGAACTTAGGCTTATATTGCTCATCCAATGCCACGGCAACGGCTTCAGTTTCGCCATCTAAACGGGCGTAATGCATGCCCATGGTGCCTTGGGTATCAGTAAATTCCATCACCATGTTGGTCATCAAATCTGCTTTTGATAACAGACCGGCGCGAGCAGCATCTTGTGGATTGGCATCAATCTGAGTCGCTATGAAGGCGGCGAGGGCTGAAATGCGCTCAACACGGGCTTTCAAGGTACCTAATTGCTGCTGGAATACCACAGTCTCAAGGCTAGTTAAGCGAGACGCTAAGCTGTGCTTTTTATCGGTATTGAAGAAGAATTCGGCATCGGCAAGGCGAGGGCGAACGACTTTTTCATTACCAGCAATGATTTGGCTTGGATCTTTAGACTCAATGTTAGTTACAAAGATAAAGTTCGGCAGTAACTTGCCGGCCTTATCAAACACTGGGAAGTATTTCTGATCGCCTTTCATGGTGTAAACCAAGGCTTCAGCCGGCACGTCTAAGAATTTTTCTTCAAAGTGCGCAGTTAATACTACTGGCCATTCAACCAGTGAAGATACTTCTTCAAGTAAGCTTTCTTCGATATCAGCCACGCCGCCAATATCTGCAGCTGCTTGCTCGGCATCATTCTTGATGATAGCCATACGCGCAAAGTAATCCGCCATGACCTTACCGCGCTCAAGCAATAAGCTTAAGTAGTTATCGGCATGATCTAATTCAAAGCTAGCTTCGCCCATAAAGCGGTGGCCGCGAATAGTGCGAGCGGCTTGAATGCCCAGCAATTCACCGGCAACTAACTTATCACCCAGCAGCATAGTAATAGTGTGCACCGGACGGATAAACTGCGTCTTGTTGTTACCCCAGCGCATTGGCTTTGGAATTGGCAACTTATCGAGTGCCTTTTGCGCCATGGCTGGAATTAAATCCATAGTGGCCGCGCCAGTAATGTTGGCGTAGTGAACTAACCATTCACCTTTATCTGTGACTAAACGCTCAGCTTGTTCAACGCTGATGCCGTTACCACGAGCCCAACCTTGCGCAGCTTTAGTCGCATTACCTTCGGCATCAAAGGCTGAAGATACGGCAGGGCCGCGTTTTTCAACGACTTTGTCAGCTTGT